>NZ_JBHION010000018.1:0-25021 GCF_042195515.1 Bartonella sp. CB10SXKL | reverse complement strand
CGCAACAAAATCCCTTCTCCAGGACGCCAACTCTCTAGCTGATAAGGACCAACACAAGCAGAATGACTTGCCAAATACCGGTTTCCCATATCACCATCTTGTTCGTTTTTCATGAGTGTCTCACGATCCAGCAAGGCAGCAGTGCGATTAGTGGAAATATTGCTAAGAATGAGCTCTGCTGGATAAGGTTTATCAAATTTCATCACCACCGATTTGTCATCCGGTGCTTGAAAAGCCTCATCAACGTTTTGTTCTGTAATTCCATATTCATTAAATGTTGCCGCATTAGACAATTTCAATTTGACAACCCGCTTCATACCCCAAACAAGATCATTGGCATTCGCAGGACGACCATCATAAAACTTTAAACCATCGCGCAAATGAAAAGTAATCACCGTACTCTGATCATCACTTAAAACATCCCAACTCTTCGCTAACGAGGGAACCATTTTAGTAGCATCATCTGTAGCAGAAACGACTAAATTATCACAAATATTGTTAACCAATTCAATTCCATAACGGTCATTGAGTTGTGCAGGGTCAAATGTACTTATTGGATCGAGATTCCAAGCCATCACAAGCGTATCGGCAGGTGTTTTTGCTGAAACTTGTTGCACAAACATCCCCATTGCAAGAACAGCAGAAACAAAAGAACCGCCCTTTTTCAATATTTTTCTTTTCACGTTCATAGAACCTTTCACGTTCATAGAATTTTCCTTTTAACGTTTATTGTATAAATTCCCCATACAGCAAAACGTGCTTAATAATTAAGTTTAGACGAACGATAGGCTCCTAAAGATCAAACTTTAAAACCTTCAAGAACAAGCACCTCTTGTCAATGACTCCTCCTGTCTACACTTATAAGCCAAACTAAAACATACAAAGGAAAACACTCTGATATACAATGAACGCTCACCAACAACAGAGCTTATTCACGATATCATAACGCCTACTATTGAAGACTATAAAACCTGTATTTTTTCTATCTTGTTAAGCAAGCTTGTCTCGTATTTCTTCCGGCGTGTTCTATACCATCAAAGCACTACCCCTTTTGGCTCAAGTACCTTAATAACAAAGAGCCTTCATAATAATTTGACGATTTGATAAAACAGGAAAATTTGTCAGTTTGCCAAGTGCAACGACTTTTATTCCTTCTTCAAAAGAAAATTTAATTTTTTCATCACTCCCCGTAAAATAACACCCTCCAAATGACATCTCATCATCTTTCAAAGCAAAAGAAAATATGAACACTATAAAAAACTGATATCCCTTGTGTACCCACCCATAACAAAACTTTCCTTCAACACAGCAAAACCTTTGCACCTTTAGCACCACTAAATTCCGCGATATTTGTTACACTTAGTTTCTTTATGTTATACTCAGTTTTTTAACAAATAAATTGACCACTTTCTAATTCAGAGAAATTGAAATATCGATCTTAACATCCACTTAAATACACCTCTAATGAGAATGAAAAATATCTTTAAACGAATGTCTTGAAAAGACATTCAACAATATATCACGCATTACCTATGATCTTCGACGCATTGCAAAACTTGAAAATTTATACAATACGCCGAATATATCATGACGATGCCCTTTATCTATTGAACAGCATTGAAGACACTCTTATTTTTCAATTTTACTATAAAAAATATGTGGCGCACTATTCCAAACCCACTTTTTGACATCAGGCGTCATCGCAATAACAGTATATTTCTGATAGATAAACGCATAAGGTCCTTTTTGCATAAGTTCACGTTGTAAATCAGCATATATTTGTGCCCGTTTTTGCGGATCTTTTTGAAACAACGCCTCTTCAACTTTTTTATTCATTTTGGCATCAAAATACCCATGCTGCCAACTAGGATAGGCTGTATTTTTAGCCTCAAGCCGATTATCTGGATTATAAACAAGACGTGAAGCCATTGTATGAGGATCCGCAGAATCATTATTCCATCCGATAAAAGCCGTATCAAAAGCCCGTGCATTCACTTTTGAAAACAACTGTGTACCTGCTACACGTTCAATTTTAAGACGCACGCCCGCCTGTGCAGCACTATCTTGAAGTGATTGAGCAAGTAACAAAGTATAAGGAGTGTTTGAGACAATAAAATTTGCCTCAAATCCGTTCGGATAACCGGCCTCTGCTAAAAGCTGTTTTGCTTTTTGAATATCAAGCTTAAAGGGTTGCCCCTCTTTTTCATCCAAAGCTCCAAGATTACCAAGAGGAATAAAACTGGCCCGTGGAACACCAATCCCTTTAAGAAGCTTCTTGCCAAGACCTTCATAATCTATAAGATAACGCATCGCCAAGCGTACTTTTTCCTTAGCAAAAATGGGATTTGTCATATTGAATCCCCAGTACATCATGGATGGTTCTAACACTTCCTTGATTTTAACATCTGTTGTTTTTTGCAGATCTGCAAGATCTTCAGGTGTCAAATTACGAGCAACATCAATATCATGTTTTTGCAACAACAAGCGTTGTGTTCCGGGCTCTGCAACATGGCGAATTAAAATCTGCTTCAGTTTAGGCGCTTGTCCCCAATAGTGAGAGCTTGCACGCAACAAAAGAGCTTCTCCAGGGCGCCAACTTTTTAACTGATAAGGACCAACACAAGCAGCATGACTCTTCAAATACTGATTTCCCAAATCACCATCTTTTTCGTGTTTCATAATCGTGTTACGATCAAGCAAAGCTGTTGCAGGACTTGCAACAATATTATTAAGAATAAGTTCTGCTGGATAAGGTTTATCAAATTTCATCACAACTGTTTTCTTATCAGGAGCTTGCAAAGCATCATCAACATTTTGTTCTACAATTCCATATTCATTAAAAATTGCCGCATTACCCATCTTCAATTTGACAACCCGCTTCATACCCCAAACAAGATCATTGGCATTGGCTGATCTGCCATTATTAAACTTCAAACCATCACGCAAATGAAAAGTAATCATCGTACTGTGATCATCACCTGAAACATCCCAATGCGTTGCTAAAGCAGGAACCATTTTAGCAGGATCATCTGTCGCAGTACTCACCAAGTTATCACAAACATTGCGAACAATTTCACTTCCATAAACATCATTGAGCTGCGCAGGATCAAACGTACTGATTGCATCAAGATTCCAAGCCATCACAAGGGTATCAGCCGGTGTTTTTGCTGAAACCTGTTGTCCAACTACCCCCAGTGCAATAAAAGCAGAAACAAGAAAGCTGCTCCCTTTCAATATTTTTTTCTTCAAGTTCATAACTTTTCCTTTTAAATAAAGTTTATTATATAAATTTCCCACGCAACAAGAACATGCTTAATCATAAGGTTAGACGATCCATAGGCCCCTAAAACAAAGTATTAAAACTTTCAAACAGCACCACTTTCCAACCTTTTCTCCTGTCCATACTTAACAAGCCCCCAATATGCACCGAAAAGCAATTTAATATATGATGAATGACATAACCCATCACAAATCTATTGATAATATTACAACGTCTACCATTGAACGCGATAAGACAAAGACTTCTTCTCTATTATCAGGCAAGCTTGTCACTTCTTTCTTCTAGCGTTTTTATGCCATCAAAGGGCTCTCCCCTGTTAACTCAAGCGCCTTAATAACGAAGAACCCTAATAATAATTTGATATTTTAACAAAACAGAAAAATTCACCCATCGGCTAACATGAAACACCTCTACCCCTTCTGCAAGAGGAATTTTGAATTTTTCCATAATTCCCCACTAAATAACGGCTTCTAATTATATCTTATTTCCAAATAAAAGGAGCACGGGCACCACAAACCTCTTACATTCCCTCACGCGGATATACATAACAAAACTTTTTTCAATATCGTATTTTTAATATCTTTGCTCCTTTAACAACACTCAATTCATTGCTTATCATTGCTTACATTTTTTCAGAAAAAAAGATCTTTTCAATGCACCAAGGTTGAAATATCTAAATATAATACTTATATAAGCACACCCTTATTAGAATAGATAGTCTTTTTTTAAGTAAACTGTCTTGAAATATTATTTCTATACACGACAATAATAAGTTCGTTACAAAATCTTCAATATACTAGAACTCTCACTCTGATGTGAAATATCGAAACGTTATAAAATTTCTCTACAAATTCTCAGAAACGAAAGGATATCCCTTTATTTAATAAAAAAGGGCCATGAAAATATCGCAAAAAATGCAATAAAACATGTGTATATTTCAAAAACCAGCACCGTTAACCAGACTAAGGTGATAAACTCAAAAAGTAAGAAAAAATAAAAAAATGTTTTTCCTTTATGATAATAACATCGCTGTACCATGATAATACAATAAAAAACACGATCTTTGAAAGTATATTAAAATGAAGCGAAAAAAAAAATTATTAGATTCTTTTCATGCGTTTCTTGGAGAAAAATCAAGCCGCGTTAGTCTAAAATTGCTTATCCTTTCATTCTTCATTGGTATCGTAATGAATTTTTTGGGATGGACACCTCGAAACCTCATACAAAAAATAGTCGATTTTTTTCAATCACTATGGGAAGCAGGATTTATAACGCTTACAAATTTCTTCCATATAACTATGACAGGAGCTATTGTTGTTGTGCCTATTTTTCTTATCTTACGAATTTTTCATAAAAAATAAAAGCCTTAACATTTTCCTTGCGTTAATCTTTTCGAAAAATCAAACGACACAAAAATCCTGTAGTAATAGCAATAATCACTGCAACAATACCATATAAAAAACGATACTTGTGCGCTGCATAAAAAATTGTATAGGTGATATGTGCTTTAACAATTTCAAGAGTCGTTGTTGCACTATCAATAAACTGTCCATCACGAAAAAGATAAGCACGAACTTTATAATGTCCAACCGGGATATTTGCTGGCAAACGAAAATGCGCTGTGAAAAGTGTGTCAGAACCAAAACGAACCCCACCCACTTCCTCATAATAAAGGCTTTTAGCTTTTTGCAATTTTATAAGTTCATCGCGAAAGATTTGTATTTTTTTCTGATCTTGTTCATCCGTCTGCAATGGCAAATAGAGTAATCCTAACCCTAAGCGTTTATAATCTTCAATGCTCGTAATATCGTCAATTTCACGTGTTGTGACCATAGAGTAAAAAAGAGGAACCTTTTTAAAAATAAGAGAATCTGTATTGACCCATACACCGGCATTGCGTTTTTTTTCTCGCATCACCATTGTCCGATCTTGTCCCTCCAAGCTTACAACAATATCATAACGGTTCTGTCGAGAATATAACGGATCAATATTTTCCAAAACACCAGCAATATAAAGATCACGACCAGCAAAATTTGCATCCACAGTAATCGTATTCGTTGTTACAATAATTTGGACAGTTTCGTGGTCAACTTGATCAATGAATGTAGCTGGCGTCCCAACATGTGACCATGTAGAAAAAGAAATAAAACAAAAGCAACCTGTAATGATGTATAAAGAAAATAATCTACCCATTTTTATCTCATAAGAATATCCAGAGAGAAAAGATTATCAGGGCGTATAAATAATTGAAAAGCAAGACGCATACACACAATCAACACTAAAAATGCAAGTGCCATACGCAATTGTTCAGCCTTTAACTTCCGTCCAACCCGTGTTCCATATTGCGCACCAATACTTCCTCCAAGCATTAACAAAAAAGCCAAGACAATATCAACGGACTGATTAGTCATACTTTGCAAAACTGTCGTGAAAGAAGACACAAATGTAATCTGAAAAAGTGAAGTCCCAATCACCACACTGGTTGGAACACGCAGAAGATAAATCAATGCTGGTATCATAAAAAACCCCCCACCAATTCCCATAATAGAAGACAACAACCCCACAATGAGACCAATCCCTAAAACTGGAATAATGCTAACATATATCATAGATGTCCGAAAACGCATTTTTAAGGGTAAGCGATGAATCCAATTATGTCGACCAGCAAGACGAATATTGGCTTTTCCTGCCTTACGCTTGCGCATCATATCATACCAACTTTCAACGATCATCAAGCTTCCTACACTTCCAAGAAGAATCACATAAAGAAGCGAAATCATTAAGTCTAATTGACCTAACTTTTTCAAAACAGAGAAAACCTGAATCCCGATTAAAGAACCAATCCCTCCTCCAATCGCCAAAAGAATACCAAGTTTAATATCGAGCGTACGTCTTCTAAAATGTGTAATTGCTCCTGTTACAGATGACGCAATCATCTGGTTAGCACCTGTTCCAACAGCAATAGCAGGAGGAATATTATAAAAAATCAATAACGGCGTGATGAGAAACCCACCACCGATTCCAAAAAGTCCTGAAAAAAAACCAGCAACGACTCCCATACCAATCAAGATCAGCATATTGAGTGACATTTCAGCAATTGGTAAATAAATACTCACTTACAGAACCTTCAAGATAATTTGAGGTTTTTTTACAATTAGAGAATCCTTCTCCAATTATCCTCTTTTCCAATAATCTCTGTTGCGTGTTTAAAAGGATAATTTTAGTTGCTATAGCTTCCGCACAAACACGAATGCGCAATACATTTCACATCTATTAACATCAACATCATAAAAATTAAAAAAAACGAGCTCCTTTTAAAAAGCTATAAAAACATAACGTTATCGCTACCACAAATGCAACGGTTAAAAAACAAAGAACACCTTTTTTTAGCAAATAAGATAAAAACGACACATGTTCCCGAGACTGCGTCCTTAAAGAAGAAAAATCATTCTCAATACAATGATTAGATGCCTGAGCACCCATCATACCTTTTTCTTCTATCACAGCATGCTCCACTACCCCCTCAACCTTTTTAAAAGAAGATTTCAGAGCATCACTGGGCAAAGGGCTTCTATCTTCTTGCTGCACCGTATTTTCAACATTTGTTTGGAGTGAAATTATGCTGTTTTCTTTCGAAAAATTTTGCACCTTTTGAAGTAATAAGCGTTCTTGATTTCCCTCACATTCCATGTGAGCAAGTTTTTGTACAACAGAATCAGGTGATTTTGAACGAGACACCCGTCGTGTTACCGCTGCTTCTTCTAAGCTTTTTTTTTCACTCTGCAAACTTTGAACAATTGTTTTAATCTGCTCTAAAGACTGGAAAAGCTTTTTTTCTCTTTGACGACGTATATAATGTTCAGCCAAAATGGCCCGACTAATATCATCTAAGTAAGATTTAAAATGCTCTTCTACCGAACTCTGCTGCATTAAAGAACGAGGCGAATGCTTCATTTGCATTTGCGCATAAACGGTGCGTAATTTTTGAGCAATATCCGACATCGTTACTTCTACAGAAGTATCCATGCTCTCTTTCTGTTCAACAAAAGAAAAGACTTTATCGTTCCTAACCTGTTTGGTCGCCTGGCCGATCGTATGACCCTTCGTATTCACAAACGCCTACCCCTCATTAACCTTTTTGAAAAGAATCGCAACAAATGATGAGAAAGTGTGCTCTATTTTAGTAAATAGAGCTTTAAGAACTCCCAAAAACTTTTTTGTTAGAAATATTTTCCCCAATCTTTATCTAAAATATTTGAAAGAAAGATCTTTAATTTTTCTGTATTCAAGATTTGAAGAGAAAAATCATTCCCCCATTTTTATCTTTTTTACTTAATTTTTCATTGCATAAAGGACCTATTGCACCATCATAAACAAAGCATAAGGAACTAAAAAAATATTCTCACAAGACAAATTGATTTTTTTACTTTTTATTCAAGCAAATAGGGCAATTATGGCAATGCAAAAATATGAAGATTGAAAATGACGACGAGAAAGTACAAGTAAACGTAAAAAAAGCTTATATGAAAGAGAACACAAGTTATAAATTGAGACTTCATTCTAAACAATTTGGTTTCTTATGAGTATTGCTATAAACTTATGACGTACAAACAAAGAGGATCATTATGAAGATAATTGTCGCTGTCAAACGTGTTGTTGATTATAACATCAAGATACGCGTCAAACCTGATAATACAGGCGTTGATCTGTCTCACGTAAAAATGTCTATGAATCCTTTTGATGAGATAGCCGTGGAGGAGGCCATTCGCCAAAAAGAATCCGGTAAAATTTCAGAAGTTCTTCTTGTTTCAATTGGCCCAGAAGCAGCCAAAGAAACTCTACGAACAGGACTTGCAATGGGAGCTGATCGCGCACTTCTTGTCACAACGGATCAAACACTTGAACCCTTAGCAATTGCTAAGGTTCTCAAAACCATTGTTGATGAAGAAAAACCTAATATGGTCTTTTTAGGAAAACAAGCAATTGATGACGATAGCAACCAAACAGGACAAATGCTCGCTGCTCTTCTTGGGTGGGGACAAGCAACTTTTGCCTCACATCTTAACATAGAAAATGGGCATGCTACAGTTACTCGTGAAGTTGATAATGGAACACAAACCCTTTGTCTTCCCCTTCCCATTGTTATGACCGCCGATCTACGGCTCAATGAACCGCGTTACACCTCTCTCCCCAATATCATGAAAGCAAAAAAGAAAATCATTGAACAAAAATCTCTTACTGATCTTGGCGTCGATACGAAAGCACGCTTAACAATTTTAAGCGTTGAAGAGCCAAAACCCCGTCAATCCGGTATAAAAGTGGCAAATGTAGTAGAACTTGTTAGAGCCTTAAAACAGAAGAACTGCATTTAATATTCTCACCACTAGAGTAAAAGCAACACTCACATAAAAGGGCAAAAACTTATGGCAATTCTTTTATTAGCCGATCATAATACAGAAGAAACAGCAAAAGCACTCACCGCTGCACGCGTACTCAGTAATGATATCGATATTCTGGTTTGCGGAGAAAAAATTCAAACGATAGCGGAAAATAGTGCTAAACTTAATGGTGTGCGGCAAGTTCTTATTGCAAAAGCAGACTATTTAGCCCATCAACTTGCCGAGCCTATGGCAGATACAATCCTCACGTTAGCAAATGATTATGATGTGATCATGGCAGCATCCAGCAGTACTGGGAAAAATGTGATGCCGCGCGTAGCAGCTCTTCTTGATCTTATGCAAATTTCAGATATTACCGCCATTCTTTCACCCAATACCTTCAAACGACCAATTTATGCAGGCAATGCATTTGAAACTGTACGCACCAATGATTATAAAAAGATTATAACAGTTCGCACCGCTTCTTTCACCCCAACGCCTTCCCAAAATAATTCTGCTCCCATTAAAACAATAACACCAGCTCCCAATCCAAATCTTTCTTCTTTCGTAAAAGCAGAGACAAACAAAAGTGATCGTCCTGAGCTCACCTCAGCACGTGTTATTATATCAGGCGGGCGTGGTCTTGGTTCTCAAGAGAAATTTATGGCCCTGCTTCTTCCTCTTGCAAACAAATTAAATGCTGCTTTAGGTGCCAGCCGCGCAGCAGTGGATGCAGGCTATGCTCCCAATGATTGGCAAATTGGACAAACAGGAAAAGTCGTTGCCCCTGAACTCTATATCGCCGTTGGCATTTCCGGTGCAATCCAGCATGTAGCCGGTATAATGGATGCACAAATTATTGTTGCCATTAATAAAGATGAAGAAGCTCCCATCATGCAAATTGCCGATTACACCCTTGTAGGTGATCTCCACCAAATTATTCCAGAATTGGAGAAAGCTTTATAAGCCATGAAAGCACCTCTGCATGACCAACGTGAAAGTATGGAGTTTGATATAGTCATTGTCGGAGCAGGACCTGCAGGGCTTTCTGCCGCAATTCGTTTTAAACAAATTAATCCTGAGCTTTCTGTCACAATTGTTGAAAAAGGGACCGAAGTTGGTGCACATATTCTCTCTGGCGCAGTTGTTGACCCCATTGGTATCGATACACTCTTACCAGAATGGCGAAATGATAACGACCATCCCTTCACAACCCCTGTCACACAGGACCAATTTTTTTTTCTAAAGCCTCAAAAGTCCACAGTATTTCCCAATATTTTGCACCCTAAAATCTTATCAAATAACGGATGTTATATCGTTTCGCTTGGGAGCGTCTGCCGCTGGCTAAGCAAAAAAGCTGAAGCGTTGGGTGTTGAAATCTATCCTGGTTTTGCAGCAACAGAACCCATCATCCAAAAAGATAACGGAGCTATTATTGGTGTTCTCACCGGAGATATGGGGCTTAACAAAGATGGAACCCCTGGAAAAAATTATATGCCTGGGATGGCTTTATTGGCAAAATATACTCTGATTGCGGAAGGAGCACGCGGCTCAATTGCAAAACAACTGATACAACATTTTAATCTTAGCAAAAATCGAGAACCACAAAAATTTGGTCTTGGTCTCAAGGAGCTCTGGGAAATTGCCCCCAACAAACACCAACGCGGTTTAGTACAACATTTCACTGGTTGGCCCTTAGACAATAATACCGGTGGCGGTGGCTTTATTTATCACCAAGAAAACAATATCATTTCTGTCGGTTTTGTTGTGCACTTAGATTACAAAAATCCTTACCTTTCTCCCTTTGAAGAATTTCAACGTTTTAAAACACATCCAAAACTCTATAAAATCTTTAAAGGCGCAAAACGTCTTTCCTATGGTGCACGTGTTATCAGCGAAGGAGGTTGGCAATCTGTACCAAAACTCACCTTTCCTGGTGGGGCGCTTATTGGCTGCTCTGCTGGATTTGTCAATGTTCCTCGTATCAAAGGATCACACAATGCCATCTTATCTGGCATATTAGCTGCCGATAAAATTGCTACCGCTCTTGCACAAGGGCGTGCCCATGATGAGGTTAAAGAAATCGAAGAACAATGGCGAAAAGGGCTCATTGGAAAAGATCTTTATAAAGTGCGAAATGCCAAACCGCTTTGGGAAAAATATGGGACAAAATATGGAATTAAACTTGCTGGTTTTGATATGTGGTGGCAACAACTGTTCGGATTTTCCTTATTTAAAACACTCTCCCATGGAAAGGAAGATTATGCATGCCTTGAACCAGCAGAAAAATTTCAACCCATTTCTTACCCAAAACCAGATGGCGTTGTAACCTTTGATCGCCTTTCAAGTGTTGCCCTTTCCAATACGCATCATGAAGAAAATCAACCTTGTCATTTAAAAATAGCCTCATTAAAAAAACAAAAAGACTCTGAATATGCGATCTATGGAGGACCCTCTACACGCTATTGTCCCGCCGCTGTCTACGAGTGGCTAGAGGATAATGATCATCTGACTTATATGATCAACGCTTCAAATTGCATACATTGTAAAACATGCGATATCAAAGATCCAAACCAAAATATCACTTGGATCTGTCCGCAAGGTAATGAGGGCCCCTTCTATCCCAATATGTAATCATTGTTCATTTTCCTAAAATTGAAATATACAAAACACATTGAATAAAAATATTTCCCAGATCAGAAATCTATCAATCACCTTCCTTCATACGTTCTTTCACAATGTAAAAAGAACTCTATTCTCATATAAAATACTCTCTTCACCACATAACTTTTTTCAATAGAAAAACATAACATATTTTTATCAAAATTTTTTTATCTAAATAACAAAACAATAATGAATATATTCTTGAAAATTCTGCAATAAAGGAAAAACCGCGGTTCTCGAAAATCTGAAAAGAAAAAACCTGTTTTCCTCTTTACTATCATCTGTCCATTTGGTTTTAAAACTTTCAAAAGCATCACAATATCCTCTAAAAAGAAGAGATAACGTATTGTCTCCGCTTTTATTACTTACGTTTTTTATGGGAGCATATCCTTCAAAAAAATAAGGTATCCAAAATTAAAGCAGACTTGTGTTGTTCAATCATGGGCTTGTTTTTAAGAGATAGCTCTCATATCAAACAATTATTTCGCGACACTATCCGAAAAAGGTATAACACACTCCTGTGAACGAACAGTTCTATATTTACGAAATAAAAAGTACAAGCTAGCAGCATCATTTTCTCTGTGATCCCCAATGATGCGATAATCTTTGCTTTGAGAAAGTTTCAAGATGCACGAAAATAATTTTAATTAATGACTATAAGAAGAGCTGAGATAATGTTACGATATTTAAAGCTCCTAATTAATAGGCAAAATAATAAATTTTCCATTATAAATCAAATCTTTAAGATAAAAATTAGCCTTAAACTTTTCTAAGGTACTCATTATACTGTTAAAGCTATAGAGAATATGAAAAAATAAAGTATTTTGCTGATAAGAGCTTATATTTAATCAATAACAATACAGTCAGCTGCTAGTTAACTGTTTGTGCTTCAAAAGAGGCTGTTTACATTTGCTCAGAAAAACAGTTTGGATATCAATAGAATATTTGAAAAATCGGCATTATGAAAATAATCTAAAATGCTTAGCTTTTAAAAGAGCATAACCAAGCATGAGCTGATAACATGGGTAAAATTGTTTTTTGGTTCTCGAAGGAAAAACTTTATAGAAAATCATGGGGCTGATAGAATATTGGTTACATTTGGAATTTGTTTTACTGGAAAAAATAACGCGGATCAAAATAGATAATAATGTTAAATTAAGACGTTAAATATGAAATTATCTTATTGTAGTGTAATCGATTATTCGAGTAAGGTAAGCCTTTGTAATGATAAAAAATGTGCTGGTAAAAAATAAGCCAAAATGGCTTATAAGTATGGATAAAAATCTTGTGGTGAGGAGAATTTAATGAAAAGAAAAGAGCATGTGTGAAAAAGCATATTTTATAGGTGCGCATGCTTATTCTGCACCCGTTATAGAATCAGGGCTTTATCTTGTGGCAACACCTATCGGAAATCTTGCAGATATTACGCTTCGTGCTTTGCAAGTGCTTGCAGGAATTGATATTTTAGCGTGTGAGGATACGCGAGTAACACGTGTTTTGTTAGAACGTTACGGTATTCAAAAAAAACCTTTTCTCTATCATGAACATAATGCGCAAAAAGCGGGTCCAAAGCTCTTAGCGGCTTTAGCAGAAAACAAAACAGTAGCACTTGTTTCAGATGCCGGAACACCACTTATTTCTGATCCCGGATTTCGATTGGTGGAAGAGGCCCGTAAAGCTGGTCATAAAATCATTCCTATTCCTGGAGCATCCGCTCTTTTAGCCGCTCTTATACCGACAGGGCTTCCTACTGATAGCTTTTTTTTTGCAGGTTTTTTGAGTGCACGAAAGCTACAACGCCGAAAACGGTTGGAACAATTAAAAGAGATTCCAGCAACTTTGATTTTTTATGAATCACCGCATCGTCTTATTGAAACTTTACAGGATATGGTCACACTTTTTTCGGCTGATCGACCTGCTGCCATTTGTCGTGAATTAACAAAAAAGTTTGAAACAGTAGATGTTTCCAATTTGGGGAACTTGTTGGAAAATTACAGAAAACAAGCACATATTCGTGGGGAAATTGTTGTAGTTGTAGGAGAATCATCTTCTTCTTTAAATGTGATAAGTGATCAAGAAATTGATGAAATGCTACTAGAACGCGCACGGACATATTCTGCTGCTCAAGCGGCAGCTTTTGTTGCAAAAAAAACCGGTTTAAAAAAGCAGGAACTTTTTCAGCGATTAATCTTTTTAAAAAATGCATAAAATGATGCAAAAAAAACGCAGACAAAAGTCTTTTTATCGAGGGGTACGTGCAGAAAAATTGGCAGCTTGGTGGCTACGTTGCAAAGGGTTTCACATTGCCGAAAGGCGTTTTAAAACAAAATGTGGGGAAATTGATTTAATTGCACGACGCGGAAATCTTGTGTTAATCGTTGAAGTTAAAGCACGTTCAACGTTGGCTGAAGCAATGGAAGCGGTTTCCCGAATGAATGAAAGGCGAATTGAAGCAGCTGCCGATATTTGGCTCGCACGGCAAAAAGATTATGCCCTTTTGTCTGTGCGCTTTGATTTGGTTGCAATTTTACCTTGGCGTTGGCCACAGCATATCCCTGCATTTTTTACATCTGATCAATAAAAGACACCCCCCGTTTTAACCATATTCAATAAAAAACATTTCGTTTTTATGTGCATATGCGTTAAAAAGTGTGTAATAATTGAGCGCTATAAGGAGCAAAATATGGATGATTATGAAAAGTTTGCAACAGGTTTACTCATTATTTTTGGAGCGCTCATTATTGGTGGTTTAATGGCAATGCATATTGTGCTTATGAATAAACCAGGTTTTTTATTTGCATTAGCCGCAGCTGTTGTTGGTTGGTTTTCTGCTTTTGCCGTTCTCTTTGACAAGCCTAAAATCTATTTGGGCTTGATTATTCTTGCTATGTTATGTGTTGCTTCTTCAATTAGCGTTTATGTTAGTTAAAACACCTGAAATGTTGATTGAGATTCCTTTAAAAATATAAAACTGAGAAATAGAAATGAAACTTGGCTTTTTAGGAACGGGTACAATCAGTGCTTCAATGGTGAATGGCTTAATGACAAGCACCTTTGATGTTTCTTCCATTATTGTTTCGCCTCGCAATGCACAAACAGCAGAGCGCCTTTCACGCACCTATGATACGGTTATGATTGCTGAAAATAACCAAGCGTTGCTCGATGTTAGTGATTGTGTTTTTCTTTGCTTGCCCAATCAAATTGCAGAAGACGTTTTGCGCTCTCTTTGTTTTCGTCCAGAACAGCTGGTTATTTCCGTACTTGCTATGGCAAAAGCAGCAGAAATAGAAGAGTGGATTAATCATAAAGTTTATCGTGCTGTTCCATTACCTTTTGTTGCAGAATGCAAAAATTTGACACCAATCTATCCCGATCATCCCTTTTTACGCACTTTATTTGATGCATTGGGGGGCACATTAGTGCTGGATAAGGAAGAGCAGTTTAATCTTTTTATGACAGCAGGTTCACTTATGGGAGTATATTTTAATTTTATAGAAACTGCCCATCAATGGTTTATAACACAAGGGTTAAAAAAACAGCAATCAGCAGAATTCCTTACTATGATGTTTGGAAATCTTACGGATGAAATGCGTAAAATTACAGCAACGGATCATTCTGCATTTCTCGATTTTGCACTGCTTGAAAAAGAGTTTTCAACAAAGGGTGGAACAAATGAATTTTTGTCAGATTACTTTTCTCATCAAGGGGGAAGGAATGCTTTAACAACCGCTCTTGAGGCTACTTTGCAAAAAATGAATGCTTCTAAAAAGACTTGACCAATATTTTTATCATCTCAATAAGAAAAAACTAAATGTTGAAGATATATATCAAGAAAACTCACATCGAAAAATGCTTTTTTACACCTGAAAAAATACTATTTTATGAAAAAATTGATTATTAAAATATTTTTTACAACCTTTTACAATTTTTCTAAATTATTTTTATTTTCTGTCTTCTTCTTTTAGCCTCAAGTCCAATATTTTTTTCTACCTCACGGCTCCAACTCTTCAATTTGTGTCCCCTTCAGGTTATCCAAACGCATGAATAATTTTTTATTTATTTAACCTAATATACTCCATTCTCACATTAAAACTTCCCCTTACAAAGAAGAAACTATTTTTATGTCTTTCATGATTGTGTTTTAATAAACTCTCTTAAAAAAACATTCAAAAGAGTTGATTTTTTATTTGATCAACAATTTTACGATATAGTTTAGCATGCTCTTCACTAGGCTTAGCAACAAAAATAGGGACCCCCTCATCTGAAGAAAATCTTAAAGCCGCATCAAGCGGTATTTCCGCTAAGAAAGGGACTTCTCGACGTTCCGCTTCTGCCCGTGCACCACCATAGCCAAAAATATCATAGCGTTTTCCTGTATCAGGAGCGATAAAATAACTCATATTCTCAATGAGTCCTAAAATAGGAACATTGACTTTCATGAACATTTCTATTGCTTTACGCGCATCCACTAAAGCAAGATCTTGGGGCGTAGAGACAACCAACGCACCTGTTAATTGTACCTGTTGAGCAAGCGTTAATTGTGCATCCCCTGTACCGGGCGGCATATCAACGACCAAAATGTCCAGAGGTCCCCATACAACATCTCGTAACAATTGCGTTACAGCTGCCATAACCATAGGACCACGCCATACTACCGGCTTTTCTTCCTCAACCAAAAATCCCATCGACATCAATTTAAGTCCGAATTTTTCAAGAGGTTGAATCTTTTTTTCTCCAATAAGCTGTGGTTTTTGATTAACAAGTCCTGTCAAACGTGGTAACGAAGGACCATAAATATCAGCATCCATCACCCCCGTCTTGAAACCAGAATCTTGTAAAGCTAAGGCGATATTTACTGCCATCGTAGATTTTCCTACCCCTCCTTTTCCAGAAGCAACAGCAATCACATGCCGCACACCTTCTATGGGCATTTTGATCGGTAAGAGATTTGCTCTCCGTCTAGGTACTGCATTTGTTGTTTTTTCTGCTGTAAGTGTGACAACAACAGATTTCACTCCTTCCAAGGCACATACCATCTTTTCAGCAGAACGACGCAATGATTCCCATTCTTGCACACCTCCATCAGGAACTGTAATAGAAAAGAAAACCTTACCATCAGCAATCAATATTTCTGAAAGAAGACCCAACGACACAATATCGCTTTCAAGATCTGGTCCTTTGATTGTACGTAATACGTTGCGGACAGCTTCACTTGTGATAGGATCCACGTTCTTTCCTCTCTATAAAAATACCAGCAAATACAAGCATAAGAACAAAAAATACTTACAGGCTTATCACCTGATAATTTTCTACTTTACTCAGCATTATAAAGTATACATTACTTATATCTTATTCTCTTTAAAAATATGAAACCATCCTTAAATAAAGAAGCTCAAACATAGAATCTGATATAAATCCTATTAATCATGTTTGTGCTACAACCACTTTAATGAATATTCTGATAAAAATTTTGTAAAAAAAACTCTTAATATTAAAGGATATTTTAAATTGAGCATACAGTAATCAGTCACACTTTCTTTAATTCTTTAACGCCCTAGCCATTTACGTTCTGTAGATTCAATTGTTATTTTCTAACACTCTTACAGTATTGTAAAAAAGTGTCACAGACAGTTATAAGGTGTTTTGTATTCTTTCAAGAGAGAGAAAAACAATCTAAGATTGACTTTTTTTATATTTTTCCTTATGGGTTAACAGCCGTATGATAGGATAAAATTATCCCTCTCGCGCATAACTGCTCATAAAACGAAGATTAAGAAGGGCCGCACTCCGCGGTATTTAAATAAATGAAACGTACTTACCAACCCTCTAAACTTGTCCGTAAACGCCGCCATGGGTTTCGTGCACGCATGGCTACAGCTGGAGGACGTAAAGTTATTGCTGCAAGACGTGCTCGTGGACGTAAGAGGCTCTCTGCCTAACCATTTAAATTTTCACAACCGTTGAGAATTGCTCATCATTTCTTCGTTGTGAAACTTTCATTATGAACCTCTAATGCCTGCTTGCAGGCATTTAGTGAAATTGCGAAATGTTCTTTTATGAAGAAAAAACATCCCTGCCGTATTCGCAAAAGAGCAGATTTTTTGGCTGCCCGTACAGGAGAAAAACGACGTGGTCCTTTATTTTTGCTCGAAGTTAAATCTCGTGAACAAACAACAGAAAGAAAAGATTCTCTTTTTGCACGTGTAGGCTTCACTGTTACTCGTAAAAACGGTAATGCTGTGAAACGTAATCGTATTAAAAGGCGCTTGCGTGAAGCCGTGAGAGTTGGTGTAACAAACCACATGGAAGCAGGAACAGATTATGTCATTGTAGCGTACCGTGATGTGTTACATGCGCCTTTTACATCCTTGATTAGTGAATTAAATCGGCGAATAAAACCAAAAATAAAACATCAGCAACAACAACAAGGGTGTACGGATGGAATATAACCGCAATTTCTTTATCGCTATTGGCTTATCTTTCGTAGTGCTCATCGCATGGCAATTTCTTCATGTTGCTCCCAAACAAGCAAAGTTACAAAAACAACATGTCATCACACAGCAATTGTCAAAACAACAATCAGCCCTTTCTACTACCACGACGGATTTTTCTGACGATACCTCAACGCATCAAGCAACATCTATCATCGAACAGCCAATGACACCTGAAATCCGGAAAGCTGTATTGGCCAAAACAGAGCGTATTGCGATCCAAACCAATGAACTGGAAGGCTCTATTAATCTTGTTGGTGCACAATTTGATGATCTTCACCTCAAAAAATATCGTTTAACAGTCGATAAAAAATCACCGGAAATCGATTTGCTAAACCCTAAAGGTTTCAAAACGACCTACCTTGCTGAATTTGGTTTTGCAAGTGCGTCTTTGCCAGCAAAAGCCTTGCCACAATCGGATACAAAATGGCAAGTAGAGGGAAACAATACAATCCTGACTCCTTCAACACCTATCACTTTAATTTATAATAATGGACAGGGACAAATCTTCCGACGGACCCTTTCTGTTGATGATCATTTCATGTTTACCATTGAGGATTCTATCAGCAATGAAAGTGATCAACCAATACATCTCTCGTCCTATGCCCGCGTTGCACGTGCTGCACCACCAGAACATACAAATGCAACCTATTTACTTCATGAAGGTATGATAGGTATTGCTGGAGATTCGCTCAAAACTGAAAAATATAAAACCTTAGCAGAGCTTGACCCAAATCCTGATAATGGGCAAAAGAGCGTGACTTTTTCCAAAGTAACAGGAGGTTGGATTGGTATTACCGATAAATATTGGGCTGTAGCAGTTATTCCCCCGCAAAATAAAGAATATACAAGCCGTTTTATTTATTTTGATCGTTTGCAAACACATTATCAGTCTGACTTGCTAGGGTCGCTTTTAACGATTGCCCCAAATGAAACAAAAACTGTTACAAATCGTCTTTTTGCTGGTGCAAAACAAGTTGAAATTATTAATAGTTATCAAAATGACCTAAAAATCAAAAAGTTTGCTCTTTTAATTGATTGGGGCTGGTTTGATTTCATCACCAAACCAATGTTTTCCCTCATTGATATTCTTTATAAACAAACAGGGAATTTTGGTATAGCCATCCTTCTTGTCACAGTGCTCTTAAAAACTCTTCTTTTCCCTCTAGCCAATAAATCTTATAAATCTATGGCACGCATGAAGCTTTTACAACCGCGGTTGCTAGAAATAAAAGAAAAGTATCCCGATGACCAAACCAAACAACAAAAGGCAATAATAGAACTATATAAAACCGAAAAAATAAATCCCCTTGCAGGCTGTTGGCCGATGTTGGTTCAATTCCCAATATTCTTTGCTCTTTATAAAGTTCTCTATATCACCATTGAAATGCGCCATGCCCCTTTCTTTGGCTGGATTAAAGATTTAGCGGCACCCGATCCAACTTCTCTTTTTAACTTGTTTGGTCTCTTGCCATATACAACGCCAACATTTCTTATGATTGGTGCATGGCCTTTGATTATGGGAATAACGATGTTTTTACAAATGCGTATGAATCCCGCTCCTCAAGACCAAACCCAAGCGATGATATTCACATGGATGCCTGTTGTCTTTACTTTTATGCTCGCCTCTTTCCCTGTTGGTCTCGTCATCTATTGGGCATGGAACAATATATTATCAATCATTCAGCAAGGTATCATGATGAAGCGCCAAGGAGTTAAAATTGAGCTTTTTGATAATCTGAAAGCCATCTGGAGAAGATCACCCAAAAAAGAAGTGCGTGAATGACAAGAGATTCTTCCCTTTCTGGAATTTTTTCTCGCAATTGGATTTTTATTCGTGGTGTACCAGCAATACGCTTTCTCCCCCCCGAAGGACCACCAGAAATTGCATTTGCAGGACGTTCCAATGTTGGAAAATCATCTTTAATCAACGCACTCGTTCAACAAAAAAGCTTAGCACGTACCTCAAATACACCAGGACGGACTCAAGAGCTTAATTATTTTGTCCCCGATGGCTTCAGTGGGCAACTAGGAGACCTTCCCCCTCTAGCATTAGTAGATATGCCTGGTTATGGTTTTGCTGCTGCTCCTAAAAATCTTGTTGATAAGTGGAAAAATTTGATTTTTAGCTATTTACGGGGGCGCACAACGTTAAAACGTGTATATATCTTGATTGATTCACGGCACGGAATCAAAAATAATGATGAAGATGTTCTTGCTCTCCTTGATAAAGCAGCCGTTTCTTATCAAATTGTTTTGACAAAAAGCGATAAAATCAAATCAAATGCCTTGGAAAAATTAATTATGAGCACACAAACAAAGCTTCTTAAACGCCCAGCAGCTTATCCTGAGCTTCTTGTAACCTCTTCAGAAAAAGCTATCGGTTTAGAAGAATTACGTGCTGCCATTTTGCAAACCATCGCATAAGAGAACAATTCTTGGTCATTAACAATTTATTAATTATAATTACTAGCAGCTGCTAATGATCTTGTACTTCTAGTCAAGCATCTTTATAAAAATGATTACTTGAAAGAATTCTCTTCAACTCTATTTGATAGTGTAAATTATGCTGACACTTTTTCACTCTCCCCTATCCGCTGCCTCGCGCTTCATACGCCTCATTCTTGGGGAATATGGTGTAACCACTCAACTGATTGAAGAATATGAATGGGCAAGAAGACACGAATTTCTAGCCCTCAATCCCGCTGGTCATGTTCCTGTTTTTCTCGATGAACACGAGGTTCCATTATCAGGTCCTCTTGTTATCTGCGAATATTTAGACGAAAC
Source organism: Bartonella sp. CB10SXKL (assembly GCF_042195515.1). NCBI lineage: Bacteria > Pseudomonadati > Pseudomonadota > Alphaproteobacteria > Hyphomicrobiales > Bartonellaceae > Bartonella > Bartonella sp. CB10SXKL. The sequence goes on along the minus strand of NZ_JBHION010000018.1, from coordinate 4,421 downwards.
ACATGGAAGTTTACGACAAGAAAATAAGCTCTTTCCGGAAAATCCTTTAGATCGTGCAGAAGTACGCCGTCTCAATGACTGGTTCTTAAATAAATTCGAAAATGAAGCAACGCGCCATATCGTACGAGAACGAATCCATAAACGTGAAATGCCACTTGCCATTGGCGGTGGTGCTCCTAATTCACAAATTTTACGCAATGCACGTGCCAATATTTTACCACATATGAACTATCTCAATTGGCTCTGTGCCTCTCGCGATAGCTTAGTCGGTTCTGCCTTGTCCTATGCAGATCTAGCAGCAGCAGCTTCTATTTCTGTACTTGACTTTCTAGGGGAAATTGACTGGGAACAATCTCCTGCTGCCAAAGACTGGTATATGAGAATAAAATCACGCCCTTCTTTTCGTTCTCTTTTAACAGATCGCGTCCGCGGAATTGTTGCAAGTGCTCACTATGCAGATCTTGATTTCTAGCCTTCTCTCACAAACAAAAATAAAAGTGATATTTTATCTAAAGGATATTTATAGGTTTATGAATTTTTATGCATGCGTATAAACGATATAATGATTTATAATCGTATTCAACAGGGAATAAGACCCATTATAATTGAATCAAAAAAAATACTTTCTTATCGTGTCACAAAAAAAGATTAGCACAGGAATAAAAAATATTTAAGAAAGCATTTTAACGACTCTCTTTAAATACAAGAGCTGTAGCATCATTAGAAGCTAGGCAAATAAAATAACAATACTTAACGCATGTTATCCTCAAGTCTCCCCAATATATGAAAAAACGCATTGCATAACATATATACTATTTGCTCTATAATAAAAAAATCCTCATCATGCGTTTTTACAACATAACAATTTTTTAAACTGACTTTCCTAAAAGATGAAGAAGCCGACCAACTCTCGTGTGAAAACAATCCAACTTCTTGTTAGCCCCTTGTTTTTATCCCCTTTTTACGTGATTTTATTTATGGGTAACATATTGATATACAATGATAAATAATCGTTTTTTTTACTTTAATCATCAATTCCAAATACCTTTTTCTCATTACCTTCATCACATTTAAAACAATCAAAATCGCTTTCTTATGCGTCACAAATGGAATTGGTAAATGAAAGAATATTAAAGAAAAGAATGAAAATGCCTAAGTGCCAAGAATTATTAAAACATTAAAGGCTAACAAAACGTATGATAATGCTAATTTTCTCTATTTATGAAGCATAAAGATAGTGGCGCAGAATAGATGTTATATTATTCATGGATACTCTCTCGTGATACCACTCACGAGCACTATCATAAAATAAGTTTAGAAGAATTGATAAATATTTCTTTAAGAAAAGCGCATGAATTGACAACATAGGTGTATTTTGTTTTGGAGATCTTGTTTTGCATGAAGAACGCTCCCCCCCCTTAAAGAACGAAAGAAACAAAAGCGTAAAGTAATACACAATCTCCTTTAGGTGACATAAGCAAACCTTACTTAGGAATATTCATCACACACTCTAACGAAAAACATCTCTATTTAAATTTGCAGATCTTATATCACTTGCTCTAAACAACAGTATTTTACAGCACAACAAGATAAATTAAAGCAGGAAAAAAATTTTCTATAAAGAAAAAGAACCATTGGAAAGAAGGCAAGAATTTGCCTATACTGCACAGTAAAGTATTATAAGGAGATAAAAATGCGCCTTACAGTTGTTGGTGCAAATGGAAGAATGGGACGTGAACTCATTACAGCAATCCAGCAGAGGAGAGATGTAGAACTTTGTGCTGTTCTTGTACGCAAAGGCTCACCGTTTGTAGGAAAAGATGCCAGTGCCTTAATTGGTTCAGATTCTCTTGGGATTGGTATCACTGACGATCCCGAAAATGCCTTTTCTAATACAGAAGGTATTTTAGATTTTTCACAACCAGAAGCCAGTATTCTTTATGCTAACTACGCTGCTCAAAAAAGCCTTGTCCATATTATTGGCACCACAGGATTTAGCAAAACAGAAGAAGAAAAAATTGCAGATTTTGCGAAATATACAACAATTGTCAAATCCGGAAATATGAGCCTTGGAATAAATCTTTTAGCCAACCTTGTAAAGAAAGCCGCTAAAGCATTAGAAGCCGATGATTTTGATATCGAAGTTTATGAAATGCATCACGCTGACAAAGTTGACGCCCCTTCTGGAACAGCCCTTCTTCTTGGCCAAGCAGCAGCTGAAGGGCGCAATGTTATGCTTAAAAATGTGCGTGTCAACGAACGCAATGGTCATATAGGTAAACGCAAAAAAGGCACCATTGGCTTTTCCTGTTCACGTGGTGGGACAGTTGTTGGAGAACACAGTGTCATTTTTGCCGGCTCCAATGAGCGCATTGTTCTTTCACATACAGCGCAAGAACGCTCTATCTTTGCCAATGGCGCATTAAAAGCAGCTTTATGGGCACAAAATCATGAAAGCGGTCTTTATTCAATGTTCGATGTTTTGGGATTGAACAATGAATTTTAAACAATCAATAGAATAGAGGCAATTCATAATGGGACGCATACTTACACTAATTCGTCATGGACAAAGTGAATGGAATCTCAAAAACCTTTTTACCGGTTGGAAAGATCCTGATTTAACAGAAAAAGGTCATGCCGAAGCGATAGCAGCAGGAAAAAAACTGAAAGAATATGGTTTGAAGTTTGATATCGCTTATACATCAGCCTTACAGCGTGCTCAAAAAACCGCTCAGCACATTTTAGAGCAAATGGGACAATCAGATTTAGAAGTGATAAAAAATCCTGCATTAAATGAACGTAATTATGGTGATCTTTCTGGTTTAAATAAAGATGAAGTACGCCAACAATGGGGGCAAGAGCAAGTGCAAATGTGGCGCCGCTCCTACACAATTGCACCCCCGAATGGAGAAAGCCTACGCGACACCGGTGCACGCATCTGGCCTTATTATCTTTACCATATCCAGCCTCATATTTTGCGCTCCCAAACTGTTTTAATCGCAGCGCATGGAAATTCTCTTCGTGCTCTTATTATGGCACTTGAAGGTCTCTCCGGTGAGGAAATTATATCTCAAGAATTAGCGACCGGTATTCCTATTATTTACACATTTAATCCGGATTCAACAATTTTATCAAAGAAAGTCCTCACACCTTAAACTTCTAAAATCATGATCTCCCCAAAAATTCAATTCAATCGTTTTAAGCTGAAAAAATAAATTCTATAATTTTATTGACAGAATTGCGTCATGCGCTTAGATGAATTTTATGAGCCCAGATGGCGGAATTGGTAGACGCGCAGGTTTCAGGTACCTGTGCCGTAAGGCGTGGAGGTTCGAGTCCTCTTTTGGGCACCATGCTCTTTTTTATCCAAAATAATTTATTGATTTTCCATATATTTTTTACAGTGAGGGACGCGTAAATAAAAGTTAGGGAATAGGATTTTGCAACACGTCTCTCTAATTATTACGAATCAAGAGTTCTTTTCGGGGTGGTTTTTTAGCCGTACCTGCTGTCCAAAGGGTCTCTAATTCTAAAAAGTCAAAATCCTTAAAGATCTCTCGAACCGCATCACAATCATTTAGACTCAAGACAAATTTGCCTTGTATGCTTTTGAGAACTTTTGCCATACTCACAAAATCATCTTCAACAAAATTCCCAGAGCTGTAACACTTCTTCTTCACTAGATAAGGCGGGTCTAGGTAAAATAAACTGTCGGGTGCATCAAATAGCTCGATAACCCGTTCCCACGACAAATTTAAGATTGTCGTATCAAGAAGCTTCTGTCTAACACGCCTCATCCTTGATAACAGCTTTTTGGGATTAAACTCTGCCGTTCTTTTCCTTCCAAAACTAAAAGAGACATACTCTTTTTTCCCATACATCACACAACGTTGGAGAAACAAAAAACGTGCGGCTCTTTCAACTTTGGAAAGGCTCTCTGGTTCAATCGCCGCAAGTTCAAAAAACAACTGTCTTGAACAAACAAACCATTCTAGTCGTTTGGCTAAATCATCAAAGTCATTTTGAACACATTGAAACAGGTTCGTGATCTCTCCATTCAGATCATTAATCACGGAATATTTTGCTGGTCTTTTATTTAGGAAAATAACACCAGAGCCTAAAAACGGTTCAACATAGGTTTCATGGTCAATATTATTTAAAATCGGTATAATTTTCTTACGCAGATAGTGTTTACCACCCATCCACGCAAACAATGTTTGTGTAAATTCTTGTTTCATCATATTTTTAAAGGAGAGATTTGATATTTAACTTTTGGTTAACCATCTTTTAAGATGTGAGAAGCTATTCTCTATGGCGTCCACAAAACGGGAAAAATCTATTACAAACATAAAGACAATAAAGGCTATCAATTTCATGATGCGTGACATCATCTTTAAACCTTGATAGGTCTCTATCATCTC
>NZ_JBHION010000017.1:0-30246 GCF_042195515.1 Bartonella sp. CB10SXKL | reverse complement strand
AAAACCTTTGGTGATAATGGTACCATCCAGATTGGCAGAGATTTTGACCTTGATCCTATGGGACCTGCAATTGAAGGTGGCGTTGGCATTAATGCGCAACTGTCTCACAATTTCTCCCTTCATGGTGATGTCAGCTATCAACAAAAGCTTCAAAAAACTGGTATAAGTGGTGCAAGCTTTTCAGGAGGAATACGCTATCAGTTTTAAAATAAAACTGTCAAAACAGCGTATTTCTTTTCTATGCATTAACAAAAAAGGCAGCTACAATATGCTGCCTTTTCGCTTTATAAATCCTAATAACACTACACTATCCCTCCTTAAGAGAGCCCTTGCTTTTTCTACTGCCTGTAAAATCAACATCCACGCGCAACGCCCATGTTTAAAACAAAGCTTGAGACGCATCAGTGCTGTATTAGCAGCTCCAGCTTTTGTATGACAGATGGGAGCGAGGATATTGCGTATTTCTGTTTGTGTAATCTCTGAAATAGGCAAACAGCCTAATTTGAGGAGAATATGGAGTTTTAAAGGTGAAAACCCGTTTCCATCTTTACCATCATTTTTAATTCAGCTTTACAACTTTCAAAAGCATCTAAGGCAATGTCTTTTAAGTAATGGAGATTACGCATTGCCTCACGTTTTCGTTTCTCACGTTCTTTAATGAGGGCACACCCCTCACGTAAAACAGCACGCCACCCAGTTGCCAATTCACGAGCTTGTTTTAAAGAGACATCTCTCAAGGCACCCAAGCCCATTTCACGCCGGCGCCCCCCGTGAAAGGTATAACGATAAAGCCATTGAGTACCCCCATCTTTACGTTTGTGAAGGAGCAATCCGGCACCATCATTATATTTTCCAGCTCGTGGGTGTTGCTAAAGCCCTTGGCTCTTGAGACGATTCATAAGAGCCATTTTTAGTCCTTTCTTATACATTTTTTACCCACACGCCAGCCCCGCTTGTGGTGTGCAAGAGAATGGTTTTTCTTGATTTAAGACAAACAGGTTTAAAATGAGAAAATCTTACGTTATTCAGAACTCTAATTCAATGAAAGTACCGATAAATTATCTTTATAAATCATTACATTATACCATTTTTATCAAGATAAAAGATAAGGTATTTTTATCTAGAATATGTCACAAAGTATGCAGCCTTTTCGAACATGAAATCCATTTTTTCCTGAAGTGTTTTCTTTTCTACTTAAATACAATTTTCCTCCTCTTCACACGGATTGCGCAGCTATTCATCATCGAATTTGCCCATAAAGCTAAGCAAAGTGTATTTTTAGATAATATAAAGATAACAGCATTAAGAATAAATCTTAAAAAATAGAAGATTTCTTGCTTTTTCACTTATGGAAGTACAGAAACTCTACCGTTTGATTATGCTCCTCTTTGAAGATAGATATGGTGCTAATATGCGCCATAGAGCTGTCCAAGCAAAGATGATATTAGAAAAATGAAAAGTTAATCACTACACATTTGAAATAGATAGGAACCTACAGCCACTCTCATTCACTCCAAAGGATATAGAAAATGAAAAAAAGCACACTGGATAAATCATCAATCATAGCTTACAATATAACAGAGCATAATGGTGTTTTCATATGGCTACACTCTTCCCTTGTGATATCTGTACAGCAGATATCTCTAAAACTTCTATAAAAAATACTATTAAAGTTATGCTGTAAAAATGTTAATTGCCTCAACAATCATTTGTCAAAAATTTGCAAAGAATAATCAGAGAACTAACCTTTTGAACCACGAACATAATTTGTGTGCTAAGGATTTGATTTTTACCAACTTTTAACATATTGATGATCTTAAAATTAAATCAGACAGCCTCCCCAGTTAGTCCGGATAGGTAGGTATCTAACAAAAACTATTGTTAGGACCGTAGAAGATCGTACCCCATCCTTGTATGAGAAAGTGAACTTCCTTAAAAAACTTTGATATTGATGATACTAAACAGATTGGTATTCATTTTTACCTTAATCCGATAGATCCTGCCATTAAAGGTGCGTTTAGCACAATACCAGTTATCTCACAATTTAACCTTCTATATTGATGTAAACTATCAGAAAAAATTTTAAAAGACGTATAGTCGAGACAAGTTTTTCTGATAGAATACACTACCAATTTTAATATAAAATTATAAAAAAATAAGCATATTGATCCGTTTACTATTAACAAAAAAACGGAGTGTATTTTTTTGTTATTTACAATCTATTATAGCAATAAAATAAATTCTTTCTTTACGATGTGTTGTCGCTATCTATAAAGATTTATTTACACTTCCATTGCTGGTTCTTCTAAACAAACAGTTTTGAGAAAATTAATGCATGAAAAGAAAATCTAACAACAAGCGCTTTATCTTTCACATACAAAACGCTCAAAAAAGCTAATTATTTCATTTATAAAATGAAATAACTCAATAAAGTTCTTTTTGTATCAATAAAAGATGTTTTAAATGAAATATTCAAAATATTGATTTATAATGATAATTTAGCGTTACTTTCATTGAGTTAGAGTTCTGAATATCGTAAATTTCTCTCATTTAAAATCTGTTCCATGTTGAACTAATCAAAATCATTCACTTACACATTACAAGCGGGACTGGCGTGTGAAGCAAAGTTATATAAGAAAAGCCTAAGAATTCCTCTCATGCACCGCCTCAAGTGCCAAAGGCTATCCACACAACATTGGGAGCTAGCAAAGTATGTAATGGGGTTGCTCTTTTATTAAGCCGTAAAGGTATCGGCTTGCTCCTTCGTAAGCATAAAGATGATGGGACTCTATAGCTTTAGCGTTATAGCATTCATGAAAACCATCGCGAAATGGGCTGTGCGACCTTAGAAAAATGGACTTTGCTACCCTTAAGGAAAAGCTTCTTTAAAGAAAGCCTGTGAATAGCCCCCTCATCACTTTTTCTAGCAGAGAAAATTTTCTGATCGTTTTGGTGAGTACATCAAATAATACATCTCAATGCGATAGAGCTTTTATAGCGATTATCTTTAATAGACAGTTTTTAAATATCATACTTCATAGTGCTTTTAGCATAAGCTTAACCAAGCTAGGTTTTATGAAATCCACTTTTCTCGACTTTTTATGATCATGAACAAGTTTTTCTGAAGCAAAACTTCAAATCATAGAGAACACCATAAAATATAATTCGTTTTGTTATTTACAATAAAAACGTAATGATATAAAAAACTGATCGGGTACTTGCGCCATCAGGGGAATGAAGTAAGCATCAAAGCATACCAAATACTAAAGGCATATCTATGTGTAAGAAATATATTTATAAGAAAAATTTTTTGTTATGTACAATTGCTGGAACTTTCATTTTTTCTCATTTTGCTCCAACTTATGCAAATAGACAACCTCCTGAAATTATTAGTGAGTTTAAGCTGGAGAAAGGAGAAGAAAAAACTCTTAATAATGTTTTTATCCGCAATGGATCGAGCGCAGTGTATGCCAAAGAAAAAGCAATTGCCACAATTACAAACTCAACAATACATTCAGCTTCGTTTGCTTTTGCTGCATCACAAGGTGGACGTATTAATGCTAAAGAAGTGAAAGTCAATGCCTTGGATACTGGTCTATCAATTGAAAACGGTATCATTAACATTGAAGATTCATTCATAGAAACCAAAAGAAAATCCGGTATTGTTTTTCATAGCATAAATGATCTGAAAGATGGTGAAGAAGTTATCAATAAGGCAATTCTTAACAATACAAGACTTCTTGTGAGAAATGGTGTCGGTATTTTAGGACCGTCATCTTCAAAGTCTTTTGCCGAAGTTCAACTTAGAAATTCAGAAATTCGTTCTGATGTATTATTACAAAACAATGTAAAAAAGAAAACAGATTCAGATCCTCATCCTGTGACTTTTGTGTTAACTGCCGATAATTCGATTATAGAAGGAAGAGCAAGAACCTTAGCAGTAAATACGACTGTTTTTAATTTAAACAACAATAGCAAATGGTATTTAAATGTAAGTCAATACGAGATAAATCGTGATTTTAGTTCATTTAATTATGCACTCCATGACATTAAGCAACGAGCGCTGTCTACCGTTTCAGTACTGAACTTCAATAATAGCTCTATTGTGTTTAATGCGCCACATAGGCTGGCAAAGAGTCAATATCAAACCTTGAGTGTAGGACGGACAATTGAGCTCCCTAATCCACATGAAAACAGGGACTCCGCTATAGAAACCGTTTATAATGCAGTAGGCAATGCAAGGATTTATTTCAATACAGAATGGAGTGATGGTTTAGAAAGAGAACAACAAAAAACGGACCGCCTTCTTATCCATGGAGATGTAACAGGCACCACAACAATTAGTTTCAATAGCCTTTCAAAAGGTGTGTCATCAAAAGAAGAAGCTTCTATTCCCGCGAATATGCGTGGACTGTCGCTCATTCAAGTATCTGGAAAAACAGATAAAAATGCCTTCAAACTAGCAAATGGCTATGTCACAATGGGCGGCTTGCCTTATAAATATGTCTTAAATGCCTATGGACCGACATCACGTCTTGGAAAAGCAGAGAGCACACAAAGCCATTTAGGAGAAGTAAGTCAACAATCACAAGAAAAGGACTCAAAAACCGACACGACCTTCGCTGCATTTGGCGGAATAGCTTTAAGGAGTGAGAATAATATAAAAGTTGAATCAACACCAAATTCTGAGCAAATAGGGAGCATACAAAACCATTTGAGAGAAAATCAGAATTTCTGGGATTTCCGCTTGCAAAGTGCAACGCTCGATGATGAAGGAAAGATCAGAGCTCTCGTTCCTCAAGTGGCAAGCTATTTGTCCATGCCTAACGCACTATTCTCAGCTGGACTGGCTGATGTAAACAATCAAAACACTTTACTGAACACGATACAAGAAACAGGCTTTGAGAAAAAAAATCATAAAAACAAAGGGATCTTCTTCTCGACTTATGGCAATAAAATGACATTATCCTCTCACCGTACGCCATTACAATATGGCTATGGTGCCGATATTCACTATGCTTCTTTACAAGCAGGCTTTACATTAGTAGCTCTAGAAGATCAAAACATGACCACCAATGTGGGGCTTTTCGGGACATATGGGAAATTAGCTTTCACCCCAAAAGATATGGAAGGTGCTGACAAAAGTACACTCAATAAATGGTCAATTGCTGCATATAGTGGACTGCACCATAATAATGGTACATATATCCATGCTCTCTTTTCCTATGGAATGCTCAAGGGAGATATCACCACAGCTCTCATAGGAAAGACTGCAGAATTGAAAAACGCTGATACATTCAGTGCATCGGCGACCATTGGACAAAAGTTCGAAACCAGTACGAAAGGATTGGTCTTTGAACCACAAGCACAAGTTGTTTATCAGCGTCTCATGCTTGGCACACTCTCAGATGTCGATGGGTTTGATGTAGATATGGGAAATCCTCATCAATACTTAGTGCGTGTTGGTGGGCGCTTAACACAAACGACGATTTCTATTGAAAAAGGCAGTATTCTTTCTTTCTATGGTAAATTAAATATTGTTAAAGCTTTTTCTAACAATGGCACCATACAGATTGGTGAACCATTCCACCTTGATTCTATGGGAGCTGCCCTTGAAGGTGGACTTGGTGTAAATGCACAATTATCACAAAATATCGCCCTTCATGCTGATGTTAACTATCAACATAAGCTTCAAAAAACTGGTATATCAGGAGCAAGCTTTTCAGGCGGAATACGCTATCAGTTTTAAGAAAAAGCAAAAAACAATTTATAGTCTATTCAGTTTTAAGAAAAAAGCAGTACGCGTGTGCTGCTTTTTTTCAATCTTTCGGAAAGAGGCATCAATGATGGTTCTTTCTATACAGCTTTCTTGAAAGGATTAATTTCATTCAAACCAAATGCAATAAAACTCTTTATCTCTTAATGACTATTGAAGTCTCTAGAAAGCTGCCTTTTTGATTTATAAAAATCGAATGGATTCAATAAAAATTATTGTATATCGATAAAAAATACAAAATATTTTGATTTTTAGCACTTTAAAACAAAAATACTTATCAAGCTCGATTTTATGAAGTCCATTTTTCCCAACTTTTTATGACCATGAAAAACGCTTTTCTTTAAAAAACTTTAAATCATAGAGAACAGTATAAATATAATTCGTTTTGTTATTTACAATAAAAACGTAATGATATAAAAACTGATCGGGTACTTGCGCCATCAGGGGAATGAAGTAAGCATCAAAGCATACCAAATACTAAAGGCATATCTATGTGTAAGAAATATATTTATAAGAAAAATTTTTTGTTATGTACAATTGCTGGAACTTTCATTTTTTCTCATTTTGCTCCAACTTATGCAAATAAACAACCTCTTGAAATTCCTACGGTCCAAGTAGCTAATGGAGAAGAGAAGAGCCTTCATAATGTTTTTGTTCGTGGTAAGTATGATGCCGTGGTTGCTAAGAAAGGTCATATTGCCATTACAAACTCAGTAATGCACTCAGGCTTTACTTTGCTTTCTGCAACATCAGGTGGTCAAATTAATGCCAAAGGAATTGTGGGAGATGCAAAAAGGCATGGTTTGTCACTCACAAACGGCACAATCCATATTGAAGATTCAACATTAAAGGTCATAGGCCATAGCAGAGTCTATGGTATCAATTTTGGTTATATTTCAAGTTCTACAATAAAAGAAGGAGAAGAAGTTGTAAACAAAGCAATCCTTAATAATACAAAACTTCTTGTAAACGACGGTGTAGGTATTTTCGGACCTTATTATCCCAAAACGAATGTAGTGTACCTTAAAAACTCAGAAATTCGTTCTGATATGTTATTAAAAAATGAAGTCTCACCCTTCTTCGAGGTTCAACCTGCTACTTTTACATTAGAGGCTGATAATTCGATTATGGAAGGAAGAGCAAAAACGCTTCCTCAAAATACAACGGTTTTCACCCTAAGCAATAACAGCAAGTGGCATTTAAAAATTAGTCTATTTGAATTGGAAGATAGTTTTAGTCTATTTGATTACAAGCTCCTTGATCTTAAGCAACGAGCACAATCAATCGTTTCAGTCCTAAACCTTAATAATAGCTCTATCATATTTAATGCGCCGCATAAACTAGCAGACAATCATTATCAAACCTTGCATGTAGGAAGACATCCACAAAAAGCAGAGCAAAACAGAAGCTCCGATGCAACAACGGTTTACAATGCATTGGGCAACGCAAGGATTTACTTTAATACCGAATGGAGTAATGGTCTTACAAAAGAACAACAAAAAACTGACCGTGTTCTTGTTCATGGTGATGTCTCAGGCACCACAACGATCTATTTCAATAATCTTTCAAAGCATGCAGAACCATTCGATGATGAAGAAGATTCAATTCCTTTGAATGCGCGTGGTCTCTCACTTGTTCAAGTGTCTGGAAAAGCAGAAGAAACCGCCTTCACGCTGGCAAATGGCTACACCACAATGGATGGATTACCCTATAAATACATACTCAATGGCTATGGACCAACATCCAGCCGTGGGAAAGCTGATAGGGCACAAAGTCATTTAAGCGCAATACCACAAGAATCAAAAAAGCAAGCTGCGCAAAATACCAATGCATCATCTCTTGGAAAAGAAAACAACGGACAAGCTCCCTTGGAAGAAAATGAGAATTTCTGGGATTTCCGCTTGCAAAGTGCGACTCTCGATGATGAAGGAAAGATCAAAGCTCTTGTTCCTCAAATGGCAAGCTATTTAGTTATGCATAATGCAATATTCTCCTCTGGCTTGGCTGATATAAACAATCAAAATACACTGTTAGATAATATGCACTCAACAGTTTTCGGATTAGAAGGTCATAAACAGAAAGGGATATTTTTATCGACTTATGGCAACAAGATGACGTTATCTTCCAGCCGTAGTCCATTGGAATATGGTTATGGTGCTAATGTTCACTATGCTGCTATACAAGCAGGCATGACATTAGCAACGTTAGAAAATCAAAATATGACCGCGAATCTTGGTCTTTTAGGCACATATGGAAAGCTCGCTTTTGCGCCAAAGGATATGGAAGGTTCTGACAAAAGCATACTGGATAAATGGTCCTTTACGGCCTATGGGAACCTCCACCATGACAGTGGTCTCTATGTTAATGCACTTTTCTCTTACGGCATTTTAAACGGACATATTACAACAGCCCTTATCGGCAACACCACAGAATTAAACAATACGGATACATTAAATACATCAGCTACCGTTGGACAAAAACTAGCAACTGGTGTTGAAGGAGTGTCATTTGAACCACAAGCACAACTTATTTATCAACATATTGCCTTTGGCACTCTTTCAGATATTGATGGCTTCCAAGTTAATATAAAGCCACCTCATCAATGGTTGGTCCGTATTGGAGGGCGTTTAACAAAAACAATGCTTCCTATTGAAAAAGATCGTGTTCTTTCTTTTTATGGTAAATTGAATGTCATCAAAGCTTTTAGTGAGAAGCGCACTATCGATGTTATGGAATCTTTCCATCTCGATTCTATGGGCTCGTCCCTTGAAGGTGGGCTTGGCATTAACGCGCAGCTTTCTAAAAATATCGCACTTCATGCTGACGTTAATTACCAACATAAACTTCAAAAAGCTGGGTTCTCTGGAATTAATTTTTCCGGTGGAATGCGTTATCGCTTTTAGAAATCTTAGCTCTCTATTTTGACGCGTAAGCAGCGCTGAGATGAAAAACAGTGCTGCTTATATTTTGCTACATTACAAAAAAACGCAATGTGTCAAAAAGTGGTTCATTTTTAAGCAAAACAAAGAAAATATCTTAAGGAACATCTCTATGCATAAGAATCTTTTGTTATGTACAGCCGCTTGTGCTTTATTTTTTTCTTCTTTTAATTTCACATCTACCAGCACCGCCTCTGGTCTAAGCCCCCAGGAACGCCATGCCCTTGAAGGGATCATGAAATTACCTGAACAATATCGCCATGCCATTGATTTAATAAACACACCAACACAAGCAGAAAAAAATCTTGAGAAGATAGCCTCTGGCGCCATGATGAGAGATAATGCGCACTTCAACCAAGCACTTCAAAAAGGATTCGATGAAACAGACAGTAGAATTAATAGTTATTTTACAGGTATAGGTCGTTATGACTCTGGTGCACATATGAACGTGGTGAACCGCGAAATGGATAATATACGCGCCCAAGCCATGGCAAACAAACATCATCTGGATATGCAACATATGATGAAAGCCAGAGCATACCTTGAACAATTACGTCAGAACCGATTAAAAACAAGAGAAAATTTATTACGTGGCTACGACAAAGCAGTTTCCGATGCCGTAAAGGCGGCAGCAATCCTTGAAGCTGATAACCAACAGCGTGTTAATGCTGCACACCAACAATGGGTAAGCCAAGACAATCGTGATTGGCACAAACTGCAAAATACAGCAGAAATATTACATAAGGCGGCACAAGTGGATACTGCCTTACAAGGACAAAACAAAGAACTTTCTGGTGCTTTACGCAAAGCAGTATTAGAGACTTTGAACGCGGATGGAATAACCAACGTGGAGAGAAAAGAAAAAACATCCCCTCCTCCAACGGACACTTCATTCACAAGAACAGATCATGGAATGAGACAGCCTAAAATAAATGAAAATTCGCAATCTGATATTGATCCCCAAACAAACACCACTTCCTCGGAATCAAAAACGACTCTTACATCCGAAAAAGCGCATATGAATTTGCTCCCAAAGGTTGGAAATACCGCTACCGCGGCTACAGAGAGCACCTCTAAACTTACAGATGATGATAAAGCAACCGCAGCTTCTACTTCTCTTGAAGGGACAGCAAAAAGAACAATTCTTACACCACAAGAAGAAAGCTCTTTAGTCATGCCTATCGCGATGTTTGCTGTTGGGTTTAGTGATGTCAACAATCAAAATATCTTGTTAGACAATATGCAAATAACAATGTTTGAACCCAAAGATCATCCAGAAAGAAGCGTTTTCTTATCCTCTTATGGCAATAAGAGCACGTTTTCTTCCAAGGTTCAAGCAGAACAAGATGGTGTCCAAGCAGATATTCGCTATGCTGCATTGCAAGCAGGAGCAACATTAATAGCGCTAAAAGATAAAAATATCAGCAGCAACTTTGGCCTTTTCGGAACATACGGAAAATTATCTTTTACTCCTAAAAACAAGGAGAGCTTTCAAAAAAATATGTTTGATAAATGGTCACTCACCGCATATGGAAATATTCAGCATGACAGTGGCATCTATGCAAGTGCATTTCTCTCTTATGGAATTTTCAAAGAAGATAACGCCACAGCTCTCATCAAACATACCTCAAAAGTGAAGAATAGTAAAACATTAGGAGCCGCGGCAACTATTGGTCAAAAACTGTCAACCAGTTTGGAAGGTGTAATCCTAGAACCGCAAGCACAACTTGTGTATCAACGTCTCATGCTTGGTTCTTTATCAGATAGGAGTTCTTTCTCAGATGACGATAACTCTAAATCAGATGGCGATAACTCTAAAATAGACATAAGCAAACCTCATCAATGGTTGCTCCGTATTGGTGGACGTTTGACACAAAACAAAGGCCATGCCCTTTCCTTCTACGGCAAACTGAACATGATCAACACTTTTAGTGAAAACTTTCCGTTTGCTGCTATGGAATCTTTAATCGAAGGTGGTTTTGGTATTCAGGCGCACTTATCGCAAAATATCGAGCTTCATAGTGATCTCAGCTATCAACATAAACTCAAAAAAGATGGCATCTCTGCAATAAATATTTCCGCTGGAATGCGCTATCACTTTTAAAAATACTTATATTCCTATCTTGAAATATAACGTGCTCTCATTATGTTTCGTTTTGTCTCTTACAAAATAAACATAATGAGGCCAAGGTTTTATCTTCTATTAAGAGAGGGGAAACATTTAGGAATACATCCATATGAAAAAAAGTTTTTTACTATACACAGTTTCTGGAGTTCTGTTTTGTTCTTCCACCAGCTTGTCTAATGCTCTTCATGATACGAATACACAACCTACGATAGCTCTCTCTTCTCTGCAACCCACTCATCAAATAGGTGCATCCAGAACTTCTAATCCCTATTCAAATGCATCATCTTCGTATCCACCTTCAACATCTAGGTCTACAAGAACGACCAGAAGCTCTTCTCCTACAGGGAGTGAATCTACAACGCCTACTTCCACGAGCACTCTACCTCCCAAAACGCAACTTGAAGGAAATACAGAAGATGTACAATCTACCCCTACAGCCACACAAGACACTATTACACAATCTCCAGCGATAGGAACAGCTTCAACGACAGGAATGGAAGCAAAATCTAGAAGACGTTCAGGGGCGCCATCCTCTTCTACAAACTCTTCCAGAAAAAAAACGCCCGAAAATTCTGCTGTATCCTCACAGTCAGAACCTACAAGCACGGAAGCTACAAGACTAACAACAGAGCTATCGCCAACGCCTAAAGAACCAGAACTCGCACAGCCAATATCTTTAAGGCTAGAAACTGGACAATCAGCATTACCGGTACCGCCAAAATTCATAAAACCAGCGCCCGTGCAATCTGCCTCAACACAAAAGGTATCTGCAAAATCAGAGCTTGAAAAACCAATATCGCCAACAAAACAACCTGAAAAACCTGCACAAACTGAGGATATAAGCTCTGGAGTTGAGGCTACAAACGGTAAGACCATAACGCTACATAACAAAAAAATTCAAGACAATGGTTTTGCTGTACATGCAGATGGAAATAATTCAAAAGTCAACATGATAGGGGGAACAGTTGATGCACGTTTTGTTGCACTAAGCGTATCAGATGGTGGAGAAATTGATGCTACAGGTATTACTGCAACAGCAGAAACAGCTGGTTTGCTAAACATGAGGGGCACAATCAAACTTAAGGATTCAAGCGTACATGTCACGGGAAATCATGAAGCAGACGGTATTATTTTCCGCAATAATCAATACTATACCCCTAGAAAACAATATACACGCAATGCTGAAAGAAATGCCAACGCCGTTCAAGAACAAGCTATTCCTAATAAAGATAAAGTAACCCTAGAGAATACAAAGCTTTTTGTTGAACATGGTAGCGGTATCAACCTTTATGGAACAGGCGTAGACGGAGAAGTCAACCTTAAAAATTCAGAAGTCCATGCCGATATTTTATTAAAAAATATAAAGAACGAAAGTGCCTCCACAAACACTATTACATTAGTTGCAGACCACTCTTCTTTAGAAGGTCGGGTAAGAACTTCTAAAGATAATAGAACAGTTTTTGATCTAAAAGAGGGGACGAAATGGCTTTTAAAGGCGAATAAAAATGCCACAAATAATGATAATATTTTAAATGACTATAGACAGTTTGATGTTGATGAAAAATCATACTCTAATCTTTCTGAATTGCACCTTACAGACAGTGTCATTATGTTTGACAAGCCAGTGGAGGGACATTATCAAACTCTGTTTATAGGACCTAATCTTTCGCAAGAAGACGAAACGACCCACACAGCAGCGGTTTACAGTGCAACAGGTGTTGCAGAAATTTATGTAAATACTCAATGGAATAAACATTCTCCTATCACGGAGCAACAGACTGATCGCATTGTGATTAATGGTGATGTCTCAGGGAGTACTGTTGTTCACATCAATCTCCAAGAAACAGATAAAAAAATAACCGATAGCTCTGCTGTTTGGGAAGAACGCATGGCGTCACTTCCTTTAGGGACACATGGGATTTCAATCATTCAAGTTTCCGGACAAGCAAATGAAAATTCCTTCACGTTAGCAGGAAACTATATGACAATAGGGAAACAACCTTATAAGTATGTACTTACAGGCTATAAACCTGGAACATCTCATGAGAGCCAAAATCTTTTTGGTAAAAACAGTAATTTCTGGGATTTTCGCTTACAGAATGCCTACATTGATAAGGATAAAAAGGTTCGAGCCCTTTTACCACAGGTAGCAAACTATTTAACCATATCTAATACTTTGTTTTCTGCTGGATTTACTGATGTAAACAATCAAAACGCGTTGTTAGATAATATGCGCACAATAGTATTTGGGGCAAAAGACAATAAAAAAAATGGTATCTTTTTCTCTTCCTACGGCGAGAAAGTCACCTTATCTTCCAACCGCGATCCATTACATTATGGCTATGGTGCTGATGTAAACTATACTGCTTTACAAATAGGTGTCATATTAGCCGCCTTGGAAGGTAAAGACATAAGCACACATTTTGGTCTTTTAGGAACATACGGAAAACTTGCCTTTACGCCCAAAGAGATGCAAGATTCTGAAAAGACAACTCTTGATAAATGGTCTCTTGCCGCTTACAGCAGCATCCAACATAGCAATGGTATATATCTAAACACACTTCTTTCTTACGGAACCTTAAAAGGAAATATTACCACGGCTCTTGTTGGGAATGCCGCAAAATTGGATGGCACCGAGATGCTTAATATATCTGCAACCATTGGTCAGAAATTAGCAACCAATACAAAAGGGCTGGTCTTTGAACCACAAGCTCAATTCATTTATCAAAATCTCATGTTTGATATTTTCTCAGATACCAATGGCTTAAAAGTAGACATGGGCAATCCACATCAATGGTTGATCCGTTTTGGTGGACGTTTAACAAAAACGATAATGGCTGTTGAGGAAAACAAGGCTGTTTCCTTCTATGGTAAAATGAATGTTATCAGAACTTTTGGCGATGGTAAAACAATAAAAATTGCTGATACCTTTCATGTTGATCCTACCGGCTCTTCAGTTGAGGGAGGCATGGGGGTGAACGCATATCTTTCTCAAAATATCGTACTAAACGCCGATATCAGCTATCGGCAAAAACTGCAAAAAGCCGGTGTATCTGGCACCAATTTGTCTGGCGGAATACGTTATCGTTTCTAAAGCAGAAGTTAATTTTAACTTAAATAAAAAAGCAGCACAAAGTGCTGCTTTTTTATTTAAATTTATATATATTTTTAAATTCTCAAAAATCATTATCACATCAAAGAAGATTTTGACTTATAATATTTCTTTTGCATATTGAATAAAAAACTGAATATCTTAGCATTCTCTCATCAAAATACCCCATAAAGTTTTATGTCTTATATCACCACACCTCAAGCGATGATGTTTTTACAGCACAACAGAATAAGCATTCATGCATATTTTTAAAAAAAGTCAGCCCCTTCTTCGCTGTGGACGCTCTATTTATTTTAGATGATGTGCATTTAATATACCTGCTATAAAGACTTAGTATCTGGTATAAATTCTTAAAGGCATGTTTTTCCTCTAAAATCTCAATGCTACAGCAACTCCATCATAAGACAAGCATTTGATTTATAAAGACAATTAATTGTTTTGCATGTTAAATGAGAATCCAGAATATCGTAAGATTCTTTCATTTTAGACCTGTTCCATGTTGAATCAACAAAAACCATATCTCTTGCAAGTGACAAGGGGGAAGAGCCATAGGGATAAAAAACTATTAAGAAAGGATTAAAAATGCCTCTAATGAACTATCTCAAGTGCCAAGGGCTGTAGCAACATTGGAAGAAAGCAAAGAATATAACAATATCAACTTGCTCTTTTATTAAGCATAAAGATGGTCGTACCCTATAGATTTTATATTATTTCCATGGGGACTTTTTATTATACCATTCACAAGCGCCGTTGCATCAAAGATGTCGTTGCGCCCCACAACCACCATCACGAAATAGACTTGAGAGCTTAGATATCTCTTTAAAACAAGGCCGTGAATTAGGAATAACAAATCCATTCTATTTTGAGCATTTTGTCGTGCATGAAGGACATGCCCGCAGTAAAAAACACAATAAAAAAAGCGTGAAACAATGCGGAATCTTCATTATTTAACAGATAGTGCTTTAGATACTTTTGAAAGACATAAAGCTAAATTAAAGAACGGCGGAACAGAGGGAAGCTGATTTCTCCCCCTTTATTCTTTCCCAATGAGATTGCCGCCCCATTTCAAATATTACGCCAACAAAGATATACGCAATATATCCACTCAAATCTGGATGCTCTCTCCAATCTGACATACAAAAACTAAAAACAGCAGAAAGAAAATACTAAACCGCTTTAATTTTTATCTCAAACATATAGATTTAAACAACGAACCGCTCCATATCACCACACTTCAAAGGACAATACTCCATGAGGCTTATAGGCAATACTCATCACATACTCTTCATCATTCATGCTTTTTGCTGACTTGGTGGTTATGGCGGAGTGAATGCACCAGATCCCATCCCGAACTCGGCCGTGAAACGCTCCAACGCTGATGGTACTTTGCCTTAAGGCACGGGAGAGTAAGTCGCTGCCAGATCTGCTAAATGCATGCAAAAGACTCTAATGTATGAACCTTACATTACCACAGCCCCAAGGAAGCTGTTTTTAAGGCATCACAGGCTGGTCTAAATATCCTCTTGATCGGCCTCTCCCTAAACTAAAAAATGAAGCCCCCTATTAACTTAGTCTGCAAACAATTCTCTGTAAATAATCCGCCTTCTCTGAGTTCTCTTTCAGCCAGTTTCCCAAAGCATGCGGTTCACATCACTACACCTTAAAAGACACTGTTTTAAGAACAGCGTTTTACAGTACAACAGGATAATAATTTAAATACCCAAATGCACTTAAAACAAGTCTACTCACTAAACGCACTATTTATCCAAATCAACTGCCCTACCTAATCATTGTCATGACTTAGAACAGCCCGTATTAAGCAGATTTGATCATTCCTCTATTTCTTTTGCACGTCCAGATAGTTGTATAGCTCTAGAAAGATCATTAACTGCATTTAAATGTGTTTGAAGTAATTCACTATTACGCTGTAATTTTTCTTGTAAATCAGACAACAAACTTTCAACCTCATGCTCAATATCTTGATTCATATAGCGCTTCACATCACTCATGGATTTATTAAGATCACGCAAACCACGTATTTTACGCAAATTTATTTCTTCGTAATCTGGAACACCACTGCTCTCTAGCATATTGCTTTCATAATCAACAACTTGAGCTAATCCTTTAACAGCAGCAACAAATTTTGTCATCGCCCAATCACGATCAATAAGATTATTATCAAGAACTTTTGCTTTTGCTGCAAAACTATCATCACCATATTGCACTACAGACATTTTTACTTCCCCTTCAACACTATTGTTCAATCTTACTTTCAAATGAGGGAGATTAAACAGGTTCTCTTCAATGCTGATACACTCAACCAAGCTCGTGGTGCAAACATTGCTCAAACAACAGCACGACAATCCTTCAAAGCGTATACCACTTCAACTTTCAACGCATTCTCTTCAAATATTTTTCTTGCTTTGCTCCAAAACCATCATTGCGGCTATACTAATTCATCAAAACGCTATAAACTCAAACCTTACGATAATATCGAAACTTCCATATTTGTTCTGTCTATTTCGCTTTACCGATTTTATCTTTGCCTATTTTATCACCAGTACGTCTTCAACAGAAAACAACAATGCTCTCACGAAAACTTCGGCCACAAAAACTATCTGCCGACAAAAACCCGCAGCCTATCTTGCAGCATATAAAAACGTAAGCCCATTAAAAATTTCAGCATTTTACCGATAGCAGCATTTTACCCTCCATAACCGTATGGCTCTCTCTGCACCTAAACCTGTATACCTTCTGGCGTCCCATAAGATGGCACCCTACAAGATCAGTTTGCACCCATTCAAAAAGACACCCCCTCTCCCATGCTCTTTCCGCACACATGCAGTATTTCGCATAAAACACAAAAAGAATGCTCTTTTGAACAGATCAGCCATACAGCAATATAAAAAAAGACATCTTAAAATAGCTAAACAGCCATCAATCTTCCTTTTTTAAGTTATCATTCGCTTTTCTTTGCAATGAACGACTATATAAGATTTTTTGAACCTTTTCAAGAGTTTCTTAGCCAATCAGTTTGATACGTCTTCAATCGCATATTCACGCGCTTGTTTTAAAGAAACATCTCTTAAGTGCACCCAAGCCTATTTCGCGCCGCGGCCCATGAATGGTATAATGATAAATCTTCCATGACATGTATAAAATCCATTGAGCACTTTCCATCTTTACGCTTAATAAAAGAAGCAAGCCAGCACCATCACATATTGTTCTAACCCCTTATGTTCTGATACCCTTGGCACTTGAGATGGTTCATAAAAGCGTGGCCTTTCTTGTACAATTTCTCTGCGCATGGGAGCTCCCTGCTTGTAACTGCAAAAGACATTGTTTTGGTTAATTCACCACGAAACAAATTTGGAATGAAAAAAATTCCAGTATTCAGGGCTCTAATTCAAGTTGAATAACGATAGATTATCATTATAAATCAAAATATTATCCAATGCATAATGCTTAATGCTCCCCCACATTGATATTTTCAGAATTTCCACAGTATCTTCCTATAGATTATTTCGCTCCATAAAACAGTTTGCTCTTAATATCGCGACTTTACATGCGCTACTAGTATAAAAACAGAGAAACAATCATTTTATAATCAAGGTACAATTTTTGTTACGAACTTTCTCTCGTTTTTAACCTTTTAAATGCGGCTCTTCTCTTTCATAATCATCACATTTCAAATCTATTCCATGTTGAATAAATTAACATCACTTGCTTGCACATCACAAACAACGCCCTGATGTGTTGATAAAATACGCTGAAAGAAAAATGCCTCTTATGAACCTTAGCAAATGCCAAGAACTATAATAAATATTGGAAGCAAGCGTACGATGATTGTGACTTGCTCTTTCATAAGTATAAAGATGATAGCATTCTACAGATTTTTATATTATTCAAAGTTTATATTATTTCACGAGAGCTTTACTGTTATACTAGTCACATTTACCGTTATACCATTTACGAGTGTCATCGTAAAATGTCTGTCGTGTGCGTTGAGAGATGTTTCTTTAAAACAAGTACATAAATATGCAATACTAATATACTAATATACAACATAAGTATATTTCGTTTGGAACGTTCTTTACTTTTGTGTAAAACATGCCCCATTAGAACAGCATTAACCAATCTTGCTATGAGATAAACGATCAAAAAACATTTTTGTCTTCCTCCGCTCACTTTAAAGGACCAAGATCTTAACTCAATCGGCTCTGTACGCAGTCCGAATTTTTGTCAAACGATCTTCTCTTGACTTCCACTCTTGTGATTCACTTAAACGAAAGGCTCAACAAATAAACCTACGAATATTCATCGCACACTAAAAAATACTTAAACATTCCAAAAAAACTTATATACCTTATATTATCGTTATAAATGATAGTGCTTTATAGCATAACAGGATAAAAAAAGTTTTCAGCAACACAAAACCTACAAAATCAATCACTAGTCCTTTTAAAGCTTTCTTTTTTAGGATTCACAATACTCTAACTCCTTAAGCTTTTATAAAAAAAGAACGATTTATAAGCTTGCCGAATATGTTGTATCAGCATATATTACAGATATGTAACATATTGTTATTCATAAAATCACCTCAAAAAGAACAGAAAGAGGTTTTTATGGCTGATCTCGTAAAAGCCGCTATGCTTTACTCAACCTTGATTATCACCATCAATGCTTTTGTTGTTATTTTAGTTCTCGTAATAGAAATATACTAAGCATACTCTCTTGGCTTATTGTAATTTGCGCAAATAAGCATCTTAATTTCACATAAGATCAAAGAAAAATTTTAATTCTACAGATAAACCACACACCCAATTTCAAACATCACTTGCAACTATTTGAGTGTAAACTCTGCTTTTTGTATGCATTTTTAACCATCAGTGTCCGTCTTTTCACGCTATCTTGAATCTCAACTTCATTCTCACCTTAAAAAACGAAATTTTCTACCAGATCCGATCTGTAAATACTTTGTCTCCATTATTGAGTAAGTTCCTCTTTCTTCCCCCCTTCAGGGCATATCACAATTCTAAAGGATAATATTTTCATGAAGCTTATAATAAATCTATTGAAAACCATCTTTACCCTTATGAGAAAATAAACCAGCAGCATCACACACTTTTCCAGCCCCAAATGTTGCAACAATCTTTAGCTCTTGAGATCGTTCATAAGAGGCATTTTTACTTCTTTCTTCAACAGTTTTTATCCACACGGCTCTCCATGCTTGTAACGTGCAAGCAGATGGTTTTAATTGATTCAACCTAGAACAGATTTGGAATAAGAGAATCTTACTATATTCGAGATCTTTATTCAGTATAAAATAATTAAATTATTTTTATAAATCAAAGTGTTATTCAAAAAACATTCATCACACACTCGAGAACAAAAAACACCTCATACGTAAAGTTTTATATGAGCTCCACCGCTCAACATGATAATATTACGACACAATCAAGATAAAAAATAACAAGGGAAACCCTTGCAAACTCAGAAAAGAGAGGGGAAAAATAAAAAGGTGTGGAAGGCGCTCAATTCCTCACAAATCCGGCAAAACCGTCCTAGCAAAACTGCCTCACATCTTAACTAATGTTATAATATTCTCAAATCAAAAGCAATTTTTTAAAATAGTTTGAGAAAAACATTTGAGTATGAAACGATAATAATTACATTCAGAATGTTTTTCTCTTTATTAAAACAGAGAAAAGTAATTTCCAAACAAATGTTTCCTCCCAATTTTTCCGAAATTAGCCGCAACGCTTAAAGACGATCTTAGTGTGATGAAACATTTATTTGTGATAAAGGCAAAAAAACACCCCAAAGATAGATTTAATCTCATATTTTAAATACATGTAACCAAAACATTAAAAAATTAGCAGTAACACGTAGCAACTCATTGGGAGGAAATACTATCTACAATTGAAAGCACTTTTGGGCTGAACAAATGACAGTATAACATCCGTTTACACAAAGAGTACAGATCGTAAACGACTAATTCTTGAAGCCATAAAAAGACTCTCTAAAAGTTAGAGAGAGCCTAAAAAACGTAATAGAATCAATAACTAAACAATTCCTTATTTATTGAGCTGTGTGTTTTTAATTAATGCCAAACATAAGTTCCATATATGCTTGTCTGGCATGTTGGCAATTTTTAGATTTCTCCATAGAAGATTGATCCAGCTTTTCACATTTTTTTGCCCACTCTTCGAGTAATGTTTTATCTTTCTTAAATTCCGCTACGCTGTAAGTTTTTTCGCAACCAGCAACGACAAGTCCAGTACAAACCAGCAATGCTGTAATAATGGCTTTATTCATGATTTAATTCCCTTCCTTTTTCTCTTCAGTTTTTTTCTCGTCATCATGTACAAAGCTCGAACCAGGCCAATCTCGGGCATGAACTTCACGATACGCTTTATCTGCGTTTTTACAATTTTGAGAATCTAAATCCCCTGATATCATGCATTTCATTGCCCATTGCTCGAGTAATTTTGGATCTTTCTTAAACTCTGCTACGCTATAAGTTTTTTCACAACCAGAAACGACAAGTCCCACGCAAAGCAGTAGCGCTGTTATAATGATCTTGTTCATGATTTAACCCCTCTCTTTGTTTTATATTTTATTAACAATATCTTTGGGTTCACATCCCCTCCTATATTGTGACCTTGCGTCTAATTTTCCTTTGCAAATACGTACACTTCCAACGCAAACATGTTAAATCATGAAAACTGCCTTTCATTTATCAGACTTGTATTTGTAACATTATCTGCACGGCAGCTCTTTGTATTTGAAGTGTTAAAACTTCAGCAAAAATTCTGATATCTTGACATTCTCAAAAAGCTTTTTAATCATTTCTTTTCCTTCAAGAACCTCTTGGTAACGAGAAGCAGCACGATATCTTACCCAAAATTCGTCATGCCTATATCCATTGCAAATTCCCTGCAAACGAAAAAATACACCTTTTAATCAACAGATTGCGCTCTTATCATTTCTAAACCACCGGAAAAGAAAGAAAGCTTTAAGTCCCCCCTGTACTTTTTAAAAGCCAATAGAAATGCTAAAAAAGCGATCTTATACATTCCAATTGAAGAAAAAAGCCTATTGCCTTGCGTATCATTACAACTGGCATTAACTATTTAAGACTATAAAATCATATAAATGTAAGAAATATTGTCTATAATATGCTCAATGACTTCTTTTGTTTATTAGGAAAACTTATAGCGCGTCAATATCAGTAAATTTTACTTATTTTTATCCCCCCCCTTATAAACATGAATATAATTTAATAAAACGGATTGCTGCATAACAGAAAAAAATAATCAACGCTACTCTTAATTACATTATTTACGCATGTATTAAGTACAATAAACAAAAAAATAACCTGATGTTTAAAAGCATTATCAAGATAATTTTTATGGAAGAATAAACTTATCTACTCATCTAGCGGATAAGATCACAAGTAGTATGATGATTATCACATTTATAGGGAAAAGTTTGAAACGGAGAATTTTTCGCAAACTCATAGCTCTTTCATGCGATGATACAGAACCTTATGAAAAACAACTTGAATGAAGCAACCATCGTGAAAAAGGAAGAGCACTTTTATTATTAACTTCGTATAAAAACAATCGATATCATCTCTAGAAAAAGCACTCAAACCAACGAAATTATCGTATCATTTTTTACACTTTTCCGTATTTTTGTGAAAGCAATTCGCGGACCTCATCAGCTATTTTAGTTCCACGACTTGCACAACTGACCTTAATCAACCGATGCAAACTTTCTGGTATATCAATCGTGAGGCGCTTCATACCTCCACTCATGCTCCCTTTGTGGCTTCCTACCCATGCATCCGCTGTTAAAGGAATTGATTTATTCGTTGGTTTTGTGCCAATTTTAATTTTTTTATTCATCGCGCTAACTCCTTGATTTCGGCTGCAACCGCTTCAATCTCTGCTGCTGCTGGTCCTTGCTTATCAACTTCATAAACCGCCTTCCCCTGTGCTGCTGCTTCTGCAAAAATCACGCGCTGCGCAACGCTAGAAGAAAGAACATGCACAGGGTATATGCCAAGAGCTTCGTTCACATCACGCCCTATCGCTGTATTGACTATTTTACGATTAATAACAAAAGCAGATTTGAGATTTTCTTTATAAACACGTGCTTCGTCAATCAGCTTTACAATTCCATCCGCTGCCCAAATATCATAGGGACTAGGCAAAACAGGTATAAGCACCAAATCCGAAGCCATAAGAGCACTACGAGCAAGATCAGTTACACGCGGAGGACCATCGATAATAATATGATCATAACCATGACCAATCTGTGTAATCTCTTTGTGAACCGTTGCACGCGGTAAACCAATAACCGAAAACAAAGGTGCATCTTCACGCGCAGCAGCCCAATCCAATGCGCTTCCCTGTGGATCAACATCAATAAGCAATACCCGTGCACCGGTACGGGCAAAACTGGCCGCAAGATTAACACTCAACGTCGTTTTTCCGACACCTCCCTTTTGATTCAAAAGTCCAATAATCATTTATTACGCCTTTCAGCATTATCGTTTTTACGATTATACAGAAAGTAATAAAAGAAACAAGCATCCAATACGTGCAAAATAACCATTTCTCCTATTTTTAGGATAAATAACAATAGCCCGCAATTTTTTATAATATTCTTTTAGCATGAGCAAAAACATTATGAAGATGATATTCTTGAAAAGAACAAAATAAATTTAAAAGAGGCATGCTCTTCTTCCCCCTCCCTAAAACGAAGATTCTTAAATCCATGTCGATCTGTAAACAATGCGCTGTAAATGATCCAGCTTCTTATTTTGCGCCGGCCTTTTGGGCTTCTCCCTTCATGCTATCCACTTAATGCAACTCTACAAACAAGCTCCACTCTGAATATACAACAAACTATAAGGAGAATTCATTGTTTTGCACGTTGAATGAGAGAGCCGAAATCAGGAAGATTCTCTCATTTCATGCCTCTTATATTAAATTAATCAAAATCATATCTCTTGTACGTACAAGCAGGGCTGGCGTGTGGGCAAGAACTGTACAAAAAAGGATTTAAAATGCTTCTTATGCAGAATCTCCAGTACCAAGAACTATTACAATATTGGGGGCTGGCAAATATAATAGGTGCCGACTTCCTTCTTCATAAGCGTAAAAAGGGTGGTGATCCATGAATTTTATACTCTTTGACGCTCGACAGAGTAAAATGGGCTTAAGAGAAATAAGGGTGCCTCTAGCAAGCGCGTAAACAAGCAACACAATGAAATGTCTATGTTTAGTAAACACTATAGATTATTCATAAAGACCAAACATCCGTCTTTCATAAATCGCATAACGAACATGTTGCGGAGTGAGATATTTTGCATCTTATAGCTCATTTTTCCCAAATAGATTTTCTCGACAAAAAGAATATTTTTGTTAAGATGCCACTGAAAAACTTACCTTCATTATGTTCTTTCTATATACCAGACCAGAGGGTATCGTGAAGATCATGCAATTGGGAATAAACAAAAATGAATTTACAACAAATTGAACCTGATATTTTTATCAGCGCCCAACTTAGCATAGAAAATATCAAAACATTGGCACAAGCTGGTTTTAAAACAATTATCTGTAACCGCCCCGATCACGAAGAGCTCCATCAACCTGACTTTTCTAGCATTAAAACGGTCGCAAATGAATATGGCATAAAAGCCTATCACATTCCCATTTCTCCTCCAACTATAGAAAAGTCAGCTGTTGAAGCCATGCAAACAATTTTAAAAACAGCCTCTCTGCCTCTTCTTGCCTATTGCCATCACGGAGCACGCTCGCTGCATCTTTATCGTTTAGCGCGTCTTTAAACAGAGGGCTCGCACACTTCCTCCTCGCCTTAAAAGACGAAAATTCTTAAATACACATCGATTTGTAAAAAACAATCTGTCAATAATCTTTGTCTTGCGCCTTTCCCTTGGCTTGCCACTTCATAAAACTCTACAAGCAAGCTTTGCTCCTCAATATACAACAAGCATGCACACCCGACGCCATAAAAATGCGTGAAAATTCATATGATGATCAAAGAAAATTATTTTCACCTCACTTTTTATCACTGCTCCACCTTCTTTTTCTCTTCCTTTACCAATAGGAGCTCATTCGTACGCCACAGACACCTAAAACGACAGTAAAACCACTAAGAAAACCCCATATTCCGAATAAAAGGCGTGCAGAGTATTTTATAAAAAAAGCCGTAAGCCATAATCTATGATTAACTACAACATATTGATTTATAACAATTAATTATTTTGCACGTTGAATGATAAATCCTAATACCGTAAGATTCTCTCAAACCTATTTATAGTGAAGCAATCAAAAGCGTGTTTCTTGCATGTCACAAGCAGGAAGTATTCGTGTGAAATAAAACGAGTTAAGAACAAACTCTCATAAACGCTCTCAAATAGCCAAGACTGTACAAAACTGAAGGCTTGTCAATATAACGGATGGTGTCGGATTGCTCTTTTATTAGGCATAAAGATGATAGCGCTCAACGAAGCTTGCACGATACCATTCATGAGAGCCATCATGAAAATGAATATGGGAAGCGTTGAGAGATATTTCTTCAAAAGAAGCGCATAAATTAGCAAAACAAGGATATTCCAGCATTTTATTTTACCTGTGGGGCGTGATATCCTATTCAAAGAACAACAAAAGCCTGAAGCTGTTATTTTCATGATTTAAGAGATATTGCTCTGGACCCTTTTGAAAGTAGCAAAGCCGAATTTAAAAAAGACTGTCATCTGGACTGATTTTCCCCTTTATAACTTCATATTTTTTCCCAATAAGGCTGTAAACCGGTTTCAGAGATTACGCAAATGGATAATGCAATAGGGCTATCCTCATCTAGCATACAAAAGCTGTAACAGCAGGGAGAGCACTAAAGCGCTTTAATCTTTGTCTCAAACATACTGCTCGCGTTGAGGAACACTAAAGAAAAAGTTTTATAAGAAAAACAACACCATAAAGTCATGAATAGACCGAACATAGATTGGAAAGATGTTCTAACTTTTATCCAATATTTCTATCAAAAAACAACAAAACATTATTGGCTTTGTGTTTTCATATCCTTACAAGACTGTCTTTCCTTTTCATTATAGGCGTTACATTTGTGAAAGACAAAGGAAATATATGGATAGTTTTTAACTTGAGAATCTAAAGGATTGACGTGTTACGACAACAAAATTGTGCCTTTATCCATCAAAAGCATTAGAAATTTTGAAACAAATACACCTGCTTTCTCGCAATGATTTCTTTTATCTACAATCAATCGCAGTCTCCTTAATATGCATTCCCCATCACAATATACAAGAGAAACGAAACTTAAAGCATTTTCCAGCAGCTTCATTCTCGTTTACGTGATTAGTTAGCACGAAAACTGCTGCTGAGCACTAAATCTCCTTCACAAGACTCGACAAACAAAACTTTTGTAAAAATATTCATTACATAATACAAAATATCACATGCGTAAGGTTACACGAACCAACTCTCACCATAAACGATGATACGGCATAAATGACATAATAAGCCAAATTAGAAAAAAGAAACAATAAACTTTTAAAATAAAAAAAGTCATCAATTAAATTTTATCAAACTATAAGCTTAAAATCGCAAGAAATTTTAAAAACAGCCTTTCTCCTTCTTCACGTCTATTATTGCTAAATAGGCTGGTTGCTTATTCTTTACTGCATCTTTTATGACGAGTTTTAACGTATCAAAAAGAAACAAGCAGTAAAGTTTTGAATGACAACAAAAACCATAAAGTTAACTTTGAAAAAAATGATGCCAAAATCAGATCTTCAGATATTCGATTCTCCCTCTCAACAACGGAAAAAACATATATTCCACGATGTTTTGGAATATATGTTTGTGATTATAATCACTTTAAGTGCTATTTTTACAGCTCTTCTCTCTTTTTCAGATCAGTTTAGGACATATTTTTAAAAGTAAGCAGCCTATCCAACGTTGATAATGGTTGTACTGTCTTTAAAATTTCTTTTGCTTTTTTTTCATCACGATGCATTTGCGCAATCAAAGGTTCAAGCCCATCAAATTTTTCTTGTCCTCGCAAAAACTGGAAAAAAGAAACGGTACAGCTTTCCCCATAAAGGTCGTCGTTAAAGTCAAACAAATAGGTTTCCAAAAGGGGCGCACCATCTTTAACAACCGTTGGACGACAACCAAAGCTTGCAACACCATCATACAAAACACCGTTCGCACGACGCAAACGTACCGCATAAACACCATGAGCCAAACGAACTTGGGGAGGCAACATTTGATTAGCGGTAGGAAATCCCAAAAGACGTCCAAGTTTTTCACCTTGAATAATATTGGAGCGTATCCGATAGTGATACCCTAACAAATGGGCTGCTTTGTCCACTTCCCCTTGTGAGAGAAGTTGCCGAATAAAACTAGAAGAAATGATCAAAGGTTGTGAATCTTGAGAACGAGAAACGCAAGAAACTTGCACAACCTCAAATCCATATTTCTCTCCCCTTTGGCAAAGAAGATGTACATTTCCGCTTTTCTGATGACCAAATTGAAAATTTTCGCCTGTCACCACAACTGAAACATCAAAAACTTCCTTTAAAAACGACTTGATAAATTCGTCCGCTGAAAGAGCGGCAAACTGTGCATCAAACGGCTGTTCAATCACGCAGTCAAAGCCAAGGGTTTTAAAAATTTCAGCTTTTTCAGCTGCCTCTGTCAAACGATAGACAGGAGCTGAATGTTGAAAAAAACTTCTTGGATGGGGTTCAAAGGTTAAAACAACTGCTGGTTTCTTTTTTATACGGGCGAAATCAAGCGCTTTTTGCAACACCACCTGATGTCCGCAATGAACACCATCAAAATTTCCAAGTGCCAACACTGCTCCCCGCCAAGCCGAGGGAAACATATGAATTCCCTGAAGACGCAAAAAATTAGTCATTACTGAAGTGCCCACATGATTGCTTGTGGTTTATAACCATGACGTTCAAGAAAAGAATGCAAAGCTTGCTTATCAACCACACCATTTTGCGTATAATCATAATGATGAATCCCCCCCATAATATAAAGGGCATCAAGACCAAAATGAGCCGCCCCCTTAATATCCGTTAAAAGACCATCACCAATAGCTAAAACTTGACTTTTTTCTACTGTTCCCCGTACTTTTTGAAGTTTTTCAAAGGCACATTCATAAATAGGCGCGTGAGGTTTTCCAGCAATGCGCACCTCCCCCCCTAATTGTTGATAAAGACGAGCCAATGCACCAGCGCACCAAAATTCTTTATTTCCATAATGGACAATCACATCTGGGTTCGCACAAATAAAAGGTAAATTCCGCGACCGCATGCGACGAAACATCTCCTCATAAGCAGAGGGTTCTTCGTCAAAATCTTCAAGAAAACCGCTACAGACGACAACAGAAGCCTCCCATTCTTCAACAAATTCACACTCTAACCCTTCAAACAGCACCAAATCATGCTGTGGACCAATGAAAAAAACTTTACGCGGAGCAGTCAGAATAAGATCGCGCGTTACATCCCCTGAAGTGATAATGGCATCATAATAGTCGCTATGAACATTCATACTTTGTAATTGAGCAGCAACATCTTCCCGTAGCCGAGGAGAATTGGTCAATAAAATGACAGTTTTTCCCATTTGTCGGATTTTATACAACGCCTTCAACGCTGGTTCAAATGCATGTACACCGTTATGCACAACACCCCACACATCACAAAAAACAGCATCATAATGCGCTATAATAGTCTCAATATGGGTAACTTCATTCATGGTGCACCTATCTCTATTTGTCATTTAAAGCTGTCTTTTACTTCAAAATTACTTACCGAAAGATAATACTTGTGTCATCTGCTTTCTCAAACCATATCCCAACTTTTTATCGTCTATAGAGATCATAAGAAATGATAAAATAACTAAGTTATTATTAAGTTGTGCAAAATTCTAAAATGCTTGATAGCAAAAGCTTATCATTCCCCAATGCTCATTTTTCTCATAAAAATTTTAATTCTAACAACAACGACGTTGGTAGAGTTTTTTATCTAAAATACTCAAATTCTTCACTGAGAAAATAAACGTATCCCCCTCTTAAAAACATGCATCATGAGAAAGCCCAATATATTTTCTCATTTCAAATCCGTTTATATTGAATCAATCAAAACTATTGACTTACACATTATAAACGGAGAGCGTACAGATAAAAACACGTGAAGAAAGAAAAAATAGCTCTTATGCTCCCTTTCAAAGGCAAAAACTGTCGTAATATTTTGAACTGGCCGAGAGTATATGCCGTCCGAGCATCTTTTTTTCAATATAGCTTTTATCCCATTCATAGAGGCTTTTACACTACACACTTTACGAAGCACCATTGTAAAATAGGCGCTAACATTGAGAAATATCTTCTTAAAAAAATGTGTGAATATACAACAATCAGATCTATAATGTTTTGAGTTTATTTTGCATGAGGGCTCTTTACTCATAAAAGCTTTCCCCTATCATCATGATATCTCAGACGCATCAAAACAAGCCATTTTGGTATTGGTTAAGAGCAACACCGTAAGCGGTGCCTTGAGCTTAAAAACCAAGGTTTACCTTCGTAAAATGCATATCTGATGTCATGCGTTTAGTAAGCAAACCTTAAAAGTTTGAAAGGCAAACAACCTCTCATTTGGAAAAATCTTGTCCGTCTCAAGAAAAACTATTTTTATTGCCAATCTCCTAAAATTACTTTATGAGTCAGAAAGTGTCTTGGTCGCATACGCAACGACCAATAGGGATTAAAAGCCTGAAAACTCAAACATGAATTGACCCCGCTTTGCGGGTATCCCGGAATTCCGGGAGATTTTGCTATGTCCAAGTTCTTCTCAGCACTAAAAGCAAAATGCTGATTTGAGTTCAGTACTTTTAACTCCCGGAATACTCATGCGAGGGCGCTCGCAACCGGTGGGGGAAAAATGCAAGCTCCAAATCTTAATATTGATCTTTTTGTAGGCAAAAAGATTCGCTTTAGGCGAAAAATGCTAAAAATGTCTCAAAAAACATTAGGGCATTATTTAGGTGTCACTTTCCAACAAATCCAGAAATATGAAAAAGGCTTAAATCGCGTGAGCGCAGGACGTTTAAAGGAAATTTCCGATATTTTGAATGTTCCACTTGCCTTTTTTTACACTGATATCATCAAAAAAGACAACACCCCGTACCATTATGATGAAATCGCCTCGAGCAAAGAGGAATATTTACTTTTAAAAAGTTTTAGAATCCTCACATCTATCAAACAGAAAGCGATTTTAAACTTAATTTGTGATCAAAATTAAAACGCTTTAAAAGCATAGCTATAGGGTACTACACGCCCTATTCTTGGCTTTCTCCCCACACGCCAAGATGCCCCCCTCCTTAAACCGGTTGATGAATAATCCGCCTTCTCAAAAATAGCTCCTTCTCAGATTCCCATTTCATATGGTTCCTTTCACAAAATTATACAAGCAAGCCCTCCCTTGAATATTCATCACACTCTCTCATCAAAACACCCCATGTATAAAGTCTTATGTCTTATATCACCACACCCGCAAACGATAGCGTTTTACAGCACAACAGAATAAGCATTTATCCGTATTTAAAGGAGCTACCTTTTCGCTATGGACGCTCTCTTTATTTTAGATGATGTGCATTTAATATACCTGCTATAAAGACTTAGTATCTGTTATAAAGTTTTAAAGGCATATTTTTCCTCTAAAATCTCAATGCTACAGCAAATCTATCATAAGGCAACATGTTGATTTATAATGAGTATTCATTATTGTACATGTTAAATGAGAATCCAGAATATCGTAAGATTCTTTCATTTCAAATCTGTTCCATGTTGAATCAACCAAAACTATATCTCTTGCAGGTTACAAGTGGGAAGAGGCGTATGGATAAAAACTATTAAGTAAGAATTAAAAATGCCTCTAATGAACCGTCTCAAGTACCAAGAGCTGTAAGCGACACCCACGAGCTGGCAAACTATGTGATGGTGCAAGGCTTACTCCGTTATGAAGCGTAAAGATGGGGGGCTCAATGGCTTTACCGTTATACCCTTTACGGATAACATGTAAGTTTTATGTAAAAATAACTTGCTGTATTTATACAGCTTTTTTACTGTGAGGGACGCGTAAATAAAAGTTGGGGAATAGGATTTTCTAACATTTCTCTACAACAGTAGCATTTTCTTTTCTTTGCGCTTCGCTAATCATCTCTAATAA
>NZ_JBHION010000016.1:0-32000 GCF_042195515.1 Bartonella sp. CB10SXKL | reverse complement strand
ATGGGGCGTTTTGTTGTCGAATCGGTTGTAAGTTGTGGTGGCAGTGATGGAGAGATTTTGCGCCTTTGTGGCAAAAGTGCCTCGATGCGTAAAGAGCTCAAAGAACAGGTGAGTGAACATTTTGATCACAAAACTGTTGGTGAGATTGTTGAGACACTTGCCAAACGCCATGGCTATCAAGCAAAGGTCAGTCCTCAGTTCACCACACAAACTTTGCCTTATGTGATTCGTACAGATCAATCGGCGGTTGATTTTTTAACCCGCCTTGCCGATCGCATGCGGGCACGTTTTTTGATCAAGGACAATAAGTTTTTATTTTTAAGCGGTGACAATTTACCAGCACTCGAACTTCATAAGCACGACTGTTCCAACTGGGAATTTACCTTAGAGCCACGTACGCAATATGGCACCATTGAAGCTTCTTATTTTGATCGCTCAAAAGGGCAGCAATGCCAAGTCAAACATCAGACAGGGTTTAGCGGTCCCGTGCGGCGTTTGCGGACTTGTTACACTTGTGAGGAGGAAGCACGAGCTGCTGCTGCTTCCGAGTCGGACAGGTTGTGTCGTGCTGTAGGCAGTGGTTCTTTGACCCTTGAGGGACGCCCTGAAATCATGGCGGATCAACCTCTCATCCTTCAAGGGTTTCGTGGGCAAATCAATGGTCCATGGAAAGCCGCGACCGTTACCCACCGCTATGAAAAACAAAGCGGATACACAACAGAAATCACCTTTGAGGCACCAGACAAGGGAAAAGAGGCAGAGGAAAATAAACCTTGGAGAGACAGAAAATCAAAGGGTCAACTTGACCTTTGATCGGTGTTGAAGAGTATTGAGACCAAAATCAAAAGTTCGCACTTTGGTGTGGAGGTAAGGAATAGGTGCAACTTGCACCAATTGCTCAAAGAGCAATAGGATCAAGTTGATCCAATTGCATGAGTACAGCAATAGGGTAATGTTTACCCAATTCCTTAAAGGAGTAATGATGAAAACATTGCACAATTGCATACTGAAAAGGAATTCGGTCAAGTTGACCGAATTGCTTAAACGCTTTTTCTCTTTTTGATAGTATGCTTAGGATACAGAAAAATTATCAGTCAATTTGATTGATCATCTCAAATTGCGATTTTGAGTAGAAAAGAAAAAGGGGCTTTAAATACCCTTTTAAAGGTCTTTGAAGACCCTTTGAGAACCCCTTAAAAACTCTTTGAAAAAAAATAAATTGGTACAAAACCTAGTGGCAAAATATACAAAACCTGCTGGCAAGCTACATTGGTACAAAACCTAGTGTCAAAATATACAAAACCCGCTGGCAAGCTACAACAGGCAAGCTACATACATACAACTGGCTGGGGAACTTGGATTCGAACCAAGATTGACGGAGTCAGAGTCCGCTGTTCTACCATTAAACTATTCCCCAATAAGCCAATTTTACCATTTCTAGCAGATTCTATAGTGTAGGCAAGTGCAAAAAATCTTTAGATTATCAATAATAAAGAGCGATAGGGATATCATTATAATCCCAGTAGTGGCGGTCTCAATGTTTTAGCATATAGCAATAAGCGAATAAACACATATAAATAGAGCACACCGTGAACGGAAGCATCACAAACTCTTGTTGAAATATTCTCTATATAGGCATACTTTGTTAAAAGACAGCTACTAAATCATGGAGAATTAATGAGTAATATTTCCACTTATCCTGTTCCCCCAAACCTACAGTTGGTATATGTCTCAAATGTAGAATATTCTACCGCTTTTTACAAATTCATCTTCAAGAAAGAACCTGTGTTTACTTTGCCACGCTATGTTGCATTTGCTTTTTCGGGGGATGCACTCTTTGCTCTCTGATCTGGGGGCGATACGCCTGAGGAAAATGCACCTCGTTTTTCAGAAATCGGCATTATGTTGCCTAAGGGAGAGGATGTAGATAAGCTCTATGCGGAATGGAAAGAGCAAACCACTGTTGAGATAAATGTTTTGAAGGAACCGTATACTGATGTATTTGGACGTACCTTCCTAATCAAAGATCCAGATGGACACATTATTCGTGTTTGTCCACTAGATTAAAAAGCCTGAGATCCGATGTTTAATCGTCTGAATTATAATACCTGAATTATAATAATTGTCTGTTTCCAAAACCTATAAGCTATGCACGCTAAGAGGCTTACTTACGACGCGTGGCTTATCCGTTCGGTGCTGTTCCATTATATTCAGCCCCACAACTTGCCTGTTCCCACAGGCGGCCTCATTGGCTTGGACATCAGTCGGCGTTATTGCATGGCCAGTGATCAGTACCTGTAAATCATAGAAGCTATCCCTCATCGCCTTATGTGGAGTCTTTTGTTGGAATGGGAGGAATATTCTTTACAAGGAAATTGATATCTTTATGAAGTTAAAAAGGTACTGTACATAAAAACTAATAAAATCAATACATTAAGTGCAGTTATTTTGTATAAACCCACTTAAGAATCCATACTTTTATGCATGTTTGAATTGATCATTTTTTATATAAGATTGCCATGGATGAATAGACCATAAAAAGCAAATCATGATGTAAATATTATAACGCATGGGTGTATTCAAATGAAATGAAAAGCGGTTATCATTCATAACAGGTCATAAATTTTATGATACGTTTTTATCACAGCACAAATCACATTGTTTTAAATTTCAGTCGTTTGGAATTATCGATAACATAAATTGTATACATTTAAGAATGGGATGTGTTTTGCTCTTTATTTGAGTGCAACCTTAAAAGGAATAATCGTTTGAAACTATCATAAGCTTATGGATTGAGTTCATAAAGATTGCATAAAAGAATTTAAAGACAAGATCGTTTTTAAAAACGCTTACTAAAAAGTTAGTAAATGATAGGCAGGCATTATATGGATACTATCATCACAATATAGAATGAAAATCACAATGTTATGTCTTATGAAACTGAAAACCTTTTAATGATATAACGCAAGCAAGCGAGCAAAAAACGTTTTAAAAGTTACAGTTTAAAAATACGAAACCAAATGAGCTCCCCCCAAATTGGGGGGCACCTATTGAAAAAAAGATGAGGCAGCAAAATTCAAAACCATTGTAACATCTAAGGCATGGGATTTTATTCAATTTTGAGTCAAAAGCTATAATGTTTAAAGATGGCTCTATTCTAAAGATAATGCCTCCAAAATTGGATTGGTTGATTTTGCCAACTCAAATTTGAGCTGGTTAATTTGCAAAGAAGTTACATTTGAGTGCAAAATGAAAAGATACTTATGAAAGCCTTATTGAGAAAACATTCATTTAAGATGCATTTTCTTTTGATTGGATTGATAAAGTTACTAAGCTTTTATAGGCTCTATAATGCTAATGAATGATATCAAAATCATAGCTATCATTTACGTTTCTTTTGATAAGTTTTCATATTTCTAATAGAGCACTTGCAATATGATACGTTTTGTATATATGCATTCATTACTCCATTGTGGATGATTCATTCGAATCTTATAATCAATATCTGAAAGCCGCGTCATATCATTTGGCACGGCTTTCTTTTTTGAATTCTCTTTAGATAGGTTTATAGCTATTAGATAAGGCGTTCCCATAAACATAGCCAGATATACGTGTATTACTATGGAAAGGATTTATTTGCGAGAGGATTACCAGACGATGTTTGCTTTGCTTGTGCAATTAAAGGGAAAGTCAATGATGTGCCTCAGATCCGAAAAATCTTTAGCCAATTTAAGATAAAAGAGGTTGGCACATCTTATACATGTGGTTCAAAGAATCCACACCGGCTCAAGAGCTTATCATCTCAAATTGCAATTTTTAGAGGAAGAGAAAAATATGCATTAAAGGGATTTTAAATAACCCTTGAACGTTTTTGAAGATCCTTTGAAAAAAATAAATTGATGCAAAACCTGCTTTCAAATTATACAAAATCCGATGACAAGCTACAATCATTAAATACTGGCTGGGGAACTTGGATTCGAACCAAGATTGACGAAGTCAAAGTCCGCTGTTCTACCATTAAACTATTCCCCAATAAGCCAATTTTACTATCCCTAGCAGATTCTATAGTGCATGCAAGCGCAAAAAATCTTTATGATTATCGATAATAAAGAGCGATAGGGATGTCATTAATTGTTTTGATTTGAATATCGACATCATAAATGTCTTTAAGAATTTTTGGTTGCATAATTTCTTTTGGAGTCCCACAATAGGCCGCTTTCCCATTTTTCAATGCAACAATCATATCTGAGTAAGATGAGGCAAAATTAATATCGTGCATAACAATAAGAATGGTTTTTTTCAGTTCATCAGCTGTGCGGCGTAACTGCTTCATCATAGAAACGGCATGTTTCATATCCAGATTGTTTAATGGTTCATCTAAAAGAAGATAATCAGTGTCTTGGCAGATAACCATGGCTATAAAAGCGCGTTGACGCTGACCGCCAGAAAGCTCATCTAAAAAACGGTCTTTTAAATCTTGTAAGCCGAGATAGCGTAGCGCACTGTCGATAAATTGTTTATCTTCATGTGTATACCAGCCTTTTGAATAAGGATAGCGTCCGAAACTTACTAAATCGTACACGGTTAAGCGAAAAGACAAAGGATTTTCTTGACGCAGAATTGAGAGTTTTTGAGCCAAAATATCGTGGGGCATTTTATCAATATCAAAGCCGTCGATATGAATTGTACCATTATGGTGTGGCAAAAGACGTCTTATCAGCATTAAAAGAGTTGATTTTCCGGAACCATTGGGCCCAATGAGAGAAATAATCCCCCCTTTTGGAAGATGAAGGCATAAATTATCGATAATCAATCGTGCTCCGTAAGCCTTGGAAAGATGATTGATCTCAATCATTTTAGTTTTCCCTTCATCAGTAACATTAAGAAAACAATACCCCCACAAAACTCAATGATAAAACTTAAACGCCCTGCCATATGAAAAATTTGTTCTAAAATAAATTGTCCCCCCACCAAACAAATAATCGCTAACAATATTGCAATCGGCACAACAACACTGTGTTTTGCTTGAGGAGAAAGTTCATAGGAAAGGTTGGCAACTAACAGTCCAAAAAAGGTGACGGGGCCTACTAATGCGGTGGAAATGGATACGAGAATGGAAACAAAAATAAGGACAGCTGTCGCACTTTTGTGGTAATTAACGCCAAGATTGAGGGCATTTTCACGTCCCAAAGCCAAAATATCAAGAAGATGACGGGAATGCCATCCAATCAGACTCACAATGAAAACAATGATTGTGGCAAAGCTTATTAATGGTGTATTGAATTTATTAAAATTTGCAAACATAATATCCGTTAAATTCATCATTTGGTCTGGATTTAGTTGCAATTGCATAAACATCCGTAAACTGAAAAAAAAGCCGCCTAAAACAACACCGATTAAAAGCGTCAAATGAAGCCCTTTTAGGCTTCCTGAAAAGAGCCAGCGAAAAAGGCTTATTGAAAAAAGAATAAGAATGAGGGCTTCAAGAACAAGCTGTCCTTCTTCATTCAAAAAGGGTAAAGAAAGAGAGCCTACAAAATACATTAGGGCAGTCTTTATTAAAATATAAAGCTGATCAAATCCCATAATTGAAGGGGTAAGAAGACGGTTATTAACGATTGTTTGAAATAAAACCGTAGAAACGCTTATTGCGTAGGCAATAAGAAGCAGAGAGGAAAGTTTTGTAAGACGAAATTTCCATGTATAAACATTGATATTCCATGTCATGTAAAGACTAATGATAGTACATGCTATGATGATAAGTGTTGTTAGTACACATATTGTTTTTCTTCTTCTATCCAAGACGCTTTCTCCAGCGTAAAAGCAGTATCATAAAAATAAAACTACCGATTACACCCATTATGGTGCTGATGGGAATTTCAAGAGAGGGATGAATTATTCGTCCTAAAAGATCACAAATCAAGA
The DNA here is from genome assembly GCF_042195515.1 of Bartonella sp. CB10SXKL. Classification (NCBI taxonomy): domain Bacteria; kingdom Pseudomonadati; phylum Pseudomonadota; class Alphaproteobacteria; order Hyphomicrobiales; family Bartonellaceae; genus Bartonella; species Bartonella sp. CB10SXKL. The sequence continues at coordinate 26,075 of NZ_JBHION010000016.1, read as the reverse complement.
CCAATCCTGCACCGCTGATGGCCACCCAAGGAGCGGTATAGCGCATATTATCTCCCATGAAACTTGAAACAATATTTGGAATAATCAACCCAACAAAAGGAATACGGCCAATGGTACAGACAACAACAGCAGTGATTGAGGCGACAATAAAAAGACCAAAAAACATGACAACACGATAATTCAATCCAAGGTTGTTGGTTAAATCTTCTCCCAAACTTGCAACCGTAAAGCGATCAGCAGTACAATAGGCTAGAATACAAAGGGGAAGGGATAACCATAAGAGCTCATATTTTCCTTCAAGAACCATCGCAAAACTGCCAAATAAGTAAGCTTGAAGAGAAGGGAGTAACATTTCATAATCTGCAATGGCATTGGTTAAAGAGCCAATAATATAGCTTAGCATAATCCCTGTAAGGGGTACAATGAGAGCAGATTTTAGAGGAATGCGTCGCAATAAAAACATAAAAAGTAAAGTGCCTGCCATGGCAAAAATTGTCGCAACGACCATTTTTCCTAAAACAGGAATATCGGGTAAAAAAATCATAATAAAAAGAATGCCAAGGGAAGCAGATTCAATGGTTCCAGTGGTTGATGGCTCGACAAAGCGATTGCGTGTCAATAGTTGCATAATCATACCTGAAAGTGCAAGTGCTGCGCCTACTAAAAGGATTGCAATGGTACGAGGAAGACGTGTTTGCCAAAAGATAAGCCACGCATGGGGATCGGCTGCGAAAAGGTTAGAAGGTGTGACATCAGAATAACCAACAAAAATGCTGAGGATCGACAGGAAAATTAGAAGTGTTATGGTTATCCAGTAATTCTTCACGTTAAATCATTTTCTAACAAAATCTACAAAAAGCAAAGACTGCTTAATAAACAACCTCTGCTTTTAAATTTTATTTATATAGCAAGCAAGCTCTTTTGTACGCTTATTTGCTCTTTGTAAAGGCTTCATTGATCTGCTGTGCGGTTTCAATGAGTGCCGTTAAACCACCATTTGCACGATACCAGCTCCAAGAGTCCAAATAAATAATTTGGTTTTGTTTGCTCGCTGTTGTGCGGTGAACAAGCTCATTGTTGAGCAATTGTGCTGCGGATTGTCCTTCCCGTCCAATGGCTGCATCGCGATCAATCACTAACAACCAATCAGGATTGGTTTCAAGAATGAATTCAGGAGAAATGAGTTGTCCATGTTTTTGCACGGTAAGTTTATCGGTTGCAGGGGCAATTCCAAAAGCGGAGTGAAAAATATCGAAACGTGATTTTGGTCCGAAAGCACTGATTTTTCCACCAGAAGTCATGAGTATGAGCCCAGTGCCTTTTCCTTGGGTATTTTTACGGACTTCAGCAAAAGCTTCATTGAGTTTTGCAATTTCCTGTTCTGCTTCTTGTGTTTTGCCAAAAATTTTTCCAAGGATAGACACATTTCGTTTAATATCTTCAAGAGAATTTTCGTTTTCTACTGTTAGATCAATTGTTGGAGCTATTTTGGATAAATCTTTATATTTTGCTTGAGTTCTGGAGGAAATAATAATCAAATCGGGTTGAAGAGTGGCAATTTTTTCATAATCTGGTTCAAAAACGGTTCCAATTCTTTCATATTTTTCATCATTAAATTGTTGTAGATAGGAAGGTTTTTTTCCTTCGGGAAGGCCGATAACGGCTTTGATACCAAGGCGATTCATATTATCTAGCGAAGCAAGATCAAACACAACAACCTTTTGCGGAGAAGCGGGAACAGAAGTCGTGCCTGAAACATGATCAATCGTTACATTTGTCTGGGTACTGGTATTTGCAATACTCGTATGAGTCCACAAAACCGTTGCAAAGCTCATTGCAACCAGTAAAACAGAAGTCATCCATTTCATATATTTTATCATCGTGATTTTATCCTTTTATCTGATATTACAAGGGGTTGTGCAATTAAAAACCTTAACTTAGGTATCTTTATGCACAAAATGAAGCGTAAATAAATAACACTATGTTGTAAAGTTGACTTACATATGTTACAAATCGTTCACTTACCTCATTTTCACTTAATTCTAGTGTTTTTGCAACATTATTTAGAAAGTTTGACATATGATCAATGTATTTAAAAAGCGTACACGTTTGTACGCACTAACAACAAGTGCTTTCTTCTTTTTACAAGGTGTAGATGCTTCTATGGGGAATAGTTGGTGGTCAATATCTGCAATTACATCTCTGATACCATCTTTCGGAAGTTCATCAAAATCTCCTGCACCTAAATCTGCACCTGCACCTAAAGCACCTGCACCTGCACCTGAAGTAGCAGAATTACCTCAAGCTCCTTTAGCACAAGTTGCTAGCCCAGTTAAGGGTGGCAGTGGTTCTCCTAATGCTGGCGGTGGCGCTGGTGGCGCTGGTGGTGTCCCTGGTGGCGCTGGCGTTGGTGGTGTCCCTGGTGGCGCTGGCGTTGGTGGTGTCCCTGGTGGCGTTGGTGTTGGTGGTGTCCCTGGCGGCATTGGTGTTGGTGGTGTCCCTGGCGGCGTTGGTGTTGGTGGTGTCCCTGGTGGCGTTGGCGTTGGTGGTGTCCCTGGCGGCGTTGGCGTTGGTGGTCTCCCTCCTGCTCCTGCTGCAAATCAATGTGATGGGAGTTTCGTGACCCGTAACTCTGTGCTCTGTTCTGATGGGGGGCTTCATAAGCTAAAGAGAAGTACTATTAATGTGTCGAGCTTTGGCGATAACGCTGTGCATGCAACAGGACAGGTTACTCGGAAAGAGGGGTATAAAGCGGGTGAGCAAGAAGTCTCGTATTCAATTCGAGGGACAACTGTTGAGTTAGAGCAAGTATCTATTAGGGGGGTAGATTTTCCAGAAGGTAATATTGTTTTAAATTCTAATGAAAATGATGATTCTGATGATTTGAATGATTATCTTAATCAAAAATTTGGGGCGGGAGCACTAGCAACGCTTAATTCAAATATTAAGCTAGAAAATTCAAATATTAAGAAATTTATAGTTGGGGTTGATGCTCAAAGCGAGGCAAGGGTTCATATGAAGGGTGGAGGAATCTATTATACTGGGATAGGAGCGTCTGCTGATTTTCAGTCGTTTGTTTTTCTCAATGGAGTAGATTTTTATACTGTTGGAATTGGTTTACAAAGTTCTGGCAGGTCTGGAATAATGATGCAATCTGGGTCGATTAATCTTGTTCAAGGTGGGGTGGGAGTTGTATCGGGGTATAAAGGGATTGTAAAATTAGAAAGGGTTAATATTAAGCTTCCAAATGGGATAAGCGAGCAAGAGAGTTCTGATTCTGAAAGTCCTTCAAATCTTATTTTCTTGTCAGATGGAGGTCTTATTTCTTTTAATAAAGGAGAAGTTAAGGCTTCTAATGCAGTTGCTCTTTGGGTTACTAGTGGTTCTAATGAGATTTTAGAGTCCCCAATAGATGATCGTGCTTTTGGGATTGGTGTTTTGCAGGATCGTTTTGTTATTGATGATAAGCGTAATGATAATGGTGATTCTCCTTATACAAAGGATGAAATGCTTGAGCTGAATGCACTCTATGATACTTATCACGCTACGAGGGGTGCTCTTGGTAATGCTCTCTCTACTATAAATTGGACTAAGGGTAATTCGCAGGGTTTGCAATATATACAAAGTATTACGGGGGATGAAGAGAATAAAAGTCATTTTAAGATTAAAGCTGATATTCAAGGATCAACTATTCAAATAGCGGGAAAAGATTCTTATGGCATATATTTTAATACGGTAGCTGCAGAAGGGGAAGGAGAAACCATAATAGATGAAAACAATGATAATAAAGCGCAGATGGTTGCTTTAAAAAACACCACTCTTAAAATTCCACAAGGTATAGCTATTTATGGTGGTGATGTAAATGGTGCTGTCATTTTAGGAGAGAATACCGTTCTTTGGGGTGATTTATTTTTAAAAGCTGAATCTCGTTCTAATCTATTCGTGCACGCTTATAGATCTTCGATTATAGGTGGAGCTCGTGTTGATGAGAATGCAAGTGCTAGGCTTTATTTGTCTAAGTCAGGATTGTATTTAACAAAAAGTGTTCATCAGAAGCAATCGGAAACAGGTAAAAATCGTATAGATTCAAGTTTTTCATCGATAGAGTTGTCAGATAGTAGTATTGTATTTTTGCCTCCAAGGAGTGAAGATGAAGGTTATCAAACACTGCAAGTTGGATATAGACGAGGTGTAGATTATCAAGCTAACGGTTTGTGGCATGCTGAGGAAGATTCCAAGCTTTATGTCAATGTGAATTTTGTTTCTGATAACTCAGATAACGTTAAGCTTGTATCTGATAAGCTTTTGGTTTATGGCAACGTTTCTGGAAAAACAAAGTTGTATGTAAATGATAATTCTGTCATCACCACTTTAAATGGAAAACTAAAAAATGGAGACAAAATTCAGCGTCAAGGTGTGCAAAATCAAAATGAACAGGAGGAAAATAGAAAAAGACCTGCCCCTCTTCAAATTATTCAAGTTTATGGAGATGCACAAAAAAATTCTTTTGAACTTGCTAATGGATATGTCACATTGCAGGGATCACCTTATCAATATGTTCTTAGGGCGTCTGGTCCAATAAGATTTTCCAGTACTTCAAGGGGAGTTGAAAAGAAACCTGATACAGTGTGGATTTTCAGCTTAGAAAGTAAATTAGAAGATGGTGAGAGGCGGCATATAGCTTATGGACCTCGTAATACACAAGCGCAAACTGTTGTTTTTGATGTTTTGCCATCTGAAGGTGAATATATTGTATCTGGGGTAAATGGTTCTTCAGAATTAGATTCTTCATCAGGACTTGATCAAGTTACTGCTTCTATTTTGTCTAGCAATCCTACGCTGCTTGGGAGATCTGATGTAGAAGAGTCTGCCGTGGATTCAGTTGATGTGTCTGATGGGAATTCTATTCCAACTTTTGAAGTTTCAGGACATACTCCATCTGCTTCACTAAGTGTTTTGACAACTGAGGAGATTGTTGAGGGAAGTGTAGATACTTCTCCTAATGGAACAGATAGTCAAAATGAAGTAGAATATGCTACAGCGGTCCATAGTGATACTGATGCAGTTGATGTGAATTATGTAGGTGAAGGTAGATCTACTCTATTACTGGAAACAGAAGATGGATTAACAGATGAAAATAGTGAGACTTTAAGTATTGTTCCTCTTGATAATTCAAGTGCGAAATCTAATGATGTAGGGTATGATATAGTAGAAGAAGAAGGTAATATTACAGAGAGTAATAGTACAAAGGTTGTGTTAATTCCGTCTCAGGCTGTTATATCTTCTGCTCCTCAATCTTCTACGCTGGGGAGTTCTGTACTTGGAAGGTCTGACACAGGCGCTTCTGATGTGGAATTAGGTCCTTTGACTGGAATTTCTTCAGTTTCTGGAACTGAAGAACGGATTTCATCTTCTGCTTCTCGATCTTCTTCGTTGAGAAATGTTACGACTGAAGTGCCTGCTGCTTCTAGAAAAACTAACAAGCCTAAGGTTTATTCTACCCTAGTTAAGTCTATTAAATCTAAGCAATCTAAGCAAAAGAATCCTGTCTCTAGGGAGAAGGATGGTAAACCTGTAGCGCGTGTTCTACTTTACAATAAAGGAGCCGACACACTTAGATCTGAATCGCAAGAGCCTGAGGTTGTGTATACTGTATTAGCCAATGGTATAAAGCAGGAGGGTGTTTCTTCTACGTGTGATGTTACACAGAATAATGGTGGGAAGGCGTTGCAAACTCCTTATTCATGTAGTGATGGTCAATCTCGGACAATAACCAACCTTATATTGAAGGCAAGTGATAAAACTCAGCATCCTATGCATGTAAAAAATCAAAATACGGTTATTAAGTTAGAGGGAGCCAGAATTAGTGGTGCGGATTTTTCTGATAGCAAAAATAATGTTGATTTTAATAAAATATATGCCGTGAGTGCTGTGCTTGCAGAAGAGGGGGCAGAAGTTGTTTTGAATAATAAATCAACAATTACCTCTTCTGTGATTGGGCTTGAAGCGCAAAGTGGCGGAAAGATTAAGATGAACAATGGAACAGTTAATGCTTATTATGTGGGCGCTTTCGCAGATTCTGGGGCATCTATTGATTTGAAGGATACGAAAATTAACGTGACGGGGGATTTGGCTGTGGCTGGTTTGGCGAGTCAGGCTGGTGAGGTAACTATGGACTCTGGAACGATTATGCTGACAAATGGAGTGGCTGTTCGCTCAGAAGCTGGGGGAAGCATTAAGTTAAACAAAGTTAACATTACTGCGAAAAAAGGACAGGGTAAGTTAGATTCCGCAGATAGCTTTGGGAGTGCAGCTTTTCTGTTGAGTGATAATGGTTCTGTTGATTTCAAAAATGGGAGTGTTGTGACTGATGCTCATGCTTTGTGGGTTATAAAGGGTGATGATGTGGTTGAAACGGGGACTTCTAGGAAAAGGAGATCTTCTGAGGCTCGTCCTACTGTGAATCGCGCAAATATTGAGTCTTCTATTGTTAAAGTAGAAGGTGATGAAACCTATGGTATATATTTTGATGGAGTAACACAGAAAGAAGAGAGTCAACAAAATCGAAGTAAGGATTTAGAAACTGAGAAAGCAATTGTTGCTAAGCGGAGCGCTGTATCCAAACAGGAGAAAACACCTATAGGCATAACAGGGACAGTTTCGTTGAAGAAAACTGGTTTTGAAGTTGCAAAGGGTATAGCGATCTATGGTAATAATTCTGGTGGTCATGTTTCAGTAGAAAATAAAACAACTCTTGTTGGTGACTTGTTGTTGAAGGCTGACAATGATTCCAATATATCGGTTTTGGTTGATAGTTCTATTGTTAAAGGCGATGTTCGCGTTGATAAAAGTTCTTATGCAAAATTAGATTTAATTAATCAATCAGAGTGGATTCTAAAAAGAAGTGCACAGAGGAATTTGGGTACTCCAGATTTAGGATGTGTGGATTCATGCGTTTCTTCTGTAAGTCTTGTAAATAGTACTATTGATTTTGCATCTTCGGAATCTGAAGGAAAATATCAGACTCTCCATATTGGAAATGGGAAAGGAACAGTTTATGCTGCACAGGGTAATGCTGCAATTCATCTCAATGCACGTTTAAATCCTCATGATCCGAATAATCAGCAAGTCACTGATCGGCTTGTAATTCATGGTGATGTTTCTGGAAAAACAAAAATACATGTACGAGGTGATGCGGGCAATGTAGGAGATGGTAAAGCGAATGCCAAGATTGCTCATACTGTTTCAATTATTCAGGTCTATGGTCAAGCAAAGAAAGACTCTTTCCAACTCAATGGCAATTATGTTGCACTGAGAAACTCACCTTACAAATATACTCTTCGTGCTTATGGTCCAGAAGCGACTTCGAAACAGGAGCATGTTCAGCAGAAATTTGTTAAGGATGGTGGAGAATTTTGGAACTTCCGTCTAGAAAATCAGTATGTTAAGTCTGTTGGATCTGCTGCCCTTCCTGAACAATTTGTAAGGTCTGTTGTTCCACAGGTTCCAACTTATCTTGTCTTGCCTAATAGCGTATTCCACGCTGGTTTGATGGATATTAGCAATCAAAATAAGCAATTGGAGACGTTGCGGATGACTTCTACAGGAATGGTAGAGGTTCGTGAAAATCCCGCTTTATACTTGCGCGGCTATGGTGGAAGTTACCGTTATGCTTCAGATCTTTCCGCACTTGAATATGGTTACGACGGCGATCTTAGTTATAATGGTGTAGAGGCAGGTGTTCTGCTGCAAACTATTGAAAATGCTGACAGTGCTATATCCTTTGGCGTTATGGGAACTTATGGAAAGCTTTCTCTGCAGCCTTTGAATGTTGAGCAAAGCCAGAAGAGTGCATTTGATAAATGGACTGCTACGGTATATGGTAGCATGCAGCATAATGCTGGCTTCTATGTCGACGGTCTTTTATCCTATGGTCTGTTCAAAGGTGATGTTCTCACCCTTGCACGGGGTAAAACAGCAACATTAAAAGGTAATCCTTTGAGTGTTTCTTTAGCTGGTGGTCAGACAATTGTGACAGGATATAAGGGTTTTGTCTTTGATCCGCAGGTTCAGGTTGTGTATCAACATCTCCAGTTTAATAAAGCTCGTGATATTGACAATTTTGATATTGAAATGGGTAACCTTAATCAGTGGGTAGCACGTGTTGGTGGACGCTTAACCAAGATTCCTACAGGTTCTGAAGGCGTGAATGCTATTGCTTTCTATGGTAAGCTTTATCTTGCTCATGGTTTTGAAGGAAAACAGTCTGTGCATTTCAATGATGCTTTCAAGTTAGGAGCTTTTGGTTCCTCTATAGAGGCTGGATTAGGTTTTAATGCCAAATTGTTGCCACAGTTCTCTCTGCATGCTGATATTCTCTATCAACATAAGCTTAATAAGGCTGGTTTTTCGGGAACAAGTTTTTCCGGAGGAGTACGTTATCAGTTTTAATATAAGGTACACTATGTACTTTTTTAGAAAAGGCAGCACATTGTGCTGCCTTTTTTCTTTATAACAACTTGTGTTGTTCTTAAAAAATCTCGTCTTCTTTATTAAGCAAAAAAGACATAGTTTGTTTTATGCATGAGAGTACTTTTCTCCGCTAAAGCGAATTTTCTTAAAATTTATGCTGCTACTGATGCGATAGAGTGCTTCGCTTTTATCGGCTTTTTAAGCGTTCAGCAGACCGGTATGCGTTACGTTATCCTTTTTGGTACTATATTGATATCTAATATAATATTTGATGTTTTCTAAAGCTCGTTTTTGAGCGTTTGTTTTCTACTGATTTAAATCATTGTTTCATTCGTCTCCTTGTGGATTAATTTTTAAAGTTCACAAGGTTTGATTGTGTTTTTAATTAATTGCACGCACCGGTTTTATTTTTTCTTTACACGAAATACAGAATGCATTATACACTCATAAAGTGTGTTTTGTAACTATTCTCTTATAGGTGGTTTTGGCGTAGAGCTTTTGCCAAATTTATTGGGATAATTCATTGCACAGTTCAGATGAGCATGAGGCATGTTCTTTTGTTACACTTTTCGTATTTTTGAGGTGTGCAATGGGGTGTTTTGTAAGTGCTTTTGTTTTTAATGAGAGGGGAAGGAAAGTTTCGAGGGAACTATGATTAAAGTTTTTAGAAATCATGTATGTTTATGTGCTTGTACAACCGCTATCCTCTCTTTGCTTCAAAATGGAAGAGAAGTGTATGCCGCTACAGAGGAGGTCGGTAAACCTTATGTTATAACTGTTACTCCGATTAACGGTATTAGTGTTACTTCTGGTCCTCATCTTAGTGGGAGTAATGCGTATATGCCTCCCCTTAGTGGAGAGAGTGGGCAGAATTATTATCCTCCTAATATGATTCCTGTTGGCAATAACGATGAGGGTATTCGTGGGGGAAGTGATTATCGTGGGTTGAGTGGAATGGAGGGATCAAATAATGGTCATATAGATAACTCTGTTAAAGATGCAGGCTTTGATGAAAGAGGTATAAAGCGTGGGTTTTATTACTATAATGGGTTGTATTATATATGCGATAATTGCGGGGAGTCTAAAGGGAAGCCTAAAATTGATAATAAATCTTATAAGATTACGAATGAGAACGCTTCCAATTATCCTGAAAATCCTACTGCTATAACGGTGAAAGGAATAGGTACAGAAGTTCGCGGAGAGGATGTAACGGTTAGTAGTCAAGTTGCTGATAAAACTTTTCTAATGGGGGTACATGTATTAGAGAACGGTAAGATTGTTTTGAAAGATCCGATTATCAAAAATACAGTTATAGCCCTTCGTGCGAGTGATGGCGTGATTGAGGTAAAAAATGGAAAGATTAAGGCAAGTCATGAGGGTGTTGATGCAACAGAGAAATCGTTTGTTCTTTTAGAAGATACAGAAATTAAGACAGCTAATGGGAATGCAAGTCTTTTAAGTTATGATCATTCAGAAATTTGGATGTCAGGTGGATCAGTTGATTTTATGAACAGCCATGGGATTTCTTCGATGTTAGGTGGAAAAGTAAATCTCGAGAATGTTAAAATTACTGGGAAGGGTGATAAAGGTAAGGATCGTGCGGTTGTGCATATGGATTTAGGGGGGGCTGTTAATTTAGAGGGTACTATTGTTAGTACTGGTGGGGGTATCCATGGCATATTATTAGAAAATATAGTCAATTCTATTCCTCTTCAGGAAGTTAAAGATTTATCAAATGAGGATTCTGATTCAAAGATTCCTGTGACTGAAGTTAATATGAAATCCTCTTCTGTTACCGTAAAGGGTAAGGGATCTTATGGTATCTATTTTCGGGGAGAGAAGCCATGGAGTGAAGGTGGGGATAAAAAAGAAGAAATTTCATCAGAGGAAGAAAAAGTTCCACCACGATTAGAAGTTGTTAATTTGGATAAAACAGAGTTTTCTGTTTTAGACGATGCGGCTCTTTATGGTAAAAACATGATTTCTGGTGCGGTGGGGTTGGTACACAGCACTCTTCGTTCAGGGAATTTTTTATTAAAAGCTGAGGAAGGTGCTTCTATAACAGTTTTGGCGGATGCTTCTACTCTTGAGGGTCGCACACACGTTGATAAAAATTCTAATGCTGAGCTTTATTTAGGAGGTCATTCTCAATGGATTTTACAACAACCGTTGCAAAAAGATCAACACGAGGCTGCACATGATTCTTCTATTTCACTCGTGAGTCTTATGGATGAGAGCTCTATTAATTTTAAAAGACACGAATCTTCTTCTGTTGATGATTATCAAACCCTTCGTGTGGGAAAGGGAAAGGGTGAAGTTTATAAAGCACAGGGCGGTGCCTCTATTTCTCTTAATACATACCTGAATAGTGGTGGTGCTCTTGATCATCAAAAGACTGATCGTGTTTTAATTCATGGTGATGTTTCGGGAAAAACAAAGCTCCAAGTGCATGGAGTTGCAGGAAGTCCAGGAGGATATACGGGAAAGGGGGGGAATGCTGAAGGTATTTCAATCATTCAGGTTTCTGGAGAAGCAAAGCAAGATTCTTTTCAGTTGGAAGGTGGTTATGTAGCATTAGATAAATTGCCTTATCAGTATAAGCTTTATAGTTATGGTCCAGGGTCTCATTTGGGAAAAGCAAACATGGATCAAAGATTAGTTGAAGGGAACGGAGATTTTTGGGATTTCCGCCTTGAAAGTAGATCTATAGATTCTGATGTTAAACCTAAACCAGATCCCGATCCCATTCCAGGACCAGAACCTTTTCCAGAACCAGCTCCGGAGCCTCATCCTCGTCCTAAGCCGGGCGTTAAGGCTGTTGTTCCGCAGGTTCCGACTTATCTCCTTTTGCCTAATGCCTTACGTCATATTGGTTTGATGAATGTTAACAATCAAAATAAGCGATTAGAAGCTTTGCGAATTGCTTCTGGGGGCTTATTAGAAAGTCGTGAAAATCCTTTCTTTTTTGTGAGCGGTTATGGCGGCAATCATCGTTATACTTCAAATCTTTCTGCGCTTGAATATGGTTATGGCGGCGAGTTTGATTATAATGCACTAGAGGCTGGTGTTTTGCTGAAAGCAATCGAAAATACGTATGGTTCCACTTCTTTTGGAATTATCGGGGCTTACGAGAGATTTTCTTTGCAACCTTTGAATGTTGAGCAGAGTCAAAAAAGTACATTTGATAAATGGTCAGTTACAGCATATGGTGGTATGCAGCATGATGCGGGTTTTTACGTTGATGGTCTTGTGTCTTATGGGTTTTTTAAGGGTGATGTTCTAACAACCGCACGGGGCAAGACGGCAACATTAAAGGGAAATCCTTTAAGTGCTTCATTGACTGCTGGTAAAACATTTATGGTAGGAGAGGACGGTTTTGTTTTTGATCCTCAAGTTCAGGTTGTTTATCAATATCTTCAATTTAATAAGGTGCGTGATGTGGACGGCTTTGATATTGATTTAGGAAAGCTTCATCAATGGATAGGGCGTGTTGGGGGGCGTTTAACAAAGAGGCTGGTCGCTACTGATGAGGCTCAAGTTATTTCTTTCTATGGCAAGCTTCATCTTGCTCATGGTTTTGAAGGAAAACAATTTGTGCATTTTAAAGATGCTTTTCAGCTAGGTGCTTTTGGTTCTTCATTAGAAACTGGGTTAGGTTTTAATGCCCAATTGTCTCAAAAATTTGCGCTTTACGGCGATTTGGTTTATCAGCACAAACTAACGAAAGCTGGTTTTTCTGGAACGAGTTTTTCAGGTGGATTGCGTTATCATTTCTAGTGTTGTTCCTGTTTTTGATTAATCTTTCAAAAAGCCACAAGTTGTACTTGTGGCTTTTTCTCATTCTCTATTCATCTTGTGTTATAGCATTTTTACGAGAGTGTGACTTTGCATATCTTTAATATGCTTTTAGGTTGGACTTCTTTCATTTTTTTGAAAAGTCTGAAGGCTTGTACGTTATTGTTTCAAAACGCGTATTTCAGAGTGATTATTATATCATTTATAATGTTTTGATTTATAAAGATATTTTTAATTTAGGGTGCTGAAATATTTTCAATGCTCTTATGATGAATCCATAAAAAGCATTCCTTTGTCTATTATATGTAAAATTGGCAGGTGGATAATCATTTAAGAAAGGAGTCAATATAATTTGGGGAATTATATTAAGAGGAGATGATTTACAATATTAGAAATTGGCAAAGACAAAGATGCTACTCAGGCGCGATGAGGACTGTATCCGATGAACTTTTATATTATATCCGCTGTCGTTGTGAAATGGGGATGGAAATAATGAGATATATCTGAGAAAATTGGTGAATGAGAAACACAATGATATATTGTTTTGGAAAATATGTTTTCTTTAAAGGAATTCGATAAATAACAGGATGAAGTCATGTGTCATCTTCACTTTTTAAAAGTACGGCTCTGAATGCTTTCGACTGTTGTAAAGTTGAATTAAAAGGAGATAGTAAAATCGGAACTGATTTTTACATGTTCTTACCCTTTATTAGGCTATCTTGCCATGAATATTGCCTAAAAGGCATATGTAAACTCTTGTTTCTCAATTTTGGCATATGTTTTGTCTGCTTACAAAGTACATATTGTTTCAATATAAGATCTATCGTGAGGATGTTGATTATGTCAGCTCTGGGGGGTGATTAGACAGCAGTTAAGTAGGTGTTTTTAATGCATGTTAACTGATTAAGGGTGTTTTTGAATAACAACTTTAAAGGTGATTTTTCTGTCGTTTTTCAGTTATATTTTGCAAATTATTTGTAAAAGCAACAGATTTAGATTGTATTTTCGAGTAATTTTTTAATTTCATATTTACATAAAACACAAAAAATATTAATAATCCTCTTGTTTTTAAATCAAAATGTATTAAATCTTTCTAATTAAGTTTTTTATACGTTATGTATTGCTCTGTAGTGGGGCGTAATTGTGGTGTAATTATGGTAAATCTATTTAAAAAACGTTTCTCCTTATGTACTTTTACAACAGCATTTCTTTTTTTTGCACACAATGTTGATGTGCATGCAATTTATTTTGAAAATGTCGTTTGTTCTGAAAATGTTATACCTTTTCGGTGCGCTGATGGTAAGAGATATGTCATTCATGATAAAACTTATCAGAAAACTGAGGAAAATAAAGCTAAAGAAGTGGCCATAGAAGTATCTGGAAAAGATACATTGGTGGATGGGCAAAATATATTTATTACTGATATTTCGGATAAAAATACTGATTTGAAAAAAAACTTTTGGAAGTATGGTATAAAGGCGGATAATTATGGAAATGTTGAGATAGGAAGTGGAGGAATTCATTTGTCTCGTGGTATTGGGGTTCATACAGGAGAATGGGGAAAAGTTGGATTATGGGGCGTTTATATTATCGATAATGGTATTCAGGAGATAGATTTAGACAATCATGAACAAGGCTCAGCTTTTCAGATGACCCAAGAAGGTGGTTCTATTTATTACGGGGCAAGTAACGTTAAGGTTGCTAATGCCCACGGTATATCATTGCTGGGAAAAGAAGGTTGGGTTGATATTGTACATTCTAACGTTTCCGTAAATAGTGATGTGTCTTATGGCATACGCTTTGTGGAAGGCGAAAAAGCTGGAAACAAGCACACAGAAAGCGCTTCTGTAAAAAAGGATTCCTATACTTTTTTCGGGGAGAAAGATTTATTTGGAAGTTTGCCAAAGACGAATTTACCTATGCGAGGGGAGGTGTATTTGAGAAAGACTTCTTTTAAAGTTCCATATAGTACAGCTATTTATAGCAACAAATCCGGTGGTCGTATTAGACTTTTAGAAAAATCTGAAATTTCTGGAGATTTATTGTTGAAGGCTGAAGGGGGCGCTTTAGTAAAGATTTCAGCTAATGATTCTGTGCTTGTCGGGGGAGTGCATATTGATGAAAGCTCTTCTGCTGAATTTCGGTTAACAGGTGGTTCTAAATGGACTTTATCGCTGTCAAAATCAGGAAATGAAAAATTACGCAACTTTGGTTCTATAGGTGATTCATTGGTTTCATTGATGCAGCTTATTGATAGTTCTATTGTTTTTGAAAAAAACACAGACAATACAATGAGTGATTATCAAACACTTCGTATTGGAAAAGGAGAAGGTGTTGTTTATCAAGCGCGGGGTGATGCGCATATTTACTTTAATACATATTTAAATAAGGGGGGAGCGATTAGAAATCAGAAAACTGATAGGCTTTTAATTTATGGTGATATTGAAGGAAAAACAATAATACATATGCAAAGCGTTTCAGGAAGTCCAGGAGGGAAAACGGGGAGTGGTGGAAATAACCAGGGTATTTCTATTATTCAGGTTTCTGGAAAAGCAGAGGAGGAATCTTTTCAGTTAGATGGTGATTATGTTGCATTGGAGGGCTTGCCTTATCAGTATAAGCTCTATGCTTATGGTCCAGGATCCCATTTAGGAAAAGCGGATTCTGTTCAAAGGCTTGTTGAAGGTAAGGGAGATTTTTGGGATTTTCGCCTAGAAAGCCGGAATGTTCAGTCATTTACTGATTATAGGCATATTTCTATGGTTTCTGAGCGTACACTTCCTGCACGTGCGTCTTCTGCGGATGTTGTTCCGGTGTCTTCTGCGGATAGTCTTTCTAAGATTGAAAATGTTTTCCCATCTGGACGAGGTGTGAGATCTGTTGTTCCTCAGGTACCAACTTATCTGCTTTTGCCAAATAGTTTATTCCATGCTGGTTTAATGGATATCAGCAATCAAAACAAGCAGTTGGAGATAGTACGGACTCATCCTAGTGGAATGTTGGAAATTCGTGAAAATTCTGCTTCATTTTTGCGTGGCTATGGTGGAAGTTATCGTTATGTCTCAGATTTATCTGCGCTTAAATATGGTTATGGGGGAGATCTAGGGTACTATGCGCTAGAGACAGGTGTTTTGCTACAAAAAATTGAAAATGTTGACAGTGCTATATCCTTTGGGGTTATGGGGTCTTATGGAAAGCTTTCTCTACAGCCTCGAGATGTTACACAAAGCCAAAAAAGTACATTTGATAAATGGACTGCTACAGTCTATGGCAGTATGCAGCATGATGCAGGATTCTATGTTGATGGTCTTTTATCCTATGGTCTGTTTAAGGGAGATGTTCTGACAACTGCTCGGGGTAAGACTGCAACATTGAAGGGTAACCCTTTAAGTGTTTCCTTAATGGGTGGTCAGAAAATTGCCACAGGATATGAAGGTGTTGTTTTTGATCCACAGGTTCAGGTTGTTTATCAACATCTTCAATTTAATGAGGCCCGCGATATTGATAATTTTAATATTGAGATGGATAAACTTGATCAATTGATGGTGCGTGTGGGTGGTCGTTTGAAGAAGACTCTTACTGCACCTGAAAAAGATCGTGATGTTTCTTTCTATGGAAAGATTCATTTTGTCCATGATTTTGGCAAAGAAAGAGCTGTGCGCTTTAAAGATTCTTTCCAATTAGGGGCTTTTGGTTCTTCTCTAGAGGCTGGATTAGGTCTTAATGCTCGCTTGTCTCAAAAATTTGCGCTTCATGGTGATTTGGTTTATCAGCATAAGTTGAGCAAAGGTGGTTTTTCTGGAATCAGTTTTTCTGGTGGATTGCGCTATCGTTTTTAGGTGATCATCTTGGGGTAAGTTGTTTAAAAAGCCACAAGCTATGCTTGTGGCTTTTTATTATTTGTTTGCAACTTTTTAAATAAGCTTTTTAAAAAAATGTTTTTTTTTGCATGAGCGAGTTTGTTTCTTTTTAGAAACAAGATAAGGCTTTCTGGTTTGCAGTTTTCGCTTTTTATGCTGTTTTTCTTCTTTGAGTGTATTTTTATTAAATTCTCTTGAAACCATCGCTTTGGGGTAGAATTTCTATTTATATTTTTACGCGTATTTATAAATAATACAATTTTAAATTGTGATATTTTGAGATTCTGGCTTTACATAAAACATGTGGTCGATATATAAAATACAAAACGTATTTTAAATTATTACGCGTAACCAAAGTTATTAAACAGAACGCGTTTTTTTTGTTTTTAGGGAAGGGGAAGAAAGTTTGTAGAAAATTATGTTTAAAAATCATCTCTCTTTATGTCATTTTACAACGGTTATTTTTTTCTTTGTATACAATACTGATGCAGGTGAGACTTCTTCTGAGAAGAAGCAATATTCATGTAACGAAAGTGCTTCATTTTATCGCTGTAATGATGGTAAAACGCATGAAATTTCCAAGAAAACTTATCAACTTACGGGTGAAAGTTCTGATGCTGCCATAGAGGCATCAGGGAAAGATACAGTCATTGAGGGAGAGGCTATAATCATTAACGGTGTTTCGAATGCACATGGACATTCAGAAACAAACGCTTGGACAACAGCTGTAAAGTCCTCAAATGGGGGAGGCGTTGCTCTATTTGATTCCATGTTAAATAACGTGTCGATAGGGGGCGATGTTAATGAGGAGGGGGCTTTTGAGATGCAGGATGGGGTGATTAAAGCAACCAGAATGGGGATCAGTGTTGCGGGTAAAGGGTCGTTTGTTTCTTTGACCAAGACAGAGATTAAGACATCTTCTGATGCGATAGGTCTTTTGAGTCATAATGATGCAAAAATTTATATGAAAGAAGGAAAAATTGATTTTACCAGTGGTATTGGTGTTCAAACAGGAGGAGAAGGAGAAATTAATTTAGATGGTGTTTCTATTACAGGGAGGGGAAAACAGGGGACAAATACAGGTAATCATCGCGAAGCTTCTGCTTTTAGTATGCTGCAGGGGAAAGGCTCTCTTAATTTCCAGAAGGGAAACGTTAATGTCATTAGAGCGCATGGTATTGCCTTGGAGGGGAATGATAATAATACTGCTCATATCAAATATTCCAATGTTTTTGTGAGAGGGAATGCATTTAATGGCATGCGCTTTTTTTGGGAAGCTGTCTTAAATGATAAAAAAACAATTATGCCTGGAAAAGG
Organism: Bartonella sp. CB10SXKL; assembly: GCF_042195515.1. Lineage (NCBI taxonomy): Bacteria > Pseudomonadati > Pseudomonadota > Alphaproteobacteria > Hyphomicrobiales > Bartonellaceae > Bartonella > Bartonella sp. CB10SXKL. Next base: position 8,631 of record NZ_JBHION010000016.1, on the reverse strand, counting down.
GACTGTCTATTTGACAAAGACAACCGTTATGGCTCCAGAAAGTACGGCTATTTATAGCCGCCAATTCGAAAGTTTTATTAAACTCTCACAACATTCAACAGTTTCTGGAGATTCACTCCTGAAAGCTGTTGAGCATTCCAATGTAAAGATTGAGGCTAATGCTTCTACCCTTGTAGGAGGCGCACATGTTGATGGAAGTTCTACGGCTAAGATAGAGTTAAAAAATGGTTCAAAATGGATTTTATCGCGACCAAAATATGACAAATTGCAAAATTCTGATGCGTCTGGTTCTAATTTAGGGGACTATTCCTTCATTTCATCGGTCAATCTTATGGATAGTTCTCTTATTTTTGAAGAACTAAAATCCAAAACGACTGATGGTTATCAGACACTTCTTATCGGAAAAGGATCGGGGATTGTTTACCGTGCACAAGGCGATGCGCTTCTTTATCTTAATGCATATTTGGATAAAGGGGGAGCTCTGCAAGAGCAAAAAACTGACCGGCTTTTAATCAATGGTGATCTTGAAGGAAAGACGACAGTCCATGTGTATAGTGTTCCTGGAAGCTCAGGGGCATTGACGGGAGATGGTGGTAATAATCAGGGGATTTCCATTATTCAGGTTTATGGACAAGCTGCTGAAGATTCTTTTCAGTTAAAGGGGGGATATGTCACACTTGAAGCCTCCCCCTATCAGTATCATCTTAAGAGTTATGGTCCAGGCTCTACTTTAGGGGCAGCAGATTCAAATCAAAGAGTGCTTAAAAACTCTGGAACATTTTGGGATTTCCGCCTCGAAAGTCAATTTGTTGATTCTTCCTCTCTTGATCCCACTAAAGTTTTTCCCGTTCTTGATTTGGTTGTCCCTCCTTCTTCTGATGATATTCCTTCTTTTCCTAAAATTTATCCTAATATTACTGGAGGAGAGGATGGTTCTATTGATTCTAACTCTCAGCAAAAACCTCAGGAGCCAAGTCTTTCTTCTCCTGTAGATTCTCCTGATCGGGATTTCCATCTTACGACCACACCTAATGTATCTGATGTTTTTGTGCTTGAGATCCCCCATCCTCCTTCCTCTCTTGCACCTGTTATTCCCGCTATTGCTGAATCTAATCCAGTTGCACCACCTGCATCTGGTTCACCTGTTCCGCCGCATGTTTCACCCACTCCTTCTGTTGTTGCACCACCTGCGTCTAGTTTTTCTGTTCCGGCATCTGTTTTTGAGCCTTCTTCTCATTTTGAGCCAAATGTGAGAGTCGTTGTTCCACAGGTTCTGACTTATATTCTTGTGCCAAATACCTTATTTTATGCTGGATTGATGGATATCAGTAATCAAAACAAGCAGTTGCAATCGCTGCGAACTGTTTCTGGTCGGTTATTGAAAAATGATGGAAATCCCGCTTTGTTTTTACGCGGTTACGGTGGACATCATCGTTATACTTCAAATTTATCTGTACTTAAATATGGTGATTATGGCGGTGAGCTTGATTATAATGCACTAGAGGCAAATATTTTACTCAAGAAAATCGAAAGTGCATACAGTACGACATCTTTTGGGATTATGGGGAATTATGGCAAGCTTTCTTTGCAGCCTCGAAAGGTTAAACAAAGTCAAGAAAGTATATTTGATAAATGGACAATCACGGCATATGGAAGCATGCAGCATGATACGGGTCTTTATATGGATGGTCTCTTTTCTTATGGTTTGTTTAATGGAAATGTTCTCACACTTGAGCGAGGTAAAACAGCTACATTGAGAGGTAAGCCGCTGAGTGTTTCCTTAACTGCTGGTAAAACGTTTATGATCGGCAGTCGATATTTTATTTTTGAACCACAAGTTCAGTTTGTTTATCAAAATCTCCAGTTTCATAAGACTCGTGATATTGATAATTTTAATATTGATATGCGAAGCCCAGATCATTGGGGGATGCGTATTGGTGGGTATTTAACGAAGACACTTACATTTACTAAAGATGCACATGTTCTTTCATTCTATGGTAAGCTTCATTTCATTCGTAGTTTTGATGATAAACAATTTGTATATTTTAAAGATGCCTTCCAGCTTGGTTCCTTTGGGTCTTCTTTAGAAGCTGGATTTGGTGTTTTTTCGCAATTATCTCCAAAAATTATTTTTCATAGCGACCTGATTTATCAGCATAAATTTACGAATGCCGGATTTTCTGGAACGCATTTTTCTGGTGGATTAAGCTATCACTTTTAATTGTATTTTCCTTTAATATATCCTTTGTGGAAAATATAAGTACAAAGCATGGTTTTATAGTGTTATTTTCTGATTTTTGACTTTATGTATAATACAAAACAACTTATTATGACGGCACATAATAAGTAGATGAACCAGAGGTGTCTTTTCGATTTTTTATGAAGATAAAATAAAGAAAGTTTAGACTAAATTATGATTAAAGTATTAAAACGCCATGTGTGTGTTTTCTTACGACCTCTATTTTTTCTTCGCGCACAATATAGATGTGAGTGCAGAAGGTTATAAACCCTCATGTAATTCTCTTTTTAAATCGTATTCGTGTGATACAGTTGGTGCTGCTTGTACTTTTGGAAGTCGTAATAAGTTATATATGAGTGGATTGGATAGGAAGGACTACAGGTGTTATTTTTACAATACAATCTCATAACATAGTTATTAAGCCGGAAAAAAGTAAAGGGGAAAAGGCATTTCAGGAATTGGTGGAATTTTAGAATTAAATAGATCTGAGAAGATTACATCAGCAGTGGTTGTGTCAAAAGACAATAAAACTTCTTTTAAAAAGAGTTCTATTATAGGAAATAGCGAAAAGAAAAGTGGTAGAAATGCCAAGTTATCTCAATCTGTGTTTGGTGTGAAGCAGAGCGGTTTTTTTCTTTGATGAAGGTAAGATTCAGGTTTCTGATGTTCATGACATAGCGATTGAAAGTGCAAAACCGGTTTTTAAGGAAAGGTGATTTGAGTTTCGAGATAGTTCTATGTCTTTGGTTTCTTTTGAAAACTCAGAGATCATTCTTCAGGGACAAAGGGTTCATAGTTTGCATTTTAGAGGAAGTACTTCTCAACATGAATATCAAGAGGGAGTGCTTCTTATAAGTTTAGGTGAATTTCGATTTAAAAAGACTGCTCTTCATGTTCTTGATGGTACGGCTATTTATAGTAACGATGCTAGGAGGTATCCTTATATTACGGCATCAGAGGGGTTCGCGTATTTTTTGCTGATCGGTTATTAGATGTCAAAAATAATTCATTTGTTGCGCTTGGTGCCTATGCGTCTTTTCTTGCAGGAGGAGCACATGTTGAGAAAGGTTCTTATGGTAGTGTTGAGTTGTTCAATCAATCTCTATGGACTGTAAGAGCAAATAAAAATGCGCTTGAAAATAATCATAAAAAAGTTCCATATTGTGTAGGTTCATCTATTTTCTTTGTAAGGCTTATTGATAGTTTTATTTTCTTTCAGAAACCAAGAAATGATTTTTATCAGACACTTCGTGTTAGGAGATTGGATGATGATTATGGTTTAGATCATGCTTACGTTGTAGGAGAGGACGCACGCTTATATGTTAATGCATATCTTACTGCAAATGGTAAAAGCAAGGGAATAAAAGCTGATAAACTTCTTATCTATGGTGATGTTTATGGAAAAAGTAAGGTGCATATGTCGATGTTACAGTGGCTTCAAAAAAAATAAAGAACCAGAGCAAAGGTAAGCAAAAAGACGATAAAAAAGACAGCCTCAGTGTTTCAATTGTTCAGGTTTATGGAAAGGCTGCGGATGATTCCTTTAAATTAACAACAGATTATGTTGCTCTAAGAGGAGCGCCTTATCGATATAGTGTTCGTGCTTATGGTCCCAATTTTTCTCATAGACAGGTAAAGGTGGGGATGGATCCGTTAAAGAGAAAAATATTGAGTATAATGGAGATTTTTGGGATTTCCGACTTGAACTGAATATGTTCAGAAACTTTCTCATCTGCATCATATGCGGTTGGAAAATGATGTGTCTCATTCTTTAAGTACTCATACTCATCATAATAATGTTTTAGCTGATCATGATGCTTCTGTTCTTTATCCTGAAGAGGGCATTAAAGCTGTTGTTCCGCAAGTTTCAGCTTATCTATCGATGCCTCATGCTTGTTTCAGGTTGGTTTGATGGATATGAACAATCACAATAAACAGCTGGAAACATTGCGTATTGCTGCTGGGACTTTAGGGGAAAAAGATAAAAAATCCTGCACTTTTTGTGCGAGGTTACGGTGGAAGTTATCGTTATGTTTCTGACCTATCTGAGTTTCAATATGGTTATGGTGGAAATTTGAATTATAACGCTATAGAGGCAAGTGTCTTGCTCAATGCGATTGAGGATACACATCACACTTTAAGCTTTGGAATAATGGGGAATGATGGAAAAAATTCTCTACAACCTCAAGATGTTGAAGAAAACAAAAAGTACATTTGATAAATGGTCTATTACACATATGGCAGCATGCAGTATGATACAGGCTTTTATATCGAGGGTCTTTTTTCCTATGGTTTATTTAAAGGGAATGTTCTCACGAGAGGCAAGAGGCAAGACAACAACATTGAAGGGAACACCTTTGAGTGCTTTATTGATTGCGGGTAAGTCATTTATGACAGGACATAAAGGGGTTATTTTGATACCGCAGGTTTAGGTTGTTTATCAAAATGTGCGGTTTGATCAGGCGTTTGATATTGATGGTTTTGATATTGATGGTTTTGATATTGAAATAGAAAAACTTGATTTGTGGGTGATGCGTGTTGGCGGGTCTTTAAGAAAGACGCTTGCTGCTTCTGAAGAGGCTCTGGTTGTTTCTTTCAATGGCAAGTTTCATCTTGCCATGAGTTTTGGAGGAAAACAACGTGTACAGTTTGGAGATGAATTCCAATTAGGGGGGGGTGGTTCTTCTCTAGAAGCTGGAATGGGGGGTAATGCTCAGTTATCTTCAAATTTTTTATTGCACGGAGATTTAACCTATCAGCATCGTCTTAGTAAAACTGGTTTTTCAGAGATGATTTTTCATGCGGTTTACACTACGCTTTTATGTATATTCTGAAATATAGAATAACATTTACATAAATATAGAGTATTTTATGAATTGCAAAGCAAGTATTTATTTGTTATACTTAAAACTATTCATATGTTTAACTTAACATTATTTCAGATCTCATTCACTTTTAAATAAAGCGGGGGAGAAGGATTTGCAAAAGAGTTATGGTTAATATATTTAAAAATTATAGGTTGACTTTTACAACAGTTGCTTTTTCTTTTTTTTGGGTTGTAAATATTAATGCTGGCTTTCATGCTTTTGCAGCTCCCTGTGATGAAACAGGGAGCTTTTATACGTGCAGTGATGGTAAAAAACATACACTTGAAAATAAAACTTATAATTTAAAAAGTTCTCAAGAACATGCTCCTGATTCTGCTCCTATTAAGGCTATATATGTAGAAAAAGCAGGTACAGTTGTTGATGCATCTCAGATAAATGTTTATGGCGATGATTCAGGTCAAATATTGACATATGGTGCATATGCAAAATATGGTGCGCGTCTTAATCTAAAAAATTCAAATTTTAAGAATGTACGTGCTCTTCATGCTGAAAATGCGGTCATTAGCATGACAGATGGATCAATTACGGAAACTTCTCACGCTATGTATGCATTGGGTGAAGAAGCGGATATTGCTTTAGTGCGTGTAAAGATTGAGATTGAGCCAGACAACCTGCAAGATATCGGGTTTGTGAGTAGACTTGGTGCAAAGATTAGGATGTCAGGCAGTACTGTTACATTTAATGGGAAAGGTAGATTTTCATCATTTTATGGGGGAGGGTATAATTTCGATAGTACTATCATTAAGGGTAAAGGAAAACAAAAAACTACTATCGTCGATGAGGAAGGTTTTGATAAAATACCAGAAGCTTTCGATGTCTCTCAAGGAAGTAATGTTCAATTGAGTAATAGTTCTATTGAACTGAGTGATATGCATGGTTTTTTGGTGAAAAATTCTTCGGTTGATGTGAATGATAAAGAAAAGTTGTTGTGGAAAGCATTTAGTTCATCGGATGAATTTAAGAAGACAAATATTAAGATTAACAAATCCAATGTTTCTGTGCAGGGTAAAGGAGTACATGGTCTGTATTTTTATGGATTAGAACCAGAGGAAGGGTTTAGAATAGCTGATTCAACTAATGAAATGTTGTTACAAGGCAGAAATATCATTATAGGAAAGGCATTTGTTCAGTTATCAAAGACAAACTTTACAGTTCCAGAAGGTATCGCCATTTATAGCACTGGGACTGATGGTTTTGGAGCTAAAGCTACCCTTGAACTATTGGACGATACAAAAATCTCTGGTGACTTATTAATAAAAACTGAAAAAGATTCTTCTCTTCTTGTTCAAGCATATTCTTCAACCCTTATAGGGGGAGTGCGCATTGAAGATAGGTCTCGCGTAGATTTACAGTTAAAAAATGGTTCAACATGGTATCTTACTAAAAGTAAATATCAAGGTTTAGAAGAAAAGGATGTTACGGTTTCATCGCTTTCTACTTTGAGTCTCCTTGATAGTACGCTTGTTTTTGAGAAATATGTCTCTCAAGATTATCAAACATTGCATATTGGAAAGAAAATATACAATAAAGAAGATGTTTATGCATTAGATGATATTGGTAAAACAGCGGGTGTGGATGACGTATACAATAAAGTATACAGTGCGGAAGGTAATTCTCGGATTAAGATGAGCACATTTATGAATAATGATGGTTCATTTGATCCTCAAAAAACTGATCGCGTTTTAATCTATGGTGATGTTTTGGGAACCACGCTCATTGGAATGGAAAAATTTCAAAAAGCTTCAGATACAAACGTGATTGACGGAAGTCATCAAAGTGTTTCGATTATTCAGGTTTTTGGAAAAGCAAAGGAAGATACTTTTAAGCTTTTGAATGATTATGTTGCGATAAATGGATTTCCTTATCAATATAAACTTCGTGCTTATGGTCCTGGTTCTTCTTCTGGAGAAGCAAGTCCCGAAAATAGATTGGTTGAAGGGGAAGGAGATTTTTGGGATTTTCGTCTCGAAAGTGTTTACATTAATCCTGAATTAGATCCTTCTGAATCTATTTCAGTTCCGTCTATTAAGCCTACGTCCACAGTTTTACCACCTAAATCTGAAGCAGAAACTATACCTTCTGAACGGCCATCAGAAACTATTGCGCCTGAACAACCTCCTTCTGTTGAGCCTTCACTTATACCATCTACACCTTCTTTGCCTGAAACATCTGAGCCGTCTGAAACATTTATTCCTACGGATTCTACTCTCACTCCTTCTGCCCCTGTTTCGCCTGCACTTCCCTCTGTCCCCTCTGTTCCAGAGGACGCTTCTTCCGTGCAACCTATGCCTGCATCGCTTGTTCCAGTTGAAACTTCTACTGATGAGGTTTTGCCATCTAAGCCCTCTGTTTTAGAGGACATTTCATCTACGGATTCTGTTCCCACTTCTTCTGTGCCTGTTGAACCTGTACGTCCTTCTGTACCAACTGTTCCAGAGTCTCCTTCTACTGATGAGGTTCTGCCATCTGAGCCCTCTATTCCGGTATCTCCTTCATCTCCAGATTTTGTTCCCACTCCTTCTGTGCCTGTTGAACCTAGAGTTCCTTTTGTACCAACTGTTCCAGAGGCTCCTTCTACTGATGAGGTTCTGCCATCTGAGCCCTCTATTCCGGAGGACACTTCATCTACAGATTTTGTTCCCACTCCTTCTGTGCCTGTTGAACCTAGAGTTCCTTTTGTACCAACTGTTCCAGAGTCTCCTTCTACTGATGAGGTTCTGCCATCTGAGCCCTCTATTCCGGTATCTCCTTCATCTCCAGATTCTGTTTCTCCTCCTTCTGCCCCTGTTGAACCTGCACGTCCTTCTGTACCAATTGTTCCAGAGGACCATTCTTTTGTGCAACCTATGCCTGCACCGTTTGTTCCAGTTGAAGATTCTACTGATGAGGTTCGTCCATCTGAGCCCTCTGTTCCGGAGGACACTTCATCTCCAGATTCTGTTTCTCCTCCTTCTGCGCCTGTTGAACCTGTACGTCCTTCTGTACCAACTGTTCCGGAGGACCCTTCTTTTGTGCAACCTATGCCTGCACCGTTTGTTCCAGTTGAAGATTCTACTGATGAGGTTCGGCCATCTGAGCCCTCTGTTCCGGAGGACACTTCATCTCCAGATTCTGTCCCCACCCCTTCTACCCCTGTTGAACCTGTACGTCCTTCTGTACCAACTGTTCCAGAGGACCATTCTTTTGTGCAACCTATGCCTGCACCGTTTGTTCCAGTTGAAGATTCTACTGATGAGGTTCGTCCATCTGAGCCCTCTGTTCCGGAGGACACTTCATCTCCAGATTCTGTTTCTCCTCCTTCTGCGCCTGTTGAACCTGTACGTCCTTCTGTACCAACTGTTCCGGAGGACCCTTCTTTTGTGCAACCTATGCCTGCACCGTTTGTTCCAGTTGAAGATTCTACTGATGAGGTTCGTCCATCTGAGCTCTCTGTTCCGGAGGACACTTCATCTCCAGATTCTGTTTCTCCTCCTTCTGCCCCTGTTGAACCAAAGCCTTCTGGGT
>NZ_JBHION010000015.1:0-35086 GCF_042195515.1 Bartonella sp. CB10SXKL | reverse complement strand
TGGTATGGGCTGAATGGCTGTTTTACCCCCCAAAAAACTTGGCAAAAACTCTCTTACATCAATGGAACCAATCCACCCCTTAATGCGGCTAGGCAAAGATTTACAATAATCCATCAATTGTGAGATAGACGACATAAAGCCATCGACAATCGAATTAGCCAGATCTTCGCCCGCTTGTTCCATACCAGCCTTGGCAGCATCCGAGAGCTTTTCCTGTGTAAAAAAACTCTTCAACCATTGCCAAAAGTTGGAAAAGCTTTGTTTAACGCCCTCCCACAAATTGCCAAACCACTCGACAACAGCGCTAAGCTCTTGTTTAAACTTTTGCCAAGTTTGAGAGAAATCAAAAGCAGCAGCAATGATATTTTTCCATTTGGTGATGGTGGTGGTATCAGCACCAAAAAAGCGCATGACGGCTTCAAAGGCACGCCCCCAAGCCCGAGATACCCCCCGTGCAAAACCTTTGACAAAAGAAGAAAAACGATCCCAATATTTCCACAAAGCAAAACCAGCAGCAAGGATGACAGCCACAACAGCAGCAATGACCGCCCCGATCGGGGTAAAAATACCCCCCACAACAGAGGAAAGACTTGCCCCAACCACTTCGATCACTGTCCCCATCCAACCAAAAGAGGCAGCAAATGCACTTCCTGAGACAGCAATCCCCCGTAAAGCCCCTACCAGTAAAGTCATGGGGCGAAGAAGACGCAGCGCACTTCCACCAAAGCTTGCTGCTATTAAACCCAGCGAGCGCCCTGCGGCTGCTAAGCCCCGCCAGCTTGCAGCAACACCACGACTAACAGCACCCATCTTGATAAAAGAGCCCATCAATTGAAGAAGCCCAAGGCGTGTCCCAGCAAGAGTAAAGCGCAACACGCGCAGAGCAATATTAAAAGCCATGAGGGCGGCAATGGTTTTGATAATGGCGCTTGTTAAAGTTGGGTGCGCATTCGCCCACGCCATCAACCCATTGGTAAAATTACCAACAGTTTCCATGAGACTGTTGAGAGGAGGCAGAAGCACTTCACCAATGGTGATGCCCAGAGCCACAATACGGTTTTGTAAGAGTTCAAATTGCCGCATGGCACCGGTTGCTTGTTTGTCTGCTTCTTGTTCTACCGAACCTTTAAAGACTTGTGGATCTTTCACATACTCTAAAGCTTGCCCTAACAATTCGGGGTTACCCACCAATTTGGCAAAATCACCGGTAAAATCGCGCCCCGCAATGGCAATCAGCGAGCGCATCCCCTGTTCGGATTTACCCAACACATTAAAAAAGCGCACCAAGGTGCCGGTGGCATCTTTGTCCAGATCTTGCATGAATTTTTCGCGAGAAAGCCCGATATTGGCAAAAGCATCTTCAATATGTTTGCCCCCTGCCTGAATGCGCGCACTCATGGCATTAAAACCACGCGCGGCACTCTCAGGAACAATCCCAGCAGAAATCATCGCTGTACCAAATGCCGCAGTTTCGCGCGCTGTCAACTTAAACATGGTTGCCGCACCGGTGGCACGATTGGTAAAATCAGACACTTCACTGGCCTTTGCCGCCATGTGATTAGAGAGATGATTGATAGCATCGCCTAGATCTTCAATGCCTACCTGATTAAGCTTAAAGACATTGCGCAATTTGGCAAAGCGCTCCCCAATCTGATCTCCCGTCATATCAAAAGCTACAGCTGCTTTAGCGGCGTAAATGCTAAAAGCTTCTAGATCTTGTTCACCAATCCCTGCTTGGCTGGCACTGGTCATCAATTCTAAGACTTCACGCGCCGCTAGCGGAATCTTGGTGGAGGTTTCAAGCGCAAAACGGCGCAATTCCTTTAAGCGATTAAGGGGGGCATCGAGAACCTTTTCTAGTCCCTTCATCGATTGATCAAATTGCATGGCTTTATAGAGCGGTGCAATTAAGGTTGCTGTTTGCGCAATGGCACCCACCATGCGCCCCCGCGCTTGGATAAAAGCATTTTCCGCATTCTTTGTCGCATCCTCAAGATGCTCAGGGTCAAACCACCCTTTAAAATGCTGCCTTGTCTTGTTTTGGAAATGCGCAACATCTGAACTAAAGGCTGCAAGATCACGCTTGGCAGAAGCTATCCCCTCTTGCAGATGATTGACAAAACGCACAACAAGGGAAACATCCATGACGATTCTTTATCCTAACTGATGGCTTTCATATTCTTGAGCTTTCAGGCGCGCGAGTTCTTCTCGATAGGCAATCACATCCAGCCAATCCATCTGGTTAATCTCTGAAGGCGCCCAGTGATAATAAAGGGCTAGTTCTGCCCCAAATTGTCTGGCAGAGAGGATTGGCGTTGCGTAAAAAAAGCAAAAAAAGCCTTCAATATTGCGACAATATCCATCACATCAACTCGATCAATCAATTCAATAGATTCACGTGACATATCAGCCAAAAGTGCTGTGATGCCTTCTGTTGCCTCACTTGTGAACAAAACTTGAGAAAGCTTCGTGATAAGCACATCATTGCTCAAAGTTGTTTTTTGCTCTCCAAACTCAGGAAGCAGCAGCTCTGTCAATTGTGGTCCAATGAGCACCGCTAATTGCTTGGCATGCTTAAAAGTGGGGCGATAAAAGGTCAGTTTCTTGCATAGAGTTTCTTTGCCACTTTTATCTTGATAAAGAAACGGAACCTGCAATTCCACGTCAATGCTGGTTTGTAAACTTGTCATGATCAATTCCTATAAATTGAGAATAGAGCGGCGGCGAGAACCGATCTCTTGCCCATTGCGGACAAGCCAGCCGCCCCGTTTAAAAGAAAAGCGGTGCAAAACAGAACCATCCCAAAATTCCGTATAGTCCCAAACATTTTTGATCTCGCAATCATAGCCTGTCGCTTTTCCAGCTGTTAAGCCTTCGCTATCGACTTTGACCAACCGCCCTGTCACATCAATGGAATGTTCATGCTCACGTCCATCTTCTTCAGAGATCACATGTTTTTTGCCAGTGAATTTATGACGAAGACCAGGAGGACCACCAAAGATGCCGATAATTTCTGGTGTGTGGCTGCGGATTTTCATTTGCAAACTTAGCGCTTTCACACCAAGACCGCTCACATCAATTTGCATATCAGAGCCCCCTGGTTGATAGGTTTCGGTGATTTCTTCCAACGTGGGCAGTTTCAATGTTTCAAGATCAAGGTGAAGATTCACATCATCATCAACAATCAAGGTAAAACCGCGTACAATGCGTAAAGTCATGCTTTAACTCCTTGCTGCTTTGCGATAAGTTTCAAGCGTATCGCCAAATTGATAAGTCATTTTCTTTTGGATATCTTGCGCCAGCCGATCAAAATAAGCGCTATTGCGCCGGCTGCCGAAACTCAAATCTTCTAAAGGTGGCACTTCTTCTGCATCAAACTCGACCCGCAATTTTCCCAATTGCAAAGTGCTGTTGGAATTTAAATCACGATCAAACCAAACCCGGCCACCCAAAAGCGCACCCCGCGCAATCAGATCATCAAGAAACTGTGTAAGGCTGCGGGTAATGGCAATAACATGTTGACCAGTAAGGTTTTCATCATTCGCCCAAGGGCGTAAATTGTTAATGATGGTTTTTTCCAAGGCTGTACGGGTGCGCACCACATTGACAAAACGCCACAATGGGTCACTGGAGGTGGTATGGTTGCCCCATAAAATGCGCCCATTGGAAGCTACTTCTCCCTGCGCATTTTGGCTAAGCCGTGCTGGAATAAAGGTCGCAATATCGGCTTGGTTAAGGCGATTTGCCTCATGATCAATTTCGCCATCAAAATAGCTAATGGGGCGTGCTGTCCCTAAAATGCCATGCACATCTTGGTTGGAAGGAGACCAAAAAACACCGCCCCTTTGCTTGTCACGTTTGATAAACATAGCGGCAGCAAAAGGACTTGCCGGTTTAACACTAACACCCCCCTCACGATTTGCCACCCGTACAAAGGGGTCAATCAAATAACAAAAGCGTGAGGAAAAATCTGCACGATAGGCAAGACTTTCTTCCGTGTTTTTACCACCCGTATCAAACACGGCAATGGCTTGCAACTTTTCTGCCACTTGTTCTAAAGCATCTGCCACGGGGTTTTTACCATTATCAATCCGCCCTGCACTATAAGCCGGTGCTAAGAGAATTCCAGGTTCCACCCCCAAATGCCCCCGCGCATGCGCTAAGGCATGCACACCGGTCAAGTGAGTATTGGATCCCACCATTTCGGTTTGTGTCTCAGCAATGGTTGACTTTTCTTCCACACGCACAAGGATAATTTGTGCCTCAATCCCCTGCGCGCACACGGCTTTAATCACATCAAGAGCCGTGCCTCTTGCCCCAAGCTTTTGGATTTTCTCTGTCTCATGGGTGAAGACCAACACGGGCTCGTCGAGGGGAAAAACTTGGTTGTCAGCATCAGGGGCTGTAACAACCGCCCCAATGGCGGTCTGATCAAATGTTGCTAAAGGACGGGAATCCTCACCAGCCTCTACAATGCGAATCCCATGATTAAATTCTATTGCCATTTTGCTCTCCAAATCAATGAAGAGAGAATAACAACCATCACCATGCTCCATAAGCCTGACACTGTCAGTCAAAAAAAGCCCTTTCAAAGGGCTTTTAAAGAGCGATAAAAGGACTTAAAAACATATAAACTTGCTTATAGAACAGCTATCCATTTGACTTCTGTCATATCTTGGTTACTTGTGCATCCATTTATTCTTTCCATAATCTTATAAGAACAGCGCCATCAGCACCAGCACCGCTGTCATATCCATCCCTACTAGCACCAGCACCTCCGCCCCCAAAACCACGCCCTGCTTTTCCTGAAGGAAAGCTACCATCTGCCGTTCCTCCACCACCTCCCCTTGATGTATCGCCTCCGGCATCACCTCCGTTACCACTTCTGTTTCCTACAATTCCTTCAATTCCTTTCGTCCCAGCATAACCATTTCCTCCTTTGGCAAGTCCTAGGAGATCATCTGTTGCCCAACCAAAATTTCCACCAATGCCCCCAGTTCCACCAGCACCTGAATAGTAATAAGTATTTCCCTTTGATATACTATAATAAGCACCCCCACCACCATGTCCTCCTGTAGCGGTAATAAAATTCTTTCCAACAACTGTTGTTCCTCCAGAGTTTCCTGTCGCACCATGCTTTGCAACAGAAGTTCCTCCTTTACCAATGATGATATCCTCATGCCCGTTTAAACTGGATTTATAGCCATACCACACGGAACAACCTCCTCCTCCTCCTCCGCCGCCATCGCCATAAGACCAAGAGGAACCACCACTACCTCCGCCGCCCCATGCTTGGATCTCAACTTTGGTTTTATTGCTTACCCAATCTGGCCATTTAATTTTCCCATCTTGCGTATACAGCAATTCAGCATCGGCAATAATGAGTTTATTAATCAAATCTTTTTTGATGTTTTTAATTTCCTGCTTGAGAATATCTATTTCTGCTTTTGTATAAACAAGATCACCATCGACTTTTAAAGGTCCTTTAAGAAAGCTTCCGCTTGTGCTTAAACTGGTAACCATTTCACCATTGTGGATGAGGCTAAACGACGAATTGCCCAAAAGCTCTAAGGCACCACTCATAGTCACTTTGCTGGTAAATTTATTGTAATTTTTCCATTCATTTGGACTTGTGAGGCGACCATAGCTTGTGAGATCTTCGTTGATTTTGGCTCTAAAATCATCAAGCCCCACAATATCTTCGGTTTTATGTTGATGCGCGCCTAACAATGATATTGCACTGCCAAAAGTGAAGTTATTATTGCTTGATTTATAGAGAACATAATTGTTGGCAGCATCTTTTGCGCCTTCGATATCGCTTAAATCAGCAAATGAGAAAGTTTTATCCGCTGCCATTTTGCCATTGAGAGCGCTTTCTAGATTTGTGATTTCGCTTATGGTATGCGTGTGTTGTAAAGGTGCTTTTTCGTTTATCTTTTCCTCAACAGCCAAAAGAGCTTGATCAATTTTGGTCAAGTTTTCCCGCAAGATTGGGAATTCAGAACTGATAAAGCGTCCTTCTTTAGGCAATTCCATGTCGAGTTTTTTGGTTTTTGTCATCTCTCATTTTCCCCTCATAATATGCCGGCGCCAAAATCACACACCATTGACCGCGCTGCTGGTCCACCGGTAAGCGTGAGTTTCAAGCGCGCTTGTTTGGCGCCTTTATCACTACTGATAAATTTTCGTTCTGTCCAAAGCGGTTCAGCGAGTTGCTCTGTTTCCTCTAATTTCAAAGGGGTGAAAGCACCATCATCCAGTTGCATCTCCAGTGAAAAGGTTGCACCACCTGGTAAAAATGTTTTGATATAGCTGGTTAACCTTGCCTTTTCCCCAAAGGCAAAAGCACGCGTGACATAAGTGGCTTCCTTATGGATCTTCCCCGCAATCAATTGAACAGGCGCAAACAAGACGGGTGAGAGCTTTTCGGTGCCTTTGAGAATAGCGCGAAGCTTTATCTTTTCACTGATATATTCAGTAAGACTGAGTAATTGAAAGGGAAGGAGTTGATAAACCGTGCCATTGTTTCTTTCAATTTCAAAGATGACAGAACAATCGCTTGAAGGCAATTCAATGGCTGCGCGTATTTGCAAATCAGAGCAGTCAACAAGGTCAAAAGTGCCAAGATCAATGGTTTTTTCTGTTTGTGTATAGCGTGCCGCCAGCACTCGAAAGGCTAAAGCCTCATCTTGATGGGCGGTCCAGCTCCTAGCATTGACAGAAGAAAAGCGTGGACCGGTCACGTAAGGGTGGCTCGAGACGTATCTCTGGTGTTCTGCATCAAAATCCCCAAGCTTTGCCAGTGAGACAGAATGATTACTATCATCTGTCTTAATAACGAAAGCCGTTAAGCGGTCATCGGGGACAAGGAGTGGTACATCATAGCGTGCCTCTGCCCAACCTAGCTTTGCGCCCTTCATAGAATAAAAGCTTTGCGCTTGAATATCGGCGGTCGGATAACCGTTTTCTGTGGTGACCAAATCAATCACCAGATCATGGTTCTCATTACCGATTTTGCAAAGATGAAAGTCAATACCGGTGATTTGCCGTGTTTCATCGGGGGTAAAAACTTGCGCTTGTGGGTCCACTTGCGTCCAGATCTTTACTGTTGTGGTGCGCCGCATCACTTTCACATCAATCACACCTTGACCTGTAAAAAGCCCTGTTGCAATTGTTCCACCTTTCCCCCGTGCCACAACATTTTTTGTACCAGCCGTAATATTTTGTGGAATCGTGAAAGTGCCTTCAAGGGTGCCTTTGGTGTTAGCAACAAGCTTTGTTTTTGGTAAAATATTCACACCATCAAAGGTAAGACGTTCCAAGATTTCGCTACTGCCAAAACCTTCAATTTTGAAAGAAAGGGTAATTTGTCTCAAAAAATCGATTTTCTCTTGGGTTGCACTCACCAAATCATCACTGATTTCTGTTTTACGAACGCTTCTCCCACGGTTCCAGCCCATATTGATTTGATTGGTCACGCTTGAGAGCCAATCGGTGCGCTGTTCATGCCAGAAGTCTGTCGCGGGTTCAAGGGTTACTGTACCAGGCAAGGTCGCAAAATTTTGATAAGGATTGATTTTTTCGCAAGCAGTTGTCAACTCTTGCGCAATGATCACTTCATTTGTCCAGTCAAGCGTAACAGGCGCGTTCAGATGAGCGGTGTAAAAGGTTGGATCAATGGCGAGATGTAAAATGCCATTGCCTACAGCCCCCGTTTGTTGAAAGCCTTCATCTCTGTAACTATCATCAAGAAAAGGGTCTGCAAACATGCCCTTTTTGGCAACAGGTTCTTTAGAGTCAACATTGCTTTTAATACGCTCTAATTGCATCAATCGATCAAGCGAAAGCACTCGTTGAAAATAGCGCCACATCTCATCATAGGGGGCAACCCGTGTGCCATCATTGACCACAACCGGCGTTTCAAGCCAATTGTTGGTGATCGTTGCAAGGGACAACACATCATCAGGGACATTTGGTGCCATGGGGTGATCTGATGAAACTCCTTTGATATATACGACATTGCCCCCCGTGTTCAGTCCTATGCGGTCAATGCGGGGCAATTTATAAGTGTAACTGACGATAATATCACCACCCTCCGCACCCCCTGAGACTGTGATTTCCTGCGCTGTTACTTTATCAGCCGTGATTTTTGCGCGGTAACGGTAAGTCACCTTATAGCTGCTCCCTGCTAAAGGTTCGTCTCCCACGGGTGCCCAATCAATGGTGTCTCCGGTTTTTTTAAAATCTGTGCCTTCTTTAAATTCCTTGCTTCCTTGAACGATTTTGATAAACGCGGTGATGCTTTTATCAGGAACACCATCACGCCCAGCGGCAACGGCACCACGGGTGACGTTAACGGTTTTTTCTTTTGTCAACAAAAGAGACTGAATATTGGCAATAGGAAAATAATAGGGTTTAAAGGTAAAGCTTGTTTTCCCTTTTTGAGGCGCAAAAATATGCGTTTCGCTTGGAACAACGCTTGTCGAAAAATCCTCTGGCTCTTCATGGCGCAAGGCGGCAAGGCGTTTGCGTTTAAAGCCATTGATATTGGCTTCTCCTTCTTGAATACTAAACACTTGGCAACCGTTATTTGCTCCCAATGCACTTACACGGCAGCCACTCACGATATAATGCCCATGGGCACGGTCGTACGTCGCAATGGCTTGCATGGCGGGTTCAAGCAGTGATGGGGATTTTTGATCAATAAGAACACCATCTTGTAAGATATAAACGGGAAAGAAAGTGCCTTGCTGTGTATCTTCTTTCAGTGCCCAAACAAGCTTTGCTGTTTCGCGTGCGGCACCAGGCTCTCCTTCTGCCAATGTGCCAGGGACTTGCCCCAATAGCTCTGGATCATCTTCGTGTGTTATCCATTTTTTTTGCAGCTTCACACCAATTTCAATGCGCCCAATCATGGCAACATTGTTGAGTACAGCTTCAGAGACTGGAAAGATATCGCCTGCGATATAAATTTTGCCATCCGTTAACGTTACGGTCCTTGTCTCTTTGTTGACAAAAGCATCAGCCCGTTCAACGCGGTCTCCTTCTTGTGCCACAAGGCGCCCCAAGCGGTCATGCCGCCCCCTTATAATGGTTTGAACCTCATTGAGTTCACCACTTTGAATAAAGGGACGCGTGCCATAAAAGACAACGCTTTGTTGTTCCTCTTTGCCGCGAGATCTGTCAATTGCAAAGGGTAAACCACTTTCATGCTTCATATTAAAACCTCAATAAAATCTTGAATTGTTCGCGAACATCGGCACGCAAAGGAATATTGATAGGCGTTTTGAGTATCTCTACACCGCCATTTAGTTCATCAGCCCCTAACCAAAGTTTGCCAAGAGGGGTTTGTTGTGCAAGACAGCCATGAACGAGAAGGGAAACAGCGGCGGCTTGTTTGTCCTCAACATCTTCAAAATCTGTGCGGGCTGCAAGAAACAACAGAGTGCCTGTTGTAGAAGGGTTAAATCTGTTGCCACAATGGTTGTAAACACCCTCTAAAACCTGCTCTACAGGCTGGACAATGTTGCATCGGCGATACCCAATCAGAGTATTGTTTTCGTCTCTTAAAGCCAAATAAAGGGGACGATTTTGGAACCACTCTGCCATGAGTATATCGCGTTCATGTTTTTTGACCGAACACCACGGAAAATTTGCCATGTCCCATGGATAATCGATTTGTTCAAAGCTTAACTCTTCATCCCCATCATCTATCCAATTGCCAATAAGCCTGCCTTCTTCTCTTGTGAGCGTGTGATTGATCTCTGTTGTGCGCCCAAAGGAAAACAAAGTGCCCCCAGCTGTTAAGCGAACACCGCTTTCATACTCCAACATGCTGTCATCAAGTCGTGACATATTGCCTTCCATGGCTTGCACATCATAACCATAGGTCCCACGGCGAAAATCAGAGCGCAAACTTTTGGAAAGGTCGGTAATCGCTTCAATGGCTTCAAGGCTTTTGCGTTCAGGCAACTGATCAAAATCAAGTTGAAAGGAATTCCACCATGCGCGCCCCGTCCAGGCGGGTTGAAAGCGTGCTGTAATCCCTAGCCATTCAAGCCCCATCTCTATTGCCGCAAGGGAGCCGCGAATATTTTGCCATGCAAGACCCTGATCAATTAAATCATAAAGGGTAGAGAAATAAGGGTTTAATTCTTGTAAGCCATATTCGTCTATTAAAAAGGGTAACCAAGAAGGCGGACGCGTAATAAATTTCGCGCGGGGTATTTCTTCGAGTGCCGTTTTAACGTGAGGGTCAAAAGCCATTGCTTCTGCAAAACAACGTTCAAACAAGCTCGAATTTGGGGGCAAAAGTGAGGAAAGCATCAATAAGCACGCCCCCGTTCAGACAAGACAATATCCCCCAAAGCTACAGCTTCATCAGGTGCGACCAAAATATCCTCACAAGGTTGCGTTATGTTCACATGGTGAACGCCCTCAACCATCAAGCGGCTTAGTATCCAACTTAAAGACAAATCACGCCCAAGCCTTTGCGCACGCGCCCATTCTGCTCTTAAATTCTGCTCTGCTCTTTCCAAAACAAAGGAGCCTTCATCCGGTAACAACCAAAAATCAGCAGAAACATTGATCATCCGCTGTACCGCGCTTTTCACAAGGATGTGGTCATTGGTCATTTTAACATGGGGGGCATCAAGGGCTGCTTGCACCTTTGCAATTAAAGCCTCATCAGCTACCCCTGAAGGAGCGTCACTAAAAAGCGCAACATGAATAATCGGGCTTTTGCCCACACGATAAACAAAAGCATCTTTGACATGGATATCGCTTGAGAGGGCAAAATATTGGTAACGTGGCGCTGTGCCCCCTGTGGAATGTCCTTGTCTATTCAAGCGAATGCGGCGGCGCAAACGCTCATCATCTTCATCCAAAAGGCGCGTGACCCCATGAAAATCCCCCAAATGATCTAAACTTGTTCCATGGGCAAATGTGAGTAAATTATCCCGCGCCACTTCATTAATTCGCTGGCGCAATAGCAACTCTTCATAAGCCGCCGCTTGCAATTGAATGACAACCGGATCATAAGCCGTCTTTTCCACATTATAAGGAATATGATGCGCTGCAAAAAGCTCAGTCAAACGCGTGATCTTTTGCTCTAAAATTGCTTCAACAGAAAGCTCTTCAATAATTTGTGGCAGAGGGAGTTGTGGAGGGGGAATCTGTGAAAAGGGTAAAGGTTCAAACTCAGTCATCACCAACCTCTAAATTGATGCTCATTGGCTCTTGGTGTGACCAATCTCCCAAATGCCCATTGGGATAAAAAACACCCGTTAAAACAAAATGGAACGTGCCTTCACGCGTTGCTTTTGTCAGATCAATCCTCTGCAACGAAAACCCAGGCTCTCCACACTCTGGATCATCGAGTGCTTCAACAATTGCTTGATAAAGCTGCATCATCGTCGCAGGGTCAGCATTGGCATCTTGGAATGCTCCAACATCACATCCATAATGACGACGCAAAACCCGTGTCCCAATTCTTGTCGTCAGACATTTACGAAGTGACTGTTGACAATGCGCAAAGCCATATAAAAGAGAGCCATCCTTTTCGCTCATCCCGCACCGCATGCTTTAAGCCCCTTTGCTTGTCTTTGTGGTAGAAACAGTTGGGGGCGCAGAAACAACAGGTGCTGGTTTTTCAGCGATCTGACCAAGCAGCAACGGATATTTAGCCTCTTCCTCACTTAAACAAATTTCTTCACCTTTGCCCAGTGAACGCTTGCCTGCAACAAAATCGGCATTGGTTAAAATAACATAAATGTTCTCACGCATGATAAAACTCCTTTAAAGAGGGGAAGAGGTTGTGGAGGGACCCATTTTGACCCCACCGTGTTTGTGGCTTGCGCCAACAGATTTTTGATTATGCTGTAAATCTTCTGCTTGAATCCGCACACTACCCGTTAATTCAACACGGGTTGCTTGATGAGAAAGCACCAAACCTTTTTCACTCAAATGGATTTGGTTTTCCCCATGGGAGAGAATAAGTTCATCTTTTGTCATTCGCAAAGCGCCACCGGCATAACAGAGCGCCAACTCTTGGAAAGAGCGTGCGGGATTAGGTGCATCCTCACTATAACTATCGCGCACCACCAGAGAGGCAGAACCAATTTCGCCATGGGGATTTAATAACCGCACCGGATCACCAACATGGAGGGGCATATTGCTTGAGAGAGCGCCAGAAGCTTCTTGCGCTTGTAGCCAAGGCGATAAAACTGCTTGTCCATTAGAACCCTGTTCGGAAAGTTTCACCCGCACCCTATGGCCATCAACTTGCACAACCCGCCCAATCATGTGCTGGTTGGCAAGACAGCGTTCAAGCGCATCAAGACGCTTCATTATTTGTCGCAAGGTGTCACTCAACAAATGCGCATCATTCATAGCAACACCTCATCATCACATGAAATCAAACCACTTTTGAGTTGTCCTTCATCACAAAAAATATCCTGTCCCAACTGATGCAAATCTTGGTGCCATTCCACCACGCTTATCGATACACCACGCTGCTTAATCGCCGCGGAAATAATCGGTTCAATCTGGACATCACGCGGGGCACTCAAATGCGTTAGCCCCCACAATTGCCCGCTATGGCATAAAACCGCAATGGCTTCTGCTAAAAGCCAACTGGAAACATCACGCTCTTTACCAGTGGTAATAATAAAAGCCCCTAAATGAAGATCAGCACTCATCTGTCCACTTGCTACAGGATTCAAACGGCTTTCTAACACCGCAACCCGTATTGCTGGAGCCACCAGCATCTGTGTTTCAAGTTCTTCTAAATTAAAACGTCCAAATTGACAGCCGCAATCACGCACATCCGGCAAAGCGCCTTTAAGGCTCCTTATCACCGCTTCACGAAACTGA
Source organism: Bartonella sp. CB10SXKL (assembly GCF_042195515.1). Classification (NCBI taxonomy): domain Bacteria; kingdom Pseudomonadati; phylum Pseudomonadota; class Alphaproteobacteria; order Hyphomicrobiales; family Bartonellaceae; genus Bartonella; species Bartonella sp. CB10SXKL. The sequence goes on along the minus strand of NZ_JBHION010000015.1, from coordinate 22,213 downwards.
TTAATGCGCCCTGCTTGTGTGATCGTTTGGTTCATGAAAAGACCCTTTCCAGCCAGTCTTCTGTCGCTTTGACAATTTCCACTTTATTGTGCTCTGAAAGCCCCAAATAAGGGCGTGCCGGCATGGTCACTTGATGCACACAAACAAAGCGGTGTGCATTACCGCTTTTAAGAAAAAAGCGCAGTGTCTTGCCATTTTTCGGGCGAATAACCCCACCTAATTGATGAATCCGCGCATAAACCAACCCAGAGCCCACAATCACCTGTTCTGGTGAAGCTTTCATATCAATGGAGCGTGAAAGCGCCCCACTGGCATAAAGAATGGAGGTGCGGGCATAATTGTTTTTCCACTTCTCTCCTTGGGCAGAATTTTTTTCGCTTTGAATCCGCCGCCTTGTGCTTTCTTGGATGAGACGCCCAACCCCTTGTGCCAAAGTCCCCATCGAGCTATCAGCGCCCTTTTGCAAAAAGGATAAAGCCGCTTCAAGCCCTGTCTCTTTAATCTCAATATGGGTTGCAACAGACATGTTACCTTCCCATCAAACGCGGCTTGGCATGAAAAAAAGCCCCATCACGAACCGGTCCATCTTCGCTCATAATTTTAGGTTCATCTATGCCTAAACCCGCTTTGCCTTCGGCAATACGTTTCAAGAGTTCAACCGCCTGTTTGTAACGATCTTCAATAGTCGTGGTCAGTGCCGTATGGCGTATGGCTAAATTATAAACAGCAATATTGACACAGATCATACCCAGAGCCGCCGGCTGTCCAGCAATGGGGATTGAGTAGCGATGAGACAAATGCACATCAATCTCACCACTTGCCTGTTCGAGCGCGCGGGCAATGGCTTGCTCTGAAAAAACTGGATCAGAATTCTCATCCATCCCGCATAAGTCATCCAAGAAGTCATCACCCCAGAGCTCTTCAATCAATGTTTTGCTTGCATAAGCCATGTTTAAAAGTTTCCCTTAGACAACTTCTTGCAACAAAACACCGGCATCTTTTGCGGCAACCAATTCACACACACGTTCCCCCACACGCACCCGTTTACCACCCGACAAGCCGATATCTGGATCTTGGATCACTCCAGACAAACGCTCGCCCAACTGGGCGCTAAAGCCCCAACTGATCACCGAACCATCTGCCTGTTGTTTGGTAGGGTCAATATAAAGCAGTGCAATCTTATTGCCCCACACGCGTGCCAATTGTGCCGAACGCCCTTTACGTGCCAAATTCACTTGCGATTCACCAATGAGTAAACGATCGGGGTGTATTTCCATCAGATCAGCAAATTGCGCCTTGGTGACAAAACCATCAGCAGTGCCACCCCCTTTAACGGCTTTAATGATTTTGGGATGACGTTTGAGTTTTGACCAAACAACTTTGCCCATCACAATGGTGTTGGGCGTATAGACGAGACTTTTATCCATCGCCTCATCTAAAGTGGCATAAGGGTCAGATTTCTCATAATCGCTAAATTTATTTTCACCCTTAAGCGTAATCACCCGCTCTGGTGCGTAATTTTCACTTCTTTGCACAAGGGCTGCAACACGCACTTCACGCCCCAATTCTAGCAAATTGGCAAGTCCCTCTACAGCTGTCTTTTCGGGGTTATAACGAGAGCGTCGCTCCGCCCGTGCGCGTGCCGCTGCTTCAATATCTGAATTGGGGATGAGATCATCAAGTCCGTAATCTTTGACACTGGCTTCCCGTTCAAAGGCAGAAAATTCCACCACATTCGGGCGCCCTTTTCGCCCAACTTCAAGTTCAGGCACGGTAAAATTTTCCGCTAAGGGAAATTCACTATATTTAAACACCTCACTTAAAACACAAACGCGTGGCAAAACTTTATCGCCAATAAGAGAACCTGCTGGATTGCGATAACCAATAGCAATAGCGGTGAGTGTTGGATCAATGGGAAAAGGTCTGTTCATTTTATGCCTCGATTAATTAATTTTAAAAGAAATAACATCACCAGCAGAACCATCACTCATGGCAATACCAATGGTGCGATCTGCAGCTTCCGCTTTAATGGCGTGTCCTTTGGGGTCAGAGGTCAAAAAATCACCAAAGGAAACATTGCCTCCACAAACCACTTCGCCCCAACCACATTGGCCAACATCAATCATCTCACCAGCCTTTGCACTCAATGACCCAGCAGTCCCTAATAATTTATCACCCTTACCAGAAGCCGTTGCCACCATTCCATCACCGCGCGCTGCAACAATGCAATAAGGTGAAATCACATCTCCAGCGCGAAAAGATTTAATCAAAATCATCGTACTCATAATGGGCGCTCCTTTTGCTCGCTAATATACTCAACTGCTCGGCTAATGGTGATGTCGAAGCCTTTTTGCTTCTGCTCTTCCTGATAATGGCGTGCCGCAAGGGCAACCTCTTCTGGAGCAAGCTTTGGTTCTTGCGCTAAGGAACACACTTCTAAAGGGCTTATTGAGGCAAGCGCCGGCAATTTCTCGACCAAACTTTTAAAATGCTCCATCCCCCCTTCAAGGCTACAGAGCGCACGATATTCCTCGCGAGCAGCCGGCAAAATCTTGCCCTCTTCAATGGTCTTATCTAAAAGACTCTCAATGGCACTGTTTTTTTGCTCTTCTTGCAAAAGCGCTAAATCTTCTCGCGCTTTTATTAATTGGGCATTTAATTCCACGCGTTCCTTTTCGCGCGCTTTAAGCGTTGCTAAAACCTCATCCGCTTTAGCATCTTCTGCCAGCGATAGTGCACTGGCAATGGCTGTCAAATCCATCATTTTCTCCGTCAAAGTTATAGGGGAAGGCTGTTCACGGCTTAAAGCCGTCATGACAAGGGCTGGACGGTTCACCAAACCAGCACCTGCTAAATTCAAAATTTCACCTTTCTTGGAATGGCGAAACTCAGGCGAAAGATAGCGATATTCTCGGGCAACAATCTTTTTGCTAGCCATATCGGTCCATTTAACACGCCCCCAAATCGCACCATCCCGCTCTGCTAATTCTTCAATCCAGCCACTGGCAGGTGCTTCTAAACCATTTCTCGCACGGTGATGTTGCCCATGCTCATAATCAATCACAAGCGGTCCTTTATTGGCTGCAAAGGCTTTTAAAATAGTTTGCGGGTTATAATGCCATTGTCGTCCATCACGTGCCTTTACATGGGGCGCTTTGGGCAAAAGCTCTACCCATTCAGGCGCTTGGCTAACGGTGGCGTCTTCACATGAAATGTCTTGGCATAAAACGTCTGGACAGAGATCTATTAACGCAGCATGAAATGTTTCTGCATCCCCATCTTTTTGATCTTCGTGAAATTCCTGTTCCATACATTGCCTATTGCTTTACAATTGTCATTGGCAATACAATGCATGAAACTTACTCCCACCATAAGTCTGACACTGTCAGTCAAAAGAGCATTTCTCAAAAAAGCACTCTTTTCCCTATTCTTCTCCTTGTGAGAAAAACCCCCGTGCCAAACCATCCTATAAAATCGTTTTCAAAGGCACTTCAAAGGCGATAGAGCGCCGTTGTGAAGTGAGAGGTACAATTTATCGCCTTATACAAAAAAAGCCTCTCTCAAGCCGTTTTTTTTAAGATTGCTTTTAAACTTTTAAACTGTTACTTCTATCCACGAGGCGTGAGCCAGTTATACCAGGACGGTTTTACCGGATCTGCGAGGAGTTGACCGCCCTCCACGCCTTCTCTTTTCACAAAAGCCAGCAGGTCTTTCCGGTGTTCTCTTTACAACAACCTCTCGCCCTTTTTTTCAGCCGCATCCAATAAGCGTCCAATTTCTCTAGAGTTTTTTTTATGCATGGAGGTCAACCACCATTCTTGTTTGCTTGCCACAAATTTAACCGCTAAGCGCCACCATACCCCATCATTTTCACCCAAAAACACAACGCTCGGTACACCTTTTCGCCTGATAATTCCATGGGGGCGAATGAGTGTTTGAATGGCGCCTCGAAAATCATCCAAGCGAAGATCACGCGCTTGATGCTCTAACAAAATATGTTTCACACTGTCTGCGGATAAGCGAATAAGAGAATTTTCCGCTGCAAAAACATCACCCACCTTTTGTGGTATCGGTGCAATGGGTATAAACCCGCGAAGCATCCGTCCTTCAAACATGGCTTCCAAAAGTGGTGAACCCACAATATCTTCAATGGCAATGCGTTTGTCATTGTCCCCCATCACGGAAATTTTATCACTCAAAAAACGGCTTAAATTTTGCGCCCGATGTTTCCCAGGATTAGAATGCCAACCAGGATCAATCCCCTTTGGTATCTTCTCAACTTTCCCCGTTCGCTTATTGTGCCAAACCTGCTTTTCAACATGAAGTGGCTCTGCCCCCTCTTCATAGCCTAAATCTTCTGCTTCATAACGGCTTACCTGTCGCACACTGCATTTACACCGCCAACCATTGGGCGGATAAAGCCAATCCCAAACCGGATCATCAACAGGTGCGGTAAACCCCACCCAACTTTCATGTTCTAAACGCTTATGTTCTGAACTTGACAAAGCATAGGTGAGATAGGGCAAAAATTCTTTATTATTTTGTGTGCGCTCCCACTCACCTGCCGCATGCGCACTCATGGTATTGGCCCAATAGACCGTTTCTAAACGCCGTGGGCTGCCCAATTGTACCACGCTCTTTTCACCAGTTTTGGGGTCAATGCTGGTCTTTTTACCCCACCAACCCTTTTCCTGTAAAATCGGCATCAAATTTTTTTGAAAATCTTGAAAAGGAACTTGATGCTTTATGGCTTCTCCAACCGCTCGCTTAAAATCCTCCAAAATGTCATAGCCTAGCGATTTCGCCACCGTAAAGGAAAAGGCATGTTCTTCTGGTGCTATATCACGCCAATCAAAGCTTGGAACAAGTGCCTTGGCTTCAAAATAACGGGTGACCTCTTTAGGGGCGGTTTTAAAAAGTTCCTCATCCATGATACCCAAGCCCACGTGCAATCATTTGTACTTTTGCCAAGCGCGCTGCTAATGCATGATGATCCATCTCACCCAATAATTCATCTAAGCCTTTTAGGATATCCTCATAACTTGTTGCTTCTCTTACAAGCTTTTTAAAAGGCTCTAAAAGGGGTTCTAAGTCCTCTTCCCAGTCGCTTAAAGCTTCTTGTGAAAGCCGGTCCAATTCGTCGTGATATTTCCCACCCTTCTCTTTTGCACCCTTGCTCTCTCTTGTCACAGAAACATCAAAAACACCTCCACAATCAGCACAAACATGAGCCTTTTCTCCCCTCTCATCATCAAGCGCATTATCAGGAGCCTTTAAAACATCTTCTTCTTTTGTTGGTTGCGAAAAACCAATCTTATTGCGCACTTCTTGCGCCCCAACACGCAAACCTAAAGGCACAAGTTTTTCCAAAGCGTCACTAATCGCTTTAATGTCTTCATTTTCCGAAATCGGCCAATAAACAAGGGGAGTGCGCTCTTGGCGCCCAAAATTAATCTCAACAAAGGGCACAATTAAATCACGATTAGCCGTTAAAGCTAATTGGCGTGCATCAGCTCTGGCAATATCATGGCGCACATTTTCATGAATGCGCGCTTGCGAAAAGGACGAACCATCATCCGTCGTCATGGTTTGCCCCAACACACCTTTAGAAATTTGTCGATCTAAATATTCCGCCTTAGAAGCAAACACCGCATTGCCACTGCCCCCTGCCGCTTCAATAAATTCAATCTCCATTTCTTTGGGAATAATCGCTGCCGCATCACTGGATAAATCACGCACCGCTTGAATAAGAACCCGTCGTTCCTCATGAGAAGAGCTTGCCCCATATTTACCCACACGCAAAGGCATGCCATAAACTTCTAAAAATGCCATCCAATCTTTTAAGGTATAAGATTTAAACAAAAAAGCCCAAGCTGCAAGCCGCGCAAGCCCAGAACGAATAGGCAAACCGCTTTTCAACTTGGGTCTGTGAATAGAAAATTTATAAGCAGGCAATTCACTTCCATGCAAAGAGCCCTCTTCTTTTAAACGCAAATGAAAACCATCCCGTCGATCCAATTGAAAAAACCGCTGGTCACGCCATTTCCAAGCAACCGGCCACCATTCCTTGGCACTCTTGTCCCACAAAGTTTCAACAACCGCATAGCCTTTTCCCAAAGCATCTAACAAATCCGTGACATAATCATCAACAAAGGTAGGCGCACTAATCACTTCCCGCACCGCATCTGCTATCTTTTTGTCCTGTGCACTGTTGCTTGCGGCAATCACTCCAGGCTCCACCCCTGTGAGAGCATTTTTACGCATGCCAAGCACAGCACGATAATGCAAATCACGCTCTTCCATATCATCGGCAAGTTGGAAAAACTGCTCTGGATGACCCTCTGCTGCCTGTTGTAAAATATCAGCAAGTTGCGCAGGGGTCAGACCACTGACAATGGTTTGTGACCACACATCACGAACACCGCCAACGGTAGGGCTTGCGACTTCTCTCTCCAACCCTTTGATATTAAGCGCCCTGCCCCACTGATCTAAAATTTTTACCATCTCATCATCCCATCAATAAATCTTTGATCGCATTGTTGAAAAAAAAGGCGTTGAAAAGAGCGAGCTTTCATCAAAACGATAAGCCTCTCTCACAGGTGTATAATCATAAATTTCAGGAGTTTGGCGGCTGGCAAAATAAGCCAAAGCGCAAGCAATCGCGCTATCACCATGGCGCATAAAACCATCACTGCCTTTAAAACGATGATTGTCTGGAATTTTCACAATGCCATTGACATAAGCAAGCGCTTGATGATCGGCAACAATGTCACTATCGCGCGGCAAAACAATCGTCCCATCCCCAAAAGCTTCTAAATAAGCCGGCATTTCCTTGCCATACCAACTTTGTGACAAGGGCACTTCCTTCACAAGAGCTCCATAACGCTGCGCCGCTTTTTCGGCTAAATAAGCCCCATTGCCCCGTGCATCTAACGCGCCGCCCATCAAACGCGGCAAACCATTCACCCCATAAAATAAAATCTCTCTTTGTTGATCAAACGGCGTATTGCGCAATTCCACCATAAACCGGACACGGCGCACCAGATCTTGTCCCACCTCCATCACCACAATCGATGTCGCATCGCCTGATCTGGCAAAATCAACACCAAAAACATGTTGGCGCCGCCGGTCAAGCCCAATATGAAGAGGTTTTATATGCTTCTCACACCAAGCAAAAGCAGCAACACTTCGTTGATGTTCCGATTGATTTTTAAAATCATCCACACAAGCAAAACGCAACACCGCAATATCAGGCGCACAACAATTTTCAATCTGTAAGCGTGTTAAAGCAGCCCCTTCTTGATCGGCTGGTATGGCATCTAATTCTTGGCGCATCGCACTCAAACGTATCCCATAAGACGCGCGAATTTGATCTTCCCATTGTTGTTCAGAAATTCGACTCCACACCTCCCCCTTCATGGCACAAACACGTTTAAACAAGCCATTTTTAACAGCAACACCAAAGGGGTAACAATGCACCGAAAAAGGAACCTTACCTGCTCGCGCCTCACGGATCAGTTCATTGAAAGGATTGAGCACACCATTATGGGTGGAGATCACACGGATTTTTCCTCCCCAAATGAGCAAAGCATTGACAGCATCCAAAACAGAGCGCACATCTTGATGAAACGCCGCCTCGTCAATCACCACAATGCCCTGTAGTCCGCGAATATTTTCAGGGCGGCTAGAAAGCGCCTCAACCCGAAACCCCGAAGCAAAACGCACCCGATAAGCAGAGATATATTTTGTTGAACCATCCGCCCTTTGATCAGAGAATAAAAATTCCTCAACATCCCCACTATGGCTCGTAATTGCCGAAGCAAAATTGCTCACATAGCCAATAAATTCCCGCCCCTTGTCTTTGGTGTCACCAATATAAAAAACATTATCGCCCCTCGCTTCACGTGCCGCCGCCGCAATCAGTGTATCATCCAAAGCTTCTGCAAAAGTAATGCCGGTCCGCCGCCCCTTTTCCACCAATTTTAATGGGGACTTATCTTCAATCCATGCCCGTTGATGTGCCATCAAAACGCCTTCCGCTAAGGGATCACTCTCTTTGGGAAAAGTACTTTTCCGCCAAATATCAAAACCACTTTGATGATCAAAGACATGACTTTTTGAAAAGGGCTGTTCAGCCATGTTTTACCCCCAACACCTGCGCACGAATAGCTCGCGCTGTTTCTTCTGAGAGCCCCGCCGCTGCTGCTGCTGCGTCAACCGCTTTGCTTGCTTTGCTGGTAAAATCTTTTTCCAACTTTTGCCGCCTCGTGGTCGACAAATGTTCAGCCGCCAACACGCCTTTAAGCGCATTGGCCAATTCTTGTGCTGCCTTTGGCGAAAGGTTTTTCCCACTGCTCAACGTGGAAAAAATCAACTCCTTAATCGCTGCCGCCGTCAAAAGAGTGATATTATCAGAAGCTTTAGCATCAAAGCGCTGCGAGAGGCTTGCTGCAATTTCTCTTGTCTGTTCTAGGCGCCGTGACATCACGGCTAGCCGCAAAGAATACCGATTAAAACTGGAAAAGGAGGGTATAGAAAAGCTTAAACCCATTTCTTTTTTTAAAGCCTTCAAAGCTGCTTTAAATTCATCATAAATGGCTTTTTGCGTCTTCTCACGCCCATTTAAAGCCTCAGCCGCCTCTGCAATGATTTGATCACAAGCTTGCGGCAATAAATCAATCGCCGTTAAACGTCCACGCCCGACCTTGCGCATCCTTCACCTCGTCTTTTATTGATGAACGTTTAGGCCGCTTAATCCCCTCAATGGAAAAGCTCCGGTCTAAATGACGTGCTCCCCGTTCTGTTAATGCCGCAAGAAAAACCGAACCCACACATTTTAACGTAACAGCACCTTGATCTTCCATCCATGCCAATTCATTATGCACAAAATCGCGATCGCGCCTGATGCCATAACTGTATAAAAGCCGCTCAATCATCGCACTCGATAAAGTTTCACTGCGCTCACAAGCAAGCCCTTTTAAAATAATCAACCGCGCTTCTTCACGGATGATTTTATCCATATCTGCTTTCATTTCTTGGCATTCTCCAGTAAAAACTCTTGCAAGCGCTCACCAATGGCTGCCACCGGTTGTAATTGTGCAGAAAGCGTGTTGAGACGACCATTCAATTTCTCCATATTCACTTCCAATCTTTGCAGCGCATCACGATCAGGCAAAAAGTCCATCTCTGTTTCTAACTTTTGCACACGCTCTTTAAGCGCCGTGATATCTTTCAGCATTTCCCGCGCACCTGAAGAAAAATAGGCTCTCAAAACCCCACAAATCGCAATAACCGATAACAATAAAGACAACCAGCCATTGGCAACACTGATATCCAAATTCACTTAAAAGTCCCCTCTCTTTTGCCTAAAATCGCCCGCTCCGCAGCTTTTCTACGCTGTTCACAAATCAATAAAGCAGCACGATCACGCCCCCAATAGTGCACCACTTCACGCGCATTCAAAGCACGCTCTGGCAATAAAGCTGGGCGGGCACACGCCATGCGAACAACAGGCGGCAATTCAACCGATAAAAAATGATAAGAAAGGCTACCCACCGGCTTGTGTGTTGAGCAAGCGCACACGCTCAAGCCCAATACCACAGCCAGTAGTTGGCAATACTGCATTGACCCCCTCCATTTTCACAAGCTTTTGTTCCAAAGCCGAAATCACCCCTTGCGCTTGATGCTCAGCTTCCAACGCTGCTTGTCTTTGTCGCTCTTGTACAAGCAGTGCACGTGCTGAAGCCTTGGCAATCTCCAACTGCCAATACAAATCACGCGCCTTTTCCGCTTTTAAAACTTGCGCTTTCATAAAGCCAAAAGCCGCCAACATCACACTGACCAAAAAAAGCAGACCAAAAGACAGTTTTGAAAGTGGGCTAAACATTGCTTTTATCTCCCCACCTCGTTATCTCCACCCCATCATAGGAGCTGCTATGCCGCTTATGGGAATGTTTCCTATTAGAAAAATCCAACGAGCCAAAGCCACGATGCACCCCCAGATTGCCAACAATAATCGCCACCATCGAAGGAATAGAAATGCTCGCCATATCAACAATATGCGGAGCCCCCCACAAACCACCAGAAACGAGCAAAAAAATAACCCCCCAAGCAAACCAAAAAGACCACCATAAATAGAGCCTAGAGCCACGATAAGAGGGCTTCATGCTTTCACCTCGCCTCCAAGCCCCAAAAGCTTTTTGGCGCGGTTCAAATAAATCAAACGTTGCACAAGTCCATTCTTGCCCCCATTAATCGCCTTGGTAATCCCTAAATAATCATCTTGATCAGCCAGCCTATTCAAGCCTTTCATTTGCCAAAACCAAACAGCAGACCAAAGCGCTGCTGGAAACTTTTCCAGCTCTTGCGGAAATGCCTCACAATCAACAGCTTGTTCATCGACTAAGCGCCAAAACTTCGTAAAACGACGATAATTATTGCGCCCCGTCAATTGGATCAAACCACGCCCCTTAAAGTGCACCCCATCCCCAGGGTTGACATTGCCTAAATCACGCCGCCCCTCATAAGCGCGCCCTGAGGCATATTCACAAACGGTAAAAAAGCCATCGCTCTCATGGGCACATTGGCTTAAAAAATGTGCAATACGCAACGGTGTTGTGAGTGCCCCATAAGATAAAGCTTTAGGCAACACGCGTGCCATTTCAACAATAATAAAATCTTGGCGCGCATGATGCGCCAATTTAGGCGCAAGGCGATGAAGAAAAGAAGCATCTATTGAAACCATAACAAACCACTCAATGCATAAAAATCCATGCGCAGTTTATCGGATTTCAACCCCCCAATATAAGCCTGACACTGTCAGTCAAAACTCTCAATACTCATAAAACTCTGGAAATAATAAACCTTGTGGTTCTTTTGAAGAAATTTTCTTTTTCAAGCGATAGGCTGTGCGCACATGCATACCAGAAACAGCAGCTGCAGTATCAACCGACCAGCCTTTTTGCAACGCTTGCACCATTTTTTGCCGCCGTTCAGCATCTCTGCCAAGGGGGATAAGAAGACGCACACCCGAACCATTAAAACAAAAATGGTTGATCAATTGTTGCGCCTCTTCAAACCCAACAATTTCAATCAACCAATCCGCACTCTCAAGACGCCCGGGTATATAAACTTCTCGTCCACCAAAAGCCCGCATCATATTCCATGCTGCTTCACTGCCCGCAACATCAGCTATTTCACGCAATAAGGCAGGAAAATCGCTATAGATTTCCTCTTGCATACATGCTTACCCCTCGCTTTTAACACCTTTACGGATTTTCCGCCCCCAAACATTCATCACTTCTCTAAAATCGCCCCCACTCATCTCACCCAAAGCTTTACCACTTAACGCCATAACACTTTGGTGAAAAGCCCCAAGATCAAACACAGCATCGGGATTCAAACACTTCCATTGGGCACACAAAATGGAAATGCTTGGTTTATTCCTCCATGAATCTTCGCGGTTTTTCCCTTTCCAGTCAACCCCACCCTCACGCTGCAACCAACCTTTCAACGCCTCAATAGCTCTGCATGCATCATCGCTATCGCGTAAAAAGCGAATATGATCAATCCCTGTCTGTCTTTTCACAAAGGCAAGCAACGCCTTGTCTGAACGATCACGAATAATGCCAAGATTCCACCCAGCAATCCAGAGCGCCTGTAACTTCTTGGCATATTTACCCTCTAAACGCTTCCCATTCGGTTTAAAACCAAACGCTTTCATTTCAGCGACGACTAAACGCTTCTCTAAAACACTCAAATCTTTCGCCGATTGCTTGCCTGTTAAGCGATAGAGCATTGCGCGATAGGTCTCATCATCAAGACCTAACGCGCGTTTTCCCATATGAAGGACAGCTAAAGACATGTTACCTCCCTCATGTCTTCGCCAAATCAATGGTCACAGCACGCCAAGCGCTTTCTAGGCTATCACGCTCATAAAAACGCACATATTCCTTAGATGTCGTCACACGGAATGACTCACGAATAGCACGCATCGCCTCTTTCCAGCGTGGATCATCAATATCCAAACGCAACAGCATAAAGATCTCCCCCCGATTCACCTTGCCTTCTTTATCCGTATTAAAAGCACGCGTAATAATCGCACGGATTTCAGGGCGCGCATCCGCAGACCATTCATTCAAACATTCATCAAGAAGGCTTTTGGCAATTTGCAATTGCGGTCCAAAATCAACACTTTCCTGTACCTGCACCTTAATGCGTTGCAAACCATCAAAGCTTGTGTAAGTACAATTGCCCTTTTTGCCACGCCGCTCCACACCATATTCTTGCGCAAGCAAGCTATCAAAATCACTCAAATCCGCAATCGTATGGTTGTTAAAACGTGCAATCCTTGCCGATAATTCTTTCGCAAAACCCATAATTTTGCGCACCGTTTCATCCTCTAACAAATCCGCAGGGCGGATCAGGTTTACCGGCACCAAAGCCCCTTTCGCATCCTTCATATAACGCGTACCTTCAAGTTCAATTTGTGGATTCATCACCAACTTCCTCCTTATGTTTTTTGAAACCGACGAAATGGCACAACATCCCCTGAAGAAGGCGCACATCCCGCTTTCAATTGCCAACGACACCGCATAAGCTCATGACCTAAAACGTGGTTATAGCCTGCCAAACGACGCAAATACTCATTCAATTCTCGAACATCTTGTCCATGCATAAAAATGCCATTCACCTCATACTGTAAAAAGGCAGAGCGCAAAGCAATCAAGCACTCTCTCACCATATAGGGGTTACGTTCCATCATTTGCTTCCTCCAAAATCCATATAAATCACACGATTGCTCTCATCCGCATCAGAGCCTTCACACTCAGCCAAAACTTCTGCAACTTCAGCTTCCAAAACCGCATCCGCCTCCCCCAAACGGTGAACACTCAACTCCAATTCAAGCAATAACGCCAAATCAACACACAATTTAAGCTGTTCTCCAATATCAAAACCGCATTGATAATCGTCATAAAGACCAACAAGCGTATCGGATAATTCTTTGTCGCATAAAGAGATCATGCCAATTCCTCCACGTCACGGTTTTTCCATGCCGCTTTGACATGTTTCAGCGTCACCTCACACCCATCTCCAAGCGCTGCCATGCGTGCCAACATCATGGTTTTGTCAATTTGCCGCAAAGCACCAGCCTTTAAGCCAATCCCTGTCAAAAACTTTATCGCACCAACATCTTCAATCCCCCAATCATGAATGCGCGCTGCAATATCCTCACTATAGGGCTTGCGCCGTTTCAAATGCATCGCCAATCGGCTTTTAATTTGCGCATAAGAGGGACCATTTTGACGATGAACCAACCGTCCAGAGATTTCATCATTGCCAACCAAAGCCAACCCCGTACCATTGATATCAACAAAGTGGCGCAACTGATTAATCGCTTCATCCGTTAAATTTTGCGCCTCATCAACGATCAACAACGTGCCACTGCCCACGCGCTCTAACTTTTTGCCAATAGCACGCGTTAAGCGGGTGGGATTATATTCCACCACTTCCAATTCTGCTGCCATATCATTCAAAATACCGTGAACACTGCGCGTATGCGGGCTGGCTGTCACCAGATAAACATGCGGGCGGGTAGAGCGATAATGGCGGCAGGTTTCGGTCTTACCACTGCCCGCATCAAGCGTAATCATCACCATATCCCCCGTACTTTGTGCCAGTGTTAAAGTATCAATAATCTCACTGGCAATTCGATTTCTCTGAAAGGCTGGTTTTTCAGGAATGCGCTCCAAAAACCCCGCTGTTTCCTTTAAAGTCTCAACCCATTGGTGAACCTTTGCATTTTGCTTCCCCAACTGTCCCGCATAACTGCCCGCATACCATTGCGAAAACGTCCCATCCGGCATCCCTATGCGCCGCGCCACCTCTGCTTTCGACCAATCATTCATTTGCCCCAAAGCTCTCACTGCATCCACAAGCTCATTCCATAAAGCAATGTCATCACTGTTGCGGTTTTGTGCTGTTCCATTAGGCTGGATTTTAGGTCGCGCCCAAGGATTTTTATCGACCGTTGCATTTATCGCGTTTTTCATGTATATTCCCCTCTCGTATTGATTTTAGACTGTTGATAAGGGGAAGGGCTCCCACCCGCCCCTTATCTTTTGTCTTTAGAATGAACATTTAAAAGCCGTACGCGATACTAAAACGGCTAACCTTGCAAATCCCCTCTCTTTCTCACACATCAGGGAACTTGCTAACTCCACGCATCTCACCCGATCAGGCAAAGACACCTAGAAACTTCATGTATTGATTAGACTATGAAATGGATAAGATTCCTCCCCCCCTTTCTTTGTTAACGCTTCAAGCTGATACGCGATACAAAACCAGCTTCCTTTTGAGAATTCTTATAACCCCCCCCTCTCTTTTCCTAGTTCCTTATTCTATTGCTTGGGAAACTTGATCACCTCACGCCCCTCATCAGAGGCGGAAAACTTTCTCAAAGCTTTATGCAAGTGTTGACTGAATTCTTCCTCCCCCAAAGCCTCATCATCGTCTGCTTTCAAAGCTAAATTCCCCACATTGTTTGGCATCAAGCGGCTCACCTTTGGCTTTATCGGAAGCTTCGATTTGAACGCTTCATCCTTTTTCTCAAGGCGCCCATAAACATCGGCCAAGTGATCAGGCGCAAGCTTTGCCGCTAGCTGTTTTTCTGCTTTAACAGCCTTCACATATTCTTTACGCAAACGCCCATTCAAGCGCGCCGCCTGCTGGTCATAAAAACCTACATCACAAAGGCATGGTGCCAGACAAAGCAACCGATTATTCAAATCATAAACCCGTAAATCTTGATGCAAATTATCCGGATCAAAGCGTACAATCACTTTTTTCCCCGCATGCTCATTCAACGCCCGCGCCCAATAACGATTGCCATAAAAATGGATCTCGCCCGTACCCTTTTGCGCACGCAATGCCTCAGAGGTTAAAAGCCATAAAGCCCGTTGTGCTGCCGTTGCTTGCCGAATAATCGTCCCCTCTGCTTGCAAGCTCTCAGTAAAGGTCTCATCAAAACTGCGCCCCGCACAATTAACCGCCTTACGCCCTGCTTGCGCATTATGCGCCACAATTTGCGCACCAACATGGGCTTTAAACGCTTCAAATCCTATCGCACGTTTTCCATAATCTTCAGGCTTGGCATCCGGTTTATTGCCCGTATAAGCCCCCGCACAAAAGGGATGTTTCGAAATCGCTTCTGCCAGATCACGCCATGCCCGCTCAATCGGTTTAGACTGCCCGCTATAAGGGGTGGTCCATTGCAATTGCACACCCAAACTCGTCAAAAGCCCTTGCGGATCATCCGGCTTAATCTTAAAACGAAAGCGGTTTTGCACACCTCCAGAAATCCACTTGCTGGTAAAGGCACGCCCATTATCCAAGGTCATACGCTCCGGTATGCCATAAGCTTCCACCATGTCCCCAATCACCAAACGAACAATTTCCCAAGTCTCAGCATCCGATAAGCGCCACGATAAAATCTTGCCCGAATAAAGATCTTGAATGGCAATCAGATAAAGCCGCACAGGCTTCTCTGTCCAAGGAACGCTCACAAAAACATCCAGCTTATGCCCGTCCATATTCACCGCTTGCAATGCATGCAAGCTCGAGCGATCACGCCGTTGGGCTGGATAAAGCTTTTTTGCCTTTTCTTCTCCCTCACGCGCTAAAACCACAACCGCTTTGGAAATTTGCGCCTTAAAACGACGCCGCAAAGCCCGCTCAGAAGGAATGGGCTGCCAACCCCGCTCCTGTGCAACCGAAACCATCCGCCGATAACACGCCGAAAAAGCAGGTTTAGAGGGGCGCAAATAATCCGAACAAAAAACCTCCCACGCCCCCTCATGACACGGCGCAAATTGCGAAACATTCTCCTCACCATAACAAGGTGCAAGCGCTGCCAACCAATCAGGGCGCTCATACCCCTCCACCATCTGCCGCCAATTAAAAAGCGACATCCGGCTCACACCAAATTGCACCGCACTCAAACTTGCCGCATCATGCACACCCATACCGGCATGGAGCAAATCTTCCCAAAAGCAAAGTGCCTTCAAACGCTCTTCACAGCGCCTTTTATGCGCCTTGGAAAGCCCCTCATAACGCACCCAAATGCTTGCCTTTTGCTCCCCTTGCGTTTGTTTCACATCAACAGCCCCACCAAACCGCACCAACAATGCCGCCCGCGCCCCCTCCGGCAATAAGGAAATGTGATACTCCCAAACCGGCTTGGTTTTGCCTCCCACTTTCCTCGAAAGTTCAGAGTTTTTTCTCCAATATGCCCGTCCGTGGTTTTCAAGACTTTTATATGTTTTCGGCAACCCTGGCAAAGCTGCCTCAGCCAATTCGGCAATAGTAAACCATTCCTTCATGGCTGCCCCCTTTTAATGCGAACCGGCGTTGCACGCATGGCTTTCAATTGCGCTGCAATCTCCCGCTGTTCCTGCTGCAACCGCGCAATCTCTGCTAAACGTGCCTCATCCCCTTGCAACAGCAACAATCCATCTTCACTCACCACCTCATCCCAGAGCCAAAATGCCTCTGTCGCCCGCACAAATGCCTTAAACCGCGGCAGGGAAATATCCACCTGCTTACTTTCTGCCACATAAGCATCCAAACTCGCCTTACTTAAACACCCAATCCCTAAATAATGCGCCATACGCTCCGCAATCACACTGCGCTCATGCCGGCATTCTCTCAAAGCCCGCGCCATCGCACGCTTAATGCGCGAGCGAAACCGCCCTAAATCAATCTGCGCAACGGGTTCACGACAGGGAAAAACCGGCTTTTGGAAAAAATCAAGCTGCCCACAACCATGCCTCTTCATGACAGCACCTCCCCCGATTGCTTGTTCAAATAATCATAAAACCGCGCCCGTGTCTGCGCATCCGCCCTCTGCCAAACACCCAATAACTGAGCAAAAACCCGCTCTTGTTCATTAATTTGCGGAGGTGTATTAATCCCATTGACCAAATCAACAGCCCGCCGTAAATCCCCCTCAACCTGTTGCAAAGCAATCGCCACCCGCCGTTGCGCAACCGGCTCCATCTTTGCTAATTTTAACAACTGCGCTTGATTATCAGCCAATGCCGTCCCCCGCAAAACAGAGCGCAACTCCGGCTGTAAATGCTGGGAAATACGATTGAGGAGTTTCACAGACTCCTTCGATAAACCAATACGATCTGCCACATGTTTGGCAAAGTGCAAACTTTGCACTTTGCCATTTAAGTCACCATCATTTGGCAAAGGTGCAACTTGCACCTTTGCCACTTTGTCCCCTTCACACCCAGTTTCATTATGCTCTGAAGAACTATCTTTTGGCAAAGGGTAAACTTTACCCTTTGCCATTTTGTCCTTTGTATATTGATTACCATGGTCACCGCCACGTTGAATCTCCCCATACTTTTTTTCCCACAATTCGCGGTAAGTCTGGACAAAAAGCGCACGGTCAATAACAGACAACTCATTGCGAAAGAGGTTTTCAGCAACCTCTAAAAGCGCAGCATTGTCCTTATCCGCCTGCACCACAACCGCATCAATGTCACTATAGCCCAAAAGCTCCGCAGCACGAAGCCGATGCGCACCAGCAATAAGCGTATAATTGCCCTCTTTAGCATTGGGGGTATGGCGCACCGTAATGGGATTCATCAATCCCTCCCGCGCCATCGATTGTGCAAGTGCCTTGGCATGTTCATCATCCACAGGGCGTATACGCTCCGGCACCACAATCACATCAAGAGCAAGCTTTTGAAACTGTGCCATCACGCCGCCGCCTTTCTGATCTCTTTAAAGAATAAATCCATCGCACGCCCCGCCCATCTTCGATAAGCTTTCGCAAAAACGGGTTCTTCCAAACGCCGGTTAATGGTACGCAAAGAACGAGCAACAGCAGTGCGTTCACGCTCTTGCATGGCAACAAGACGCCGCCGCGGCACCTCAAACTGATAATGCAAGATATGGATAACAATCTGTCGTGCTAACGCCGCATCAAATAAGCCATGCGGAGGGTCAATAATATACCGGATCGGCAGATGCTTAAATCCACCACTCACCGCCTTAAAAGAACAGGCAAGCATAGCTTCCAAACGTTCAACCTCCGAATAAGGATTAACGATATCGCTTCTGGCTTCTGGGGTCCATAAATTACAAGCAGCAACCATAACCACCCCCTATAAAAACAATATGACCACCATCTAATCGCCAGAACCAACCCATGCAAACGGCTGTTCTATGATGCAACTCTATGCAATTTATCTTGCCTATTTCGTACTGATCTTTAGACATTGATAAACCTTTTTATCTTATGGTATTTAAATTCATGGCAAATGCGCAAAAGCGCAAAGCCGTGTAACGAAGTTCAAGCAGCATTACCGCGCAAAGCAGAATGCGCACGCGAATCTGTATTGGCATGTTTTGCTGCTTTAAAAATGCGACGGCGACTTTTGGGGTAGCGGTCGCTAAAAACCTGCTCGACGGGCAAACCGATAAAATCGGCAATAGCACGTTCGGCTTTCTCGTTAGACCGTGTCCAAATGTGTTGAACACTGGATGACGAGAGTTGATAAGCTTTCGCGAGCTCCGCCAAGGTCATGTTACGGCGGCGTAGCTCGGCTAAAATACTATGGCGATCCCATACTTGAATGCATGTTTGTGTGGTTGTCATAACTTTCGCTCCTGCTTCAAACGGATGCTCAAACCATCCGTTTTTTGTGGGGTTAAATGTATAATAAACGCCCTTCGTATCGGGCTCTAATATGAGGTATATCTACAAATGGGATATTAGTCAACCCCATTTGTAAACATTTATAATATGAGACGACAAAAAAATGAGCCCAAAACTGCATTAGCAAAACGACTCACAGAAGTTAGAAAGCTTGTGGGCTTATCTCGTGATATATTTTCACTTAAAATTGGTATCAGTATTCAAGGGCTTGGAAATTACGAACGCGGTGATAGAACTCCAGATGCAACGGTTTTATCAGCATATAAAGAAAAATTTGGAGTAAACCTGAATTGGCTTTTGACCGGTGAAGATGCAATGTTTATAGATATGATGATGGCTCGGTCTTTCAATATCTCTCCGCCTACCATTCCTGCTGGACTCATGAAAAAGCTTGGTCGTATAGCTTATACAACCTATCGCGATGCTAAAATAAAACTCCCCCCTGAAGATATAGCGGAACTCGCGGCGGAACTTTATAAAAAACTGCAAGAGCTTGTTCAAGACATCAACGACACGGAAGAAGTCGAAGCGACTTTCTCTCTTCTTAAAATTCATTTAAAGCGTCAAATAGAAGCTGAAAGAGTACATCTAGAAACTACACAAAATACGGCTTAATGCCTCTCTAAGATGAATGGGGAATCTCTTTTTAAAATCCTGTAATTTAAAACGAGACTCAATATAAATAAGGAGCATTTTTGGCACGCCCCGAACTAGAACCTAAAACAGAACTAGCAAAACGATTGCGTGAAATACGACACACCCTTGGTTTTACAGAGCGCAAACAATTTGCTAAACATTTTGATATTCCCGAAACGACTATGCGCAATTATGAAACGGGTTTACGAGAGCCTCCTGCATCTATAATGCGAATATATAAAGATCGCTGTGGAATATCCTTAGACTGGCTTGTCACTGGTGAAGGCGAAATGTTTAGTGATATGGCAAAAGCGAAAGCAGCAGGTTTTAAAGCACCTACCATTCCTACTGGACTTATGAAAAAACTCGGTCGCATAGCTTATACAACCTATCGCGATGCTAAAATAAAACTCCCCCCTGAAGATATAGCGGAACTCGCGGCGGAACTTTATAGAAAACTGCAAGAGCTTGTTCAAGATATCAACGACACAGAAGAAGTCGAGCTTATTTTACCTCTTCTAAAATTGCATTTAAAGCGTCAAATAGAGGCTAAAAATGCACATCCAGAAACTACATAAGATACAGCTTAATGCCTCTCTAAAATGAAAAATGAAAGTGGAAATCTTTTTACATTAAAAAATTTATATAAATTATTGATAAAAAATACTTTTTACTCAATTTTTAGAGATTTCCACTTATATATGGAAATCTTTTTTGCTTTTTTGGTTATTTTTGGCTGATTTCGGAGTGAGCTTCACAATTTACCGAATTTTTTTCACAGGGTCTTCAAAGGCGGTTTTCTGGGCTTTCACAGACTTTTCAAAATTTTTCACAGGGTTTTCAAAGACCTTTCAAAGCCTTCTCTCATTTTTACCATGAAAACGCACTTTTTTCTGATTTTTACTATTTTTCGCTCTTTTTTACAATTTTAGGTGTCAAAATCTATTTTGACAAAACGCGCATTTAATGCTAAATTTTATACATAAAAACAATAAATTATCACGTATTCCTACCTAATCCCACCTTTTCCCACTTAGTATAAAACCTAGTGTCAAACTACAACCAATTCATTTTTTTTCAAAGAGTTTTAAAGGGTCTTCAAAGACCTTTCAAAGGGTATTTAAAGCTCTCTTTAACGCATGTAGCTTGCCAGCAGGTTTTGTATATTTTGACACTAGGTTTTGTACCAATTTATTTTTTCTCAAAGAGTTTTAAAGGGTCTTCAAATGCTTTTCAAAGGGTATTTAAAGCTCTCTTTAACGCATTTTTCTGCTCCTATTTTTCCAGATCACTAAAGCGTGTAAAATCGGATTGAAAGGCAAGGGAAACGATTCCTGTCGGACCATGGCGTTGTTTTGCTATAATAACCTCGGCTTTACCCTTGGCTTGCTCCATTGCCTCTTGCCACTTGCTATACTCAGCGGTGCCTTCTTTGAGTTCTTCATTTTTGAGATAATATTCTTCACGATAAACGAACAGAACAATGTCGGCATCTTGCTCGATTGAACCAGATTCACGTAAATCGGAGAGTTGTGGACGTTTATCGGTTCGGTTTTCAACTTGGCGCGAAAGTTGAGAGAGAGCAATGATGGGAATATTGAGTTCTTTTGCAAGTGCTTTTAATCCGGTGGTAATGGCTGTAATTTCTTGAACGCGGTTTTCTAATGAACGCTTTGAACCGCTTGTCATGAGTTGGATATAATCGATAATCAAGACATCTAGACCATGTTGTCGTTTGAGACGCCTTGCACGGGCGGCCAATTGTGCAAGGGATACACCCCCCGTTTGATCAATATAAAGAGGGATTGTTTGTAAGGAACGCATTGCGTAAATGATGTTGGTAAATTGCTCTTCTGAGATATTACCACGACGCATATCAGAAGAAGAAACCTTTATTTGTTCTGAGATAATACGAGTTGCAAGCTGTTCTGTTGACATCTCAAGTGAGAAGAAACCTACAATGCCCCCTTCATTTTCTTGGCTGTTATCATGACGCTTGCAAGCATTGGCAATATTAAAAGCAATATTGGTCGCCAGAGAGGTTTTCCCCATTCCAGGGCGTCCAAGCTATGATAATCAAATCAGATGGCTGTAGCCCCCCATTTTTTCATCAAGGGTTTTGATATGGGTAGCTATCCCAGAAAGCTGTGAGGAACGCTTTTTCGCTGCACTTGCCATGTTAAGTGCTTTTGTAATGGCTGTATTAAAGTTTTCAAACCCACCTCCATATTTCCCTTTTTCGGCGAGCTCAAATAACTGATTTTCAATCGTTTCAATTTGTTGGGTAGGCGTGAGCTCTACAGGAGCATCAAAAGCTGTATTGGCAACTTCATTGCCAAGATTAATCAAAGACCGGCGGATAAAAAGATCGTAAATAACGCTCCCATAATCTTCAGTGTTAATAATAGTGACTGCCTCTGTGGTTAAGCGAACAACATACTGGTATACAGTAATATCTCCAACTTTTTCTTCCATTTGGATATAGGGCTTGATTGTAATGGGGTTTGCAAGATGACCATTTTGAATAATTTGTAAGACAATCTCAAAGATCTTTTGATGTAGCGTTTCAAAAAAATGTTCTGCTTTGAGAAAGTCTGAAACGCGATCGAGTGCATTATTATTAATCAGGATTGCTCCAAGTAATGCCTGCTCTGCTTCAATATTATGGGGAAGTTGACGAAAAGAAGAAGCAAAATTATCTCTTGGATTTTCTGTTTTTAGCATGTTCAGTGTTCTCATTGCTTTCTTTTCCCTTGTTTGGTGCTTCAAATGTAATTTCTGTGGTGTATCCGCTTTGCTTCTCATAGCAGTGGGTGACAGTGGAAGCTTTCCATGGCCCATTGATTT
>NZ_JBHION010000014.1:0-39583 GCF_042195515.1 Bartonella sp. CB10SXKL | reverse complement strand
TCTTCCCATGATCAACGTGACCAATCGTACCAATATTAACATGCGGTTTTGTTCGTTCAAACTTGCTCTTCGCCATTTGAGCTCTCCATTTTCCGTCCAAGCCAAGGATTAAGTTAAAAATTAATTACCAACCTGAAATTACGCGTATTTCTTTTGAATCTCCAAAGCAACAGCCGAAGGTACAGGCTCGTAATGATCAAACTGCATTGTATACTGCGCACGCCCCTGACTCATAGAGCGAAGAGTATTCACATAACCAAACATATTCGCCAAAGGAACCATTGCATTCACAACCGTTGCAATGCCGCGCGCTTCAGTTCCTGAAATCTGTCCCCGACGAGAATTGAGATCACCAATAACATCACCAACATAATCATCTGGTGTAACAACTTCCACCTTCATGATCGGTTCAAGAAGCTGTGCACCAGCCTTCTTTGCCCCATCACGAAAAGCCGCACGAGCCGCAATCTCAAAAGCCAAAACCGAAGAATCAACATCGTGATAACCACCATCAATGAGAGTCGCTTTTACACCAAGCATAGGAAAGCCCGCAAGAGGACCTGACCCCATAACACTCTCAATCCCCTTTTGGACGCCGGGAATATATTCTTTAGGAACAGCACCACCAACAATCTTTGACTCAAAAATAAAGTCATCACCATCATGAGGCTCAAAAACAATTTTCACACGAGCAAATTGACCGGCACCACCCGATTGCTTCTTATGCGTATAATCAATTTCCGCCATTTTAGTAATTGACTCACGATAAGCAACTTGAGGTTGCCCAACATTTGCTTCAACCTTAAACTCACGCCGCATACGGTCAACAATAATATCAAGATGAAGCTCACCCATTCCAGCTATAATAGTCTGACCAGATTCCTCATCCGATTTAACACGAAATGAAGGATCTTCGGCCGCTAGACGGTTAAGAGCAATACCCATTTTTTCTTGATCTGCTTTTGTTTTCGGCTCAATTGCAATCTCAATAACAGGCTCTGGAAATTCCATCCTCTCCAAAATAACAGGCTTCAAAGGATCACAAAGAGTATCCCCTGTTGTCGTCTCCTTAAGTCCTGCAAGAGCAACAATATCACCAGCAAAAGCTTCTTCAATATCCTCACGAGAATTTGAATGCATTTGAAGCATACGCCCCAAACGCTCTTTCTTCTTTTTCACAGTATTCTCAAGAGAAATACCTTTCTGAACTTTACCTGAGTAAATACGACAAAACGTCAATGAACCAACAAAAGGATCATTCATAATTTTAAAAGCAAGCATAGATAGCGGAGCATCATCAGAAGATTCGCGTGTCGTCTCAGCCTCAGTCTTTACATCAATACCCTTAATCGCCGGAATATCAACTGGAGAAGGAAGATAGGAAACAACAGCATCCAAAAGTGGCTGCACCCCCTTGTTTTTAAAAGCCGTACCACAAAGAACCGGATGAAACTGAACTTCTACTGTCCCCCTACGAATGAGAGAAACAAGCTGCTCGTTGGTTGGCATAACACCCTCTAAATAAGCCTCTGTCGCTGCTTCATCAACCTCCACAGCCATCTCAATCAATTTCTCGCGATATTCTTCAGCTTTCTCCTTTAAATCAGAGGGAATTTCACTTATCACCGCCGAGGCACCAATAGAACCATCCCACTTTAAAGCCTTCATTTCTACAAGATCAACAACACCTTCAAAGTCATTTTCAGCACCAATCGGCAACTGCAAAACAAGCGCTTTAGCACCCAACCGAGAACCAACCATCTCCACACTACGATAAAAGTCAGCTCCTATTTTGTCCATTTTATTAACAAAAACCATACGAGGCACGCGATATTTCTCAGCTTGCCGCCAAACAGTTTCCGTCTGAGGCTCCACACCAGCATTTGCATCCAACAAAGCTATTGCGCCATCAAGAACACGCAAAGAGCGCTCAACTTCAATGGTAAAATCAACGTGCCCTGGCGTATCAATAATATTAAAGCGACGCTTCCGACCGTCCTGCCCTTCCCAAAACGTCGTTGTCGCAGCAGACGTAATCGTAATACCGCGCTCCTGCTCCTGCTCCATCCAATCCATCGTAGAAGCACCATCATGGGTCTCGCCAATTTTATGATTCTTACCGGTATAGAACAGAATACGTTCAGTCATCGTAGTCTTACCAGCATCAATATGCGCCATAATACCAAAATTACGATAATCTTCAATTTTATATTCGCGAGCCATTATATTTGCCTTAGTTTAAAACTTCTACCAGCGATAGTGAGAAAAAGCACGATTAGCTTCAGCCATACGATGAACATCTTCACGCTTTTTCACGGCAGAACCACGATTATTAGCCGCATCCATCAATTCACCAGATAAACGCTCAACCATCGTCGTTTCATTTCGACCACGCGCCGCCGCAATCAACCAACGAATAGCAAGAGCCTGACGACGATCAGGACGAACATCAATCGGAACCTGATAAGTAGCACCACCAACACGGCGTGAACGAACCTCAATATGAGGAGCAACATTCTCTAAGGCCCGATGAAATAGAGCCACAGGATCTGTTTTTACTCTTTTTTCTACAGAATCGAGTGCACCATAAACAATACGCTCTGCAACTGATTTTTTACCATCAAACATAATGGCATTCATAAATTTCATAATAACCAAATCACCAAATTTTGGATCTGGATTAATCTCACGCTTTTCTGCTCTATGACGACGGGACATTGGCTTTGTCTCTCAATATTATTTTGGACGCTTTGCGCCATACTTTGAACGACGCTGTTTACGATTCTTGACACCCTGGGTATCAAGCAAACCACGAATAATGTGATAACGAACTCCTGGCAAATCTTTTACACGACCACCACGAATCATCACAACAGAGTGCTCTTGAAGATTATGTCCCTCTCCAGGAATATAACCAATCACCTCAAATCCATTCGTCAAGCGAATTTTAGCAACTTTACGAAGAGCAGAATTAGGTTTCTTCGGCGTTGTTGTATAAACACGCGTACAAACACCACGCTTCTGCGGATTCGACTGCAGAGCAGGAACCTTATTACGTTTAACTGGCGCCACACGCGGCTTACGAATCAACTGGTTTACGGTAGGCATGCAACCTTCCTCTTTTTGATCTATATTCTTCTCACCCAATCGGGCTTTTCTATTTTCATTTCCATCCACCCCAACAGAATCGGAACAGATATTTAAGTCTACACACAAAATCGGGCACACCTGCAAAAAACAGTTTACCCGACCATAAGCAGAGAAGGCAGTAGCCTTTTGCACTAGGATTTACTTTTAATCTTCTTAACACCTGTGAATAATCTTCCGGTTCATATCCAAAGCACCTGATTACACCCACATCGGCTATATCCATCTCTAATAGCGAGAACACGTACATTCGTCAAGAACTAAACAGCAGAAAGTTTTTAAAAATGAAAATAAATTAAATTTTAAAGCTTTAAATTTGCTTTTACCGCTACTCTTGATAAATCAATTTACCATAAGTAATATCCCTATAAATAAAAAAGTAGCGATATGACTGTAGCAAAACATAAATGCAGTAAATTGAATTGCATATTTGATATCTAATGATGAGCGCCATGAAAATAGCAACGTGGAATATTGCCGGGATAAAAGCACGACATGAAACATTATGTCAATGGCTGCAGCAAAGCCAGCCGGACATAGTCTGTTTACAGGAAATTAAAAGTATTGATGAAAATTTTCCACGCGATGCAATTGAAAGTTTAGGTTACCATATAGAAACACACGGACAAAAAAGTTTTAATGGCGTTGCGATTCTCTCTAAAAAAACACCAGATGAAGTGATCCGTCGATTACCAGGCAATGATAATGATAAACAAACACGTTACATTGAAGCAGTTTATTCAACAAACAAAGGTGTTGTTCGTGTTGCATCTCTCTATTTGCCAAATGGGAATCCTATTGAGAGTGAAAAATATTCCTATAAGATAGAATGGATGGAAAGATTATATACACATGCAAAATCATTGCTTGCGTATGAAGAACCCCTTATTCTAGCGGGTGATTATAATGTCATCCCCGCTCCATTAGATGCAAAAAAACCTCAAGAATGGTATCAAGATGCCTTATTTCTTGGAGAAACAAGAAAAGCATTCCAACGTATTCTTCATTTAGGTTTTTATGATGCTATCCGGAATGTCACCGATACTCCCTCCTTCAGTTTTTGGGATTTTCAGGCAGGTGCTTGGCCTAAGAATAATGGGATTCGCATTGATCATTTATTATTATCACCAGAAGCTGTTGATCAACTAATTTGCGCTCATAGCCAAGCAGAAGTAAGGGGATATCAAAAACCATCCGACCACGTTCCTGTTTGGATTCACCTTAATATCAATTAAGAAAGTACAATCCTCATTTCATGAGACAACAAAAAAAATCCACTCAAAAATAATAACTATGCTACAGCATATAAACAGTATATCTTAAGCAACTAAAATAAAAATAAATGAATGGAGGACATAAATGAAGAAATCATTGTTAATGCTTATTGCAGCAACGGCCATTGGATTCTCAAGTTTCGCACATGCTGAACATGATACTCTTGAAAAAATAAAACGAACAGGGGAAATTACTTTAGGTGTCCGTGAATCATCTGGTTTAGCCTACGCCCTTGGTAATAATAAATATGTAGGTTTTCATACAGAAATGGCAGAACGGATCATTGATGATATCTCAAAAAAAATTGGTAAACCAATTAAAATTCATTATCTTCCCATCACTTCTCAAAATAGAATTCCTCTCTTAAAAAATAAAACCTATGATTTTGAGTGCGGCTCAACAACACATGATCTTGCCCGCAGTAAAGAAGCAGCATTTGCTTATACGACATACATTGAGGAGGTTCGGATTGCTGTAAAGAAAAACTCTAACATTAAATCTCTTGAGGATTTAAATGGAAAAACAGTTGCAACGACCACCGGTACAACATCTGTTCAACTTATTCGTAAAAATAAACGTGCAAAAAACATTCAGTTTAAAGTTTTAAAGGGGAAAGATCACGGAGATAGTTTTTTGTTATTAGAATCTGGTAAGGCAGATGCTTTTGTCATGGACGCTTCAATTCTTGCTGGACATATTGCTAAATCAAAGAATCCATCTGATTATGTCATTCTTGATACTGTACTTTCAGTCGAACCTATTGCCTGTATGCTCAGATTAAATGACAAAAAATTTGAACAAACAATCAACGATAGTATCGTACGTCAGATTAAAGATGAATCACTGGAAAAGCTTTATAATAAGTGGTTTATGAAACCGATCCCACCTGCTAACACTGTTATGAACCTTCCCTTGTCAAAACAAACAAGATATGCTTGGGATCACCCAAATAATAAACCTCGAGAAAGCTACGCAGAAAAAGATTTATAGAATTTAATAAAAAAGAACCACACTCTTTTGAAATTGAGTGTGGTTTATATTTTAATTCACTTTTTAATAAATTTGGCCTATGTAGATGCGCTTGGTTTATTGCCCTATTTGTGAATGACTAATTTGAGGGAATATCAATTAATGGACTTTTCTTTCCTTTGTAGAGATGACCTTACTCAAACATTGGTAACAGGATGCTTGGGGACTCCCGGCGTGAGCCATACCTATTTAGATACACTTCTCGATGGCTTTAAAAATACGGTTATATTGTCTATAACTTCACTTATATTAGCTGTATTGTGTGGTGTTGTTATAGGAACAATGCGCACTTTACCCAAAACATCCATAATCAATTATATATTTCGCACTATCGGTACTATTTGGGTAGAGATTATGCGTAATATTCCCCTCCTTGTACAAGTGTTTTTGTGGTATTTTGTTGTTCCGAAGATTTATCCACCAGCGATGAAATTTTCCCCCATTCTCTTAATAACATGCGCATTGGGATTCTTTACATCTGCACGCATTGCAGAACAGGTTCGTTCAGGCATTGAAGCGATTCCTTCTGGACAACGCTATGCTGCTATGGCAATGGGGTTTACAACTTATCAAAGTTATCGCTATATTATACTACCACGTGCTATACGTGCAATTATGCCACCTCTTACTTCAGAAGCAATGGGCATTGTGAAAAATTCGTCTATAGCATTCGCCGTTTCAATAAATGAGCTCATGCAATTTCAATACCAAGCAATTGAAGAGGTAAGCCATGTTTACGAAAATTATTTACTTGTTACGGCTCTTTATATTCTAATAGCCTTATTCGTATTCATTGTGATGACAGTCATTGAACAAATACTCAAAATTCCTAATTTTCAAACAAAGGGAAATTGAATATGATGAATTTCATAAGCTCTCAGTTTGGACTTTATTCTCCTTTCAATTTTTCCGACTTTGATTTTTCCTTTTTTACCTTTGATGTATTTCGTTCTTACATTTTATCAGGTTTACTCTTTAGCGTTTTTCTAACTCTTTTTGCAACGGTGTTGGGGTTTGTTTTCGGTACGCTTTTAGCAATGATGCGCCTTTCTTCCATAAAACTTCTTTCTTGGTTTGCAATAGGTTACATAACAGCTATGCGTTCAATACCACTTGTGATGGTTATCTTATGGTTTTTCGTGCTTCTGCCTTTTTTAACCGGTATATCCATCGGTGCAAATAAATCAGCACTCATTACCTTTACCGCATTTGAAACGGCTTATTTTGCTGAGATTATGCGTGCTGGAATCAATTCAGTTCCGCAAGGACAAAAATATGCAGGACAAGCTCTTGGAATGACATATTGGCAAAGTATGTACATTGTCATTCTTCCTCAAGCCTTTAGAGATATGCTTCCAGTCTTTTTAACACAAGTTATTATCCTTTTTCAGGATACAACCCTTGTTTATGCCATCAGTGGTCATAGCCTTTTGAATGGTTTTGATATTGCTGCTAATAATTTTGGTGTAAAGCAAGAAGCTTATATCTTAGCAGCTATTTTCTATTTTGTTATCTGTTTTACACTGTCACAAATAGTTTTGTATTTACAAAAAAAAGTATCCATTATTCGCTAACAGGAAAAAAAATGTCTACTCATATGATCGAAATAAAAAATGTTTCTAATTGGTATGGCGAAATTAAAGTCCTTAAAAACTGTACAACCAACATTAATAAAGGAGAAGTCGTTGTCGTTTGTGGTCCATCAGGCTCCGGAAAGTCAACACTCATTAAAACTATTAACGCTCTCGTCCCTTTTCAAAAAGGTGAAATTTGGATTAATGGAATACCAGTTCATTCAAAAAAAACGAATCTGCCTAAATTGCGAAGTCAGGTAGGAATGGTGTTTCAACACTTCGAGCTTTTCCCCCATTTATCTGTCACAGAAAATTTGACAATTGCACAAATCAAAGTCCTAAAACGAAGCAAAAAAGAAGCACTTGAACGTGGATTGTTATATCTTGAACGCGTTGGACTCATTGAACACAAAGATAAATATCCTGGTCAACTTTCTGGAGGGCAACAACAACGTGTTGCTATTGCACGTGCCTTAACTATGGATCCACTTGTCATGCTTTTTGATGAACCAACATCTGCTCTAGATCCTGAAATGGTAGGTGAAGTACTCGATGTCATGATTAGCTTAGCAGAAGAAGGTATGACGATGATTTGTGTAACCCATGAAATGGGATTTGCACAAAAAGTCTCGGAGCGTGTTATTTTCATAGATCAAGGAACAATTCTTGAAGACTGCTCATCTAAAGAGTTCTTTTCTGATCCGCAAGCAAGAAAACCAAGAACGCAAGAATTTTTGTCTAAAATCCTAAGTCATTAGCCGTTAGATTATCAAAAAAAGCTATCTTTACTATGAACTTGTATACAAGGAAACAGAGTTTAATATAAGATGAGAGAATGTAAAAATATTACAATCAGATGTTTAAAAACTGTTATTCTTTAAAATCTCAGCAACCAGTGAAATTGCTGTACGTCTCTCAGATTCATTACAAAGAGCAAAAGCCTCTTCTTGCAAAGGGTGAATCCAATTTTTGTCTTTTACGTTAGCTTTTTCATAGGCAGCAGTTAACATTGCTGCCTCACGGACAATTTTTCCTTCTTTAAGCAGTATATTTCCAAGCATTGCTTGGGCGGAAGGATTTCCTTTTTTTGCTGAAAGTTGAAACCATCGTGCTACTTGTATAAGATTTTTCTCCCTTCCCTCTCCCTTTAAAAATATTTTTCCTAAATGATACTGAGCTTTAGGATTTCCATAGTTTACCGCAGCCTGCATATAAAGATGAGCAGCATAAGAAGGATCAGGTTTCACAGGTGATTGAGGAATACCTTTTTTTATATATCCCGCAAGTTTAACCAATGCGTCAGAAACATAACTTTCATCCTCTGAACCAAGATCAGCACCTTTTTCAACAATATATGCAAAAAAATTATATGCCTTATAATCATTTTTAGAGACACCATCACCGTTTGCATAGATAGAGCCAAGTTTCCAATTCGCACCAATATGGCCTCTCTTAGCTGCACAACGTAATGCTGCAATAGCCTGATTTATATGCCCATTTTTATAAGCAGACATGCCACGTTTTAAAAAATAAAACGAACCATCATTCGCTTCTTGCAAGCTATTGACATCTATTACATAAACATTCGAAAAGAATCCCCCTAAAATCACAACAATCGTGACTTTTTTCCATATCTGAAACCTATTAACCATTTCCCCCCTACCTCAATTTTAATGATTATATCTGTTACGAATTTCTTTGTAGATATTTAAACTCTTTTTCTTAGTAAGAAGCATACGCAATTTTAAAGTAAAAATTTTAAAAGAAAAAACAAATAGATAAAAACCATCCAAAATGTTCGATAAAATTAAGTATCCATTTTTATATATAACAAATTGATTTTTAAATATAAATCATCATTCTATATTTTGTAACACATCCTTTAACATTCTAAGATTTATCGATCTTAAAATTTTATACGTATGAGCAAAAATCGTTCAATAAAATAACGTGCATTAAACAGTAACTTGAGAACGAAGAGAATACATGATGAATGGTAAGCGTTTAAGTATAAAAAACAATACGAAAGATGGATAAATATAATGATGATAATTAACTTATAACTTCACGACTGCCTTACCACCTTAAGGAGGAAGTTTTTTGTCTCCGTCAATCTATAAACAATACAGCTTTTTATTTAACGGATTGCACCTAACATCATTTCACATGGGGTTACTTCATACTTTACACACAAGTTCTACCTTAGAATACTCACCACTCATACAAAAAAATACCACATGTGTAATTTTACATACCTTATATTGCTACTCTAAATGATGATATTTTACAGTAATAAAGCAAGAAATTGATTTATAATTATAATTTTCCTTTTTGCATGTTGAATGAGGCCCTCGAATATCGTAAGATTCTCTCATTCCAAACGTGCTCCATGTTAAATCAATCAAAATCATCCGCTTGCACATTACAAGCAGAGAAAGCTATGTGGATAAAAACTCTGTGTAAGAAAGAACTAAAAATGCCTCTTATGAACGGTCTTAAGTGCCAAGGGCTGTCCGGATTGGACAGAATGGTGCCGGCGCTTGTTACTTCACAAGCATAAAGAAGGGAAAGCCCAATGGATTTACCGTTATACCATTCATGATCTACGTCGTGGAATAGGCTTGGACGCCTTAAAAGATGTCTCTTTAATGATAAACATAAAACAATGGATTTCAGTAGAGATTTTATGATCGTTCATGAAAAACTAACAAAAGAAAAAGTTGAAATCAATCTAACCGCTCTAAAGCAACAAATATTTTTTTCTGCGCTGCACGCAGTTCTACAACCCTGTTCCGCTCACGCTCAACAATTTCTGCTTTTGCATTTGCTATAAATTTGGGGTTGTTTAACTTAAGCGATATTTTTTCAATATCTTGTTCAATTTTACTGACATCCTTCCTCAAACGAACACGTTCAGCCTCCAAATCAATCAACTGTCCTAATGGTAAACAAAAAACAGCCTCTCCCAAAATCATTTGTGCTGATACTTCCGGAACTTTATCAGAGAAATCAATAACTTCAATACGCGCTAATTTTTTAAGAAGTGCATCATAACGCTTCACACGCTCTCGCGTTACTTCCCCTCCTTCAACAACAACAAGAGGTGCTTGTGTCGCCACTGGAATATTCATTTCAAAACGTACAGACCGAATCCCCGTGACGACATCAATAAGCCAATTAATATCATCAGCAGCTTCTTCATCTATCAATGTTTCCTCTGGCCATTTTGTCAATGCGAGCATATCCTCACGCTTGATGGCTTGCGTTTCTGTAAGAGACCACAACTCTTCCGTCATATAAGGCATAAAAGGATGAAGAAGTTTATAAACTTCATCTAAAACCCAAGCAGTACAAGCTTGAGCCTCATTTTTAGCATCTTCATTTTCCCCCTGAAAAATAGGTTTGAGAAGCTCCAAATACCAATCACATAATGTATTCCAAATGAAACGGTAAAGAGTGGCAGCTGACTCATTAAATTTATAGTGTTCAATACCAGTCGTAACTGCTGAAATTGTTTTAGATAACTCTGTTAAAATCCAACGATTAAGCGCCAGTTTTGCTTGTTCTGGTTTAAAAGCTGGATCATGCTTCACACCATTCATCTGTGCAAATCGGGTAGCATTCCACAATTTCGTAGCAAAATTACGATAACCAGCAATACGGGAAACATCAAGTTTTACATCACGACCTTGTGCTGCCATAATAGCTAAAGTAAATCGAAGTGCATCAGCACTATATTGATCAATAAGCTCTAAGGGATCAATAATATTTCCCTTTGATTTTGACATCTTTGCGCCCTTTTGATCCCGCACAAGAGCATGCACATAAACCGTTGGGAAAGGAACGTCACCCATAAAGTGAAGTCCCATCATCATCATACGAGCAACCCAGAAAAAAATAATATCAAATCCTGTCACAGATAAAGATGTTGGGTAAAAAGTAGATAATTCAGTCGTTTTATTTGGCCATCCTAATGTTGAAAAAGGCCAAAGAGCTGATGAAAACCACGTATCTAAAACATCCGGATCACGGATTAAGTCAACAACCTCACCATAATGAGCAAAAGCTGAATCTAAAGCCTCTTTTTCACTTTTTTCAACAAAAACCGTTCCATCAGGACCATACCAAGCAGGAATCTGATGTCCCCACCATAATTGGCGAGAAATGCACCAAGGTTGAATATTTTGCATCCAATTGAAGTAAGTCTTTTTCCAGTTATCGGGAACAAACTGCGTTTTTCCTTGTTGAACAGCCTCTATCGCTGGCTTTGCTAATTCAGCAGCATGAACATACCATTGATCTGTCAAAAAAGGCTCAATAGGGACACCACTGCGATCTCCATGAGGAACCATATGGGTATGATCATCAACAGAAGCTAA
The DNA here is from genome assembly GCF_042195515.1 of Bartonella sp. CB10SXKL. NCBI lineage: Bacteria > Pseudomonadati > Pseudomonadota > Alphaproteobacteria > Hyphomicrobiales > Bartonellaceae > Bartonella > Bartonella sp. CB10SXKL. Next base: position 28,179 of record NZ_JBHION010000014.1, on the reverse strand, counting down.
ATATCCCTGTTCTTCCATCAAAGAAATAATCTTCTGGCGAGCAACAAAACGATCAGATTTATCGAGATTTTCTACTAACATTTTTAATTCATCTGATAAAATCAAACCATCGAAAAATGCTTCATTTTCACGAAGAAAAATTTCGGCTTTTTGGGTAAAAATATTGATCAAGCGTAAATGATTACGCTGTCCTACTTCAAAGTCATTAAAGTCATGAGCTGGTGTGATTTTTACAGCACCACTTCCAGCCTCAGGATCAGCATGGCTATCACCAACAATTAATAACCTACGACCAACAAGCGGCAAAAGAGCATTTTTACCGATAAGATTTTTATAACGCTCATCTTCAGGATTAACAGCAATTCCTGTATCACCAAGCATTGTTTCTGGTCGTGTTGTCGCCACTATTATAAAAGTTGTAGCATCATTTGGATCAAAAGTTTTACCTTCAAGTGGATATCTAAAGTGCCACAAATGTCCTTGAACTTCTTTTTGCTCAACTTCAAGATCTGAAATAGCTGTCAACAATTTAGGATCCCAATTGACGAGGCGCTTATCCCTATATATCAACCCTTGCTTATAAAGCGTGACAAAGACTTCACGAACCGCCTGCGACAACCCCTCATCCATTGTAAACCGCTCACGCGACCAATCACATGAAACCCCAAGGCGACGCAACTGGTTTGCAATAACGCCTCCAGTTTCATAACGCCATTCCCAAATACGCTCAATAAACTTTTCTCTCCCCATTTCTTGACGCGTTGGCTCTTGACGTTCTGCAAGTTGACGTTCCACAACCATTTGCGTAGCAATCCCAGCATGATCCATACCAGGCTGCCACAACACATTTTTGCCACGCATCCGCTGAAATCTAACTATTATATCTTGAATTGTCGTATTGAGCGCATGCCCCATATGAAGTGAGCCTGTAACATTAGGAGGTGGAAGCATAACGCAAAAAGGCTCTGCATCGCTTTTAGAACCAGCTCCCGCTTTAAAAGCCCCACGAGTCTCCCATCTCTTTGCAACCCGTTGCTCTATAGAGGAAGCATCATAGTTTTTTTCTAACATTCTATCCATCCATAACGCCGCTGAAAAACACAATATATGATCAAAACCTGATCAGAATCTCGTGAATCTCAGCCATTCACTAGAGAGCTCGCAAAATCGCAAACAAAATCCCCATAAAATGAAAAACATAAAAATAATTAAGACGATTTTTTAATCGCCTTCACAATCTCTTCACGCAAAATATCTTCCAGCAAAATAGGCAATTTAGACTGTAACCATTCTGCTATAGCCGGACGCAACACATCCTTTGCAATCTTTTCTGCAGAAGAAATACAATATGCAGACAATTCCACATGACCATCCCTTCCTGCGTCTGACTGTGATTTCCTTATCTCATCTTCATATTCTTTTGCTTTATAAACAGAATTCCGTTCTTCAGAAGAAAGCTTCATCTTTTGCATATCCATACCAACTGTATTATTTTCCGCCTCTATATCCTCTTTCTCTTGCGTTATCTTCCCCCCTTGATTTTCAGAAGAAAGACCAATACGATCAGCTAAAGCTTTCATAGCATCATCAACCGATAAGGCTGTATCATAAATACTCTCTGATGCAACTTCTGAAGCATTCACTGCAACATCTTCATTTAAAAAGTGATCAGATTGAACCGCATTTTCTTCGATTATTTCACGAATAGATGTTAAAATTTCATCCATACTTGGCTCACGTAACACGCTTGAACTCTGTACCATACTTTACAACCTCTCAAAGACGCAACAACAAATAGAATCATATTTTCAGTGTATGCAAAAGAATTATAAGATCAACATGCCTCCCACGATATTTTCAAATATGCTTGTCATAAAGAGGGCGCTACACACAGTTTTCTACACTTTATAAAGATAATATCTCGCCGCAATATTTTTTAACATATTCAACTGTTGATTTACTAATCTTTTAAAAACTAAAATAATTTAAGATTAAAGAGATACTTTTATACATTATCGGATATATTTAATTGTTTTTAAACCTAAATAACTTGCAGTCAATTTACCAATAGAAGATTGAACACTATAGCTCGCCACAACAGCATTACGCTCCGCCATTGCAAGCGCAATCTGAGCATTAATCAATAGAGTACGAGAATTTAAAACATCCAGCGTCGTTGCTTGCCCTACGCGATTTTCTTGAACACGACCTTTCAGAGCAATTTCAGCAGCACGAACACTTTCACGGTAAGCAATAACAGATGAGCGTGCACCCTCCAACTGAAACCAAGCAGAAGTCAGTGCTTGCCTCGTATTACTATGCGCCAAATCGAGTTGAAGCTGCGCCTGTCCAAGCTGTTCCCTTGATTGGCGAATTTGCGCAGACGTACGCCCTCCTTCAAAGATTGGGACACTTACTGACAATCCTACAGATTTAGAAACGCCATCTTCTCCAACCCCGCTGTAGATTCGATTATAAGATGCTGTTGCAGAAAAATCAACTTTAGGGAGCAATGCCCCTTCTTTCGCCTTTACATTATAAGCACTCGCATCAACTAAATATTTAGCATAAAGGATTGCTGGATGCATCACAACACTCATTTGGTAAGCCATATCAAGGTTGACGGGAAAATCTTTGGCTATGGGTGGGCGTTTTAACTTTTCAGGATCAGAACCAATAACTTGTCGATACACTGCCTCTGCTGCTTTTACATCAGCACGAGCAAGACTCAGCTCTGAAACCGCCACGGAACGTGCAGCTTGAGCTTGAGCAAGATCAACATGCCCTCCTTCACCCACATCAAATTTTGCTTTATTGGAACGAACGTGTTCCTCAAGAGCTGCCAAATTTTCTCTCCGAAGATCGGCAACACGACGTGCGTGATAGACATTAGCATAAGCGGTCACCACCTCTAGAAACGTATTTTGTTCAACATTACGAAGATATTCACGCTGAGCCTGCAACTTAACTTGAGCTGAAGAAAAGATATTTTGCGTGATAAAACCATCAAATAATCTTTGATTTAATCTCACTCCTATAGATCCAGAAGTGACATAAGGACCTGTAAAAGACTTATTCCGCCCATAGTTCCCAACCCCCTCAACTTGTGGCAATAACCCTGATCGCGCAATGACAACATCATCACTGGATATACGCACAGCTGCACGTTCACTATTCAACTTAGCATTATATTTATAAGCCTTAGAAAAGGCATCCATCAATGTTTCAGCACAAACAGTCTCTGATAGTAAAACACTCAACACCAGTAATAAACATGCCTGAAACTTCTTGTTTATTCTAAACATAATACACACAATAACAAACCCCAAATAAATTACAAAATTATCTTTTATTCACAAAACAAACAAGCACTAAAACACAAAACCAGGTGTTTTGAAAAAACAAGGAAGAGGCTTTACAGCGAGATTAAAAGCACGACGAGCCGAGATGATCCCATCTTCTTTTATATAGATTTGTGCAACAGCAGCATTTCCATACCCTTCAACCACAACAAGACGTCCACAGTCTTTCATTTGATCAAAGATACCCTGAGGAATAAAATCAACAGATCCCTCAATGAAAATCACATCATAAGGTCCCTCAACAGCATATCCTTGCTCTAATGGACCATGAACGACAACCACATTATCACATTGATTACGTTCTAAAGCTTCAAGAGCACGTTCAAAGAGAGATTTATTACTTTCCAGCGCAATCACAGACCCTGCAAGTTTTGCAAGCAACGCTGCACAATAACCACTATTTGCACCAATATCTAAAACAACATCTGATGATTTTAAAGCGGCAAGCTGTAGTAATTTCGCTAGAGATGCAGGTTTCATCAAATAGCGTGCAGGAACCCCATCTTGCTCTGGACATAGAACAATATCGGTATCAAGATAACTTAACACTTTCATATCTTCCGATACAAAATCTTCACGAGACACCGTTAAAAAGGCTTCAAGAACTGATAAATCCGTTACATCGACTGTACGAATTTGATTGTCAACCATTTTGCGACGAAGCTCAGCAAAATCTGCAACCATAACGAATATTTTCTCCTAACCTACAAAAAACAAACCAAACAGCGACAATAAGGGATAAAGATCTCTTAAACTATGGGCATTACAAAAAAGGATGCTACAGTCAACAATTAGATTTTAACTGTATAATCTCTCATACAAAAGTGTCTTCACAAGAATAGAGGGAAATAATCTATTTTCCTATACCTCATCTCCCTTAAAAGCCGTTTCGTTTAAAATCGGCTGGAGGCCTCGCCCGGAATCGAACCGGGATACAAGGATTTGCAGTCCTCTGCGTAACCATTCCGCCACGAGGCCTCGTCAACAAACATAAAGGTTTCAATAAGGGAAGGCAACGCATCCGTCAAGGTGTAGAAATCTTCTCTCGCCTTTTTTCCTCTTATTACACAATTTATCATATTTTTTTAAAAAAAGTAATTTTATCCTTTGCAAATCAGTATTGCTTTGCTATAGCCTTTTCAACTAAATGATTGGGCACCGTTCCCCGGTAGCTCAGCGGTAGAGCAACCGGCTGTTAACCGGTTGGTCGCTGGTTCGAATCCGGCCCGGGGAGCCACTTTTCTTTTCTATCACAAATAACTTATTGGTTTTCCAGGTGTTTTTTACAGTGAGGGATTCGTTAATAAAAGTAATGGAATAGGATTTTTGCAATAAAGTAGAAACGCAATATCCTACCGGATGTATTTTTTGCAATGAACGCAAAAAGCAATTGATTCATTTTAAAATAGCACAAATAAGATTACTTTTTTCAAACTACCGCGCCTTTATAAGAGAACACAGCAATTATTTGCATATTATAAATTACGATTTCTTTCATCAGAGATGAATTATTAAGCTCCATCAGCAATGAATCGGTCTCATATATTTTTTTCCAAAGAAAGAATGATTTGTACTCAATAAAGGAATTAAACTTAAAAGCCTGCTCATGAAGCAATCATTTTGAAAAATGAAAGAAATAACAATCAAGGTCATATATTATCTCCATACACCCCACATAACCTCCTCCCCATCCTAAAAGCAAAAAACATAAAACAAGTCTGTAAACACTCCGACGTCTTATCTAACAGGTTGTTCCTCCTGCTAACCACTTCAACGCTTTACAAACAACCTTGCCTTGGATATTCATGACACTGTCATAAAACATTTAATGCATAAAGTTTTGTAGACTTTATATCCTCCCAAACTAATAGTGTTTTACAGTAAAAACAAAGATAACGAGCTAAATTGTTGAGAATCCTGAGAAAGCCTTCAGAAATCATGACATTCTCGCTATTGTATTATGCAGTCACACGCTTTTTTAAAGAGATATCTCTTAAATCCCCCAAGTCTCTTTCACAGTGACTCCCGTAAATGGTAAAAATGAAATCGATTGATCAGCCCCATCTTTATTTATAATAAAAGCCATACCATCATACTATTTTCCAACTCTCAATCTTAGCAACCCCCCTTGCCTTTGAAAGAGTTTATAAGAATCATTTTATTTATTTCTCAAATGTCCATTTATACAATAATTTCACATATAACGTGCAAGTGAATACTTTTGATTGATCCGCATAAATAGCTTCAAAATGAAAAAAATTTTACGATATAATGAACTATTCAATATATAAAACAGTGAGTTATTATTAGACATCAATTTTTAAAATTAAAAGTCATCATTAAAGATAAAACACATCCTATATAAAAATAATTTTATATAAATAAAATCTACTTTTATTCCCATTTTAAAAAATGGGAATAAAGCAAATAAATAATTGCCTCTTACAATAATGATTTTTTAAAGATTTTCAAATAAATCCAAACAGTTAGAGGTTTTCATTTCTAAAAAATGAAAACCTCTAAAGGGTCTTCTTACTTTGACAAGAGTATTTTATAGTTCTTTTCAATTGAGAATAAATCAACAAAAGTAAAAAATCTCCTGTACATGATCTTTTTTCAAGACTTTATCTAAGCAGCCTTCTTAACTGATTTCCGAAAACGAAAAGTCTTTGCACGCTTTGCCACCGCTTTTGCTTTTTTATGCCTCTCATTTTGAGGTGAAGAATTCTTCCGCTGCAACTGTGCGGTATCATCTTTTCGACCTAAAAACTGTTTTTGACGTTTAGATTTTTTAAAACGGCGTTCCTTATCGTTTTCGTTTTCTTTACTTTCTCGCACAATTGGCTTTTCTGGAAACGCTGCAAATTGTTCTGGAACAGCCTCAGCCACCAATTTCATACGAATCAAGCGCTCTATAGCACGCAAGCGGGACCTTTCTATCTTCTCATCAAAAAGCGTAAGTGCTACACCAGATGCGCCATTACGTCCTGTACGACCAATACGATGTACATAACTTTCAGCTTCATCTGGTAAGTCGTAATTAATAACGTGACTTATCCCTGGTATATCAATACCGCGTGCAGCAATATCTGTTGCCACTAGGATCTGCACAGATCTTTCACGAAAAGCTTTTAAAGCAGACTGGCGAGCACCTTGTGATTTATTTCCATGAATTGTTGCGACTAAATATCCTATCTTTTCTAAACTACGTGTGACAGCATCTGCCCCATGTTTAGTTCGAGTAAAAACAATAACCGAATCAAAAGCTGGATTTGTCAAAAGTTTACTTAAAACATTCTTTTTTTCATTCGTAGGAACACAATATAATTTTTGGCAAATCTCTACAGCCGTAGTACCTTGAGGAACAACTTCAATTTTAACCGGATCATTGAGTAAACATTTTGCAAGCACAGCAATTTCCCTCGGCATTGTTGCAGAAAAGAGTGCTGTCTGACGCTCTTGATGCAAAAGCTTTGCAATTTGCTTAACATCATGAATAAACCCCATATCCAACATACGATCTGCTTCATCCAAAATCAAAAAACGAGATTGGGAAAGATCAACACACTTTTCACGAACAAGATCTCTCAAACGCCCTGGAGTCGCTATCAAAACATCCACACCTGCTTCCATACGTTTAATTTGTTTTAAACGTGATACGCCCCCAAAAATAAGACATGTTGAAAGATGTGCTCCTTTCGCCACAGTACGGATCGTTTCATCAATCTGAACAGCAAGTTCACGCGTTGGAGCTAAAATCAAAGCGCGTGCAGTTTTAGGACAGCGTTTATCACCCAAAGCCAAAATCTGACTTAAAATAGGTAAACCAAATGCCAAGGTTTTTCCAGAGCCTGTCTGAGCAACACCTAAAATATCGTGTCCTTTCAACATCACTGGAATAGCTTGTTCTTGTATAGGTTTAGGTTTACTCATCCCAGCAATGAGTAAATTTTTAATCAAAAGAGTAGGTAAACCTAACTTTGTAAAAACATTTTCTTCTTTTATAGGCAAAATAAAATCTTTCCTTAGCTGAAGAACTCAAAAGAAGTAACCATCTGAACTCTTCACTCAAGAATCCGCGCAAGAGAAATCCCTGACATTTTAAATGAAGCAACGCCTAAAAAGCGGCTTGCGCAACTTATGAACACCTTGAAATCAAGATAAAGGCGTATAAACTTCACTTTACAAAAAGCCAACAAACCAGCCTAAATGCCTTCATCTCTATTATCTTTGGATTATGATAAAAAAGCAAGAACTTTACGAAATACATTTATCATGAATAAAAATAATATTTAGATCGTTTACTTTTTGATGACTGTGTCCATCGGTAAATGTACCTTGATAAAATCAGGATAAATCTCGAGAAAAACTGGATTTTGTAAAGTTTTTTGACCGCCATAAATTAAATACCATTGGTTTTTATCAAAAATCGCCAAAGTTTTATATTGAATGATGCGATCCTTCATATCAAGAACTGTTGGAATTAAAGCATACAAAGTACCATTATCAGTTTGTAAATACTCTATATTTTCTTTATCTAAATAATAAGCACCAGAAGGCAAACCCTCAAATTTCCTATGCAACTGTTGAAGAAAATCACTACGTAAAGCACTCTCTGTTGTATTCAATCGATGTGCCATCTCTTTATAAAGCCGCTCAGGCATATAACGAGAAATAGGCATAAAATCCCCATTTTTTATAGCATTATTGACATCAACAACGACTCTTGAAAGTTCAGCTTTTTGTACTATCGTTGGCTGAGATGCTAAACTCTGTTGATTAACAATCAAAAAGAAAAATAGACTCAGCACCGAATAAAAAATAGGTTTCATCATTATACTTCTTGTTTTAGTAAAATTTCAGTTTCTCAAATAACAAAATCAAATAACGTTTGATCATCAGTAATATCACGATAACGCCAACCTAACGTTTGAAATTTTTCCTCTAGAAGACAAAAATTACCGTATTTTTTTGTTTCAATCGCAACCAATACAGAACCAAAGTTTCTCGCTGATTTTTTAAGATATTCAAAACGCACAATATCATCATCTGGTGATAATGTGGAAAGAAAATGACGCAATGCACCAGGATGTTGCGGAAAACTAAAAATAAAATATTTTCTCAACCCTTGGAAACGTAAAGAACGCTCTTTAATTTCTGGCAAACGCTCAAAATCAAAATTACCTCCTGAAATAACGAGAAGAATTTTTTTCCCCTTTAACTCTTGAGGAGGAATACTGTTAAGCGCATCAATCGATAAAGCACCAGCCGGTTCAAGAACCACACCTTCCACATTAAGCATTTCAACCATCGTAGAACAAACGCGGTTTTCAGGAACCGTAATGACAGAATCAGCGGGAAATTTCTTTAGAATTGTATAGTTTAGTGCACCAATTTCAGCCACAGCAGCACCATCTACAAAAGTGTCAATGCTTTCAAGTTTGACGCGTTTTCCACTCTCCAAACAAGCAAGCAAACTTGCAGCTCTTTGCGGCTCAACAAAACGAAGCTTTGTTTTCCAACCATATTCATGTAAAAACTTACTCACTCCACTTGCCAAACCACCACCCCCTACCGGCACAATCATCAAATCTGGCTCACTTTCTCCATTGAGTTTTTTCCATTGTAAAGCAGCTTCACAAAGCACTGTTGCCTGCCCTGTAATAATGCGAATATCATCGAAAGGTGGAGCCATTACACCACCGCTCTCCACGACAAAGGATTGCGCAGCTTCATAACATTGATCAAATGTTTCACCAATCAAACGAATATCAATGAATTCTTTGCCAAAAATACGTGTTTTTTCAATTTTTTGTTGTGGCGTTGTCATGGGCATGAAAATCACGCCTTTACGTTTAAAATAACGACAAACAAAAGAAACCCCTTGCGCGTGATTCCCCGCTGAAGCGCAAACAAATGCAGAATCTGGTGATATACAGCTAAGCATTTCTGAAACAAAATTGAAAGCACCACGAATCTTATAAGACCGCACCGGTGTTAAATCTTCACGCTTTAAATAAATTTCTGCATCATACTTTTGACTAAGAAAATCATTTCTTTGAAGTGGTGTTTCAGCAAACACGTGATGCAATCCCACCATAGCTTTTGTGACGTCTTGAATAAATTGACTCATAACACTAATCATTTCACGCTTTATTTACATTATAAAAGCTTTTTCTATCGATAAAGGAAACTATTGTCAGTCAAAATTTCACTAAAAAATGAAAAATGTTTCTTTTGTCATTAATTCTTGATTCAATAAAAGATATAGCTTATGAGAGAACTCACATCGCGGACGTGATGAAAACGGTAAACATAGCAGACTTAAAATCTGCCGGTCGAAGACCTTGCGGGTTCAAGTCCCGCCGTCCGCACCATTGTATCTTAATCTCTCTTATTTTCCAATGATTTATTAAAAATCAACAAAAATTAAAGCACCTTCTAAACCACCTTTCGCAACTTTATTATAACGCTATCAGACGGTACAGCGATGATGCTAAAATACGAATCATTGCTGCTTTTTGAGGTACCTTTTTAGCACGTTGACCTCCTCCTTGTCTTTTAGGATGGAGAGGCAGTTAATCTTGATCTCCTCATCCTTGAGGATGAAGAAATGAGTCGTGTTTTTAACGTTAAGCAGCTTTCACAACAGAGCTTGGTAAAATTCGCTTAGCTTCTGTTGTAACTGATTTGTAATGCTTAAGCTCTTCTTCGAGGTCATTTGCATCTAACAAACGCCTTATAATCAACCCTAATATTTCTCCAACACCAGCAGCACATTCACACTCTTAACAGGAGTAAGATAATATGAAGAAAAGCGAAATGGGTTAGAAATGACCGTGGCTGTCGTATCCCTGATGATTTCGAATCTGTTTATGATTTCGCAATCAAAGAGGGTTTGCCTCCAAAGCGTGTGAAAGTCGAAATGGCAAAATTTCGAGATTATTGGAAATCTAGAGCACGCAAGGATGCACGCAAAACGGATTGGAAAGCAACGTGGCGCAATTGGGTGCAAAAAGCTATCGAGGATTTAGGGAAAGGAAAAAACTATGGAAAATCACTCTCAAAGGCAAAAAAGCGTTGGTGAACGCATCTCAGATAGCACCCTTGATATCGGGTCTCGAGGTCACTTTAAAACACATTCACGAGATGATAGCTCCGGAGTTTTCTTTGGTTTTGAAGAGTGGCCGTGCATTGACACAACAGCAGGAAACGATTGCCTTAGATGCTTGTGATCAACTTCACGAATTGTTTTCAATAAAAGCGAGCAAAAAGGACATAGCTAAAGCAATTCGGATGCTTTCGTGTGGCTGAAAAATTTCGCAACAGGCAGATCATGAAGGTATGGCGCTTACCTATGAAATGGTTTTGGAAAGTGTTTCTGCGTGGTCACTGATAAAAACGGTTAAACGGACTTTATGCGATGAGTTAGAAGGTTTATCGGATACGTTTTTTCCAAGCACTCGTGAATTCGTAAGATTATGTCGTGATTTGGAAAATAGTCTTTTGACGAAAGCCAATCTAGTACGCAAGGCTGTTTTGAACACCCGTGAAAAAAGGCTGAAAGAAAAGGCAATGAGAGAGAATTCAAGACCACTCACGTTGGTTGAAAAGCAAAAGCTTGAAGGGATTTTAAATGGTCTTGGGGGAACATTGAAAAACATTGCAGGTTAGTAAACTAGTGAAAATTGCTGATCATTTTGTGATTGGATGTGCATTTAAATCGACAAAATGGCACCGTACAGAGCAATTTAAAGATTTTATGATAAAAACCTATCATATAAAACGCTCTGTACGATCAAATTTGAGGCAAATAGACAAATTTGTAAAATTAGGATTAAAGCATGTTCATTTTAAAACATCTATTCTTAAAAAACCGTAAACAGCCCATGCGAAAGAGATTTGCTGCAACGGCGCTGGATATGCACTATGGGGGGACGGAGCAGAGGAGTATTTTTACAACCTCTACGAATATGAAGACGGCACAAGAGAGTGTGCAAAGTTTGATGGTGGTCAGTATTACAAAACACCTAAGAATGCGGATTTTAGTACCAAAGCGCAAGTAAAAGCATGGGTTTACGATGGTACTATTCCGAAAAGCGTTCTCAATTACAAACCTCTTATAGACGAGATAAGCAGAGAGATAAAAAAATATTGACTTTATTCAGAGTATATTGCGTATTGCTCTAAATGCGCTTCTTAAACATTTTACACAAAAGCATAAAAAGCTATTGAATCATGGGCTTTATGTTATATTTTTATATAATATTAGAGAGGGCGTTTTATGCACACAACAAAATTACGTAAAGTTGGAGGATCAGTTATACTCTCTATACCGCCTGCATTGATTGATGTTCTTCATCTTACTGAAAATATGCAAGTGGGTTTGGTTATTGACAATGGATAATTGGTTGTGAAACCACAGATATCGCAAAATTACACTCTTGAAGAATTGTTAGCCCAATGTAATCCTTCAGACGATTTTGCGGATAAAGATGTAGAGTGGTTTGATGCTAAACCTGCTGGCAGAGAGCTCTTGTAATGAAGCGAGGTGAAATTTGGTTTGTATCGCTTGACCCAACTTCTGTTTATGAGAAAAAAGGAACGCGTCCTGTACTGATTGTATCACCGGAGGCGTTTAATCATTTAACAAAACACCCATTGTTTTGCCCATTACGAGTGGAGAAAATTTTGCTAGAACAGCAGATTTTGCTATTTCATTGGTGGGAACAGAGCTGCATACAACAGGTGTGATACGCTGCGACCAACCGCGTGCTTTAGATATAGTAGCGCGTAATGGAAAAAGAATGGAAACTATTCCATATATAATTATGGATGAAGTCTTAGCAAGGTTATCAACATTTCTTACTTGAATTTTTTTTACACTTTTTTATGTTTAAAAACACCAACTTTAGGTAAAAAGTAAAAAAGCATAAGATCATGATTTTTTCTGTTGACAATCGGCTAATCAATTTTTCACAGAATAAAAATCAATAATTGACTAATGATGTCATTAATTATGACTCAAAAGGAGCCATAATGAAAGCTGTCATCACTAAGCCAATGTGTGTTGTTGGCGACAATAAAAGCACTGTTCGCTTTGAACCATCAACACCCAATAATCCATTTGTTGAAGTTTCCAATCAAGTCTACGCACGTCTCAAGCGCGCCAATGCTGCAAAACTTTTTGTTGAGGTCAAAACAACAGCAAAACCTGACAAGGCAGTTGAACAAATTAAGCAGATAAAACAAGAAGCAGCACAAACATCATCTGAACCAGTGACAGAGGAAATTCCACTCGAACAGCCAAAAGCATCTAAGGTCTCTCAATCATCAACACCTGCTCCCAAAAAGCCTTAGAAGTTGAAGTTAAGCATCCACCAAAATGGTATCTTCAACAGGTGAATGATACCTTCACCAGTATTCAAGCCCTTCGCCTTAATTGGTCCCCTTTCTGCGTCATGCTCTAAACACCGCAGCAAAACAAGTTGAACGCTTTGCAGAAAAGAAGATTTCTGATGCTACATCAGCCAAATCAAAGCGTGTTAAGCAAGGTGTTTATATTAAAGAAAAGGCGACAGCAAGGTTTCTTGAGACAGATATCATTCGTTCTGGAACACCGATACTTCTTAAATTTTTTAAAGCAAAAGAACAAAACGCGGCGTGACTTACACAACTGTTTGAAAAAAAAACAAATCTTACCCCATGCTTTTATCAAAGGTGAGAGTTTTCCAAAGCGTTTTGAGTTAAAAAAGCTGAATGGTAATGTTTTTCAAAGAGCGGATGGAGATCAATTCCCCATTGCAAAACAAGAGGGACCCTCAACTTCTGAGGTCATGTCAAAGACAGAGATTGCAAATGCTATTGTAAAAAAGCCAATGAGAGATTAATTGCCAATATACAGAACTAACTTGCTCATCATGAATACGCTGCCAACAAGAAAAGCTAGATTATGTTCTTAAACTTTATCTATATATTACATATCCTTATGAGTTTATGCATTACACACTTTGATTGCAATTTTAAAAACAGATTATCACTTATGCTTTGTTTTTTTCATAAAAAAGTCAATAAAATCAATGTAAAAGGTACTTCCCAGCGGGTTGGCTTCGTTGCGGGGCAGACTAGTACGAACTATCGCTAGCGACAGAATTTTCAATTTGACTGTACATTGTACACTTAACTAATTGATAAATAACAATTTTAATATGTACACTGTACAGTATGTGAAACGTTTTCTTAGCAAAAAGTAATTTTTGTTGCTGGACAATTCTATAGTAATAGATATTTTCGAATCATGTGCCTCAAAAACACCTTAAAACAACTAGCGGATTAGTTGCCGAAATAACTAATCTTCCGCAATTCAAAAGCTTTAACTCATTGTATGCTAATAGCTTTGTCAGGTGTGGTTATACCATATACCCCCTTCGGGGAAAGGCGTAACGACGGACTAGATGCCGTGTTTTTTAGCGCCCAGCACTCTTTTAGAATGTCATTAAGGAACGCCTAACATCTAAAAATTCTTTATGAATACCATTATTAAAATTACTGAATTATGTGGCAAAAGGCATGACAATATTATGCGAGACATCAAGAAAACGCTTGAAGAACTTAACGCCCTCAAATTTGAGGAGGTTGATTTTGGTGGGCACTACCTTGATAACAAAGGTGAAAGCCGCCCTTGTTATAACCTGCCAAAGCGTGAATGCTTAATTCTTGTTTCTAGTTACAGCACTGCCTTACGAGCAAAGATAATTGACCGTTGGAAAGAGTTGGAAAGACAAGTAGCTATTCCACAAATTGATTACTCCAAACCCGAAGTATTACTTGGCGCCTTAAATCATCTACAAAATCAAATTGAGCAGAAAGACCATGTTATTTCAGAATTAGCACTAAAAGCAAAAGCTTTAGAAGGCTTAAAACGCTCTGATGGTTTGTTTGGTTTGATTGAAGCCGCGAAGATGTTGGAGATAAGACCAAAGGATTTAACAGATTACTTGCGTAAAAATGATTGGGTGTATCGACGTGCTCCGAGTGGTCCATTGTTACCTTAATCAGGATAAAATCAAAAAAGGCTTCATAGACTGTTCTGCCATCACCATTCAAAAACCGGATGGAACAGAAAAGGTGCTGCCTTCAACAAAAATCACACCTAAAGGATTGGCATGTTTGAGAGAACGAATCCATGGAGGTGTGCAATGAAGGTAAATACTAACTTCTTATGCGATTTATGGATGGCATTATCTCAATTTTCTAGACATGAAAATATGAGTGATAAGATTGTACTGCTCTGGTTGACATCATGAGTTTAGTAGAAAAAGCTTTGATTTTAAAACTTCAAGATGAAGTGCCAATCCTTCTTTCGATATCTTTCTCATCTGACGCTCCATAAAAAAAGCCCCACAAAAGTGGGGCTGGATAAAATGATGTTCTAATCAATCTCGCGCTAATTATAATAAAGTGGCTCGCTACATCCACGGGCGCCTATTTTTTCATCTTCTACATAACGAGAATGCGCAAAATTCCGTACAAGATGATCATTGTTAGAACCACCAGTCCAATCGCCTCCTCCCAATATAACATTTATGTCTACACGTAAACTGCTTCCTTGTTCTCCTGTATGCCATTTAGTCACTGGATAACAACCAGACAAATATTGCCAAACATAACCGCAACCATCCTCACAACCGATATACGAAATCATACGACAATTTTCTGTATCAACGTGTCCTCCAGACGTTTTGGGAGAAGGCGCTTTATTGCCTATAATACTGGTTCCCGAATTGATTCCACACATGCAAGACGCGAACTCATCACTCGTCAAAAATCTCTTATTAACAGACCAAAAATCAAAGGCATGATCTGCATAGCTACGATTGATCGTAATCGGAACACCATATGCCGACTTTGCATTTACACCTGTCCCTGATTGAAGATAAATATCAACCCAAATATTATGCCACGGATTGTAAACCATTCCCTCTGGGGCACTACGTGGACGGTGATTTAAACACCAAATAGAATTGGGCAAAACATCCCCCGCTTGATAACCCGATAAGAGATGATCTTCAATCTCACCAACATCCGCACATAGCGTATGAAACCCACCAATCTTTTCAGAATGCTCCTCTGTATAGCCATTAGGAGCTGTCGGATTTTGCGAAATTTCAAAGGATATCTCATTCGTCTGATCTTTTAAGATGAGATATATATAATAATCCTTTCCTGCTTCAGGATCTTCGATAAAAGACAGCCTTCCACGCCCTGGAATGCGGTAAAAGAGGAACCTACCCCCAATTCTCACCACCATGATGAACGCGAAAACATGCACCGTTATTGATCACAAGACCTTTTCTATTTTCCGGATCGGCTTCCAGAATTCTGTCAGGTTGATTAAAACGCACATCCTCTAAAAAATTAGTGGAAAGAGAACCTACCTTACTTTGAAGTTCAGAAAGACTGTCACTGTTCCTCTGTGCCTTCTCTTGAACTTCTGTCAATGCACTCTTTGCTTCTTCTGCTAACACTTTTGCCTCAGAGGCGGCTGTATTCGCAGAATTTGTCGTTGCTGTCACCGTGTCTAATGAACTCTTGACCTCTCCAAGCCCTTGCTTCGTCGTATCAGCTTCTTCTTTTGCTTGCTCCGCAACACTCTTCGCTTCTTCCGCTGTCAACTTCGCAGTCGAAGCTACTTCCTTGGCTTCTACAACCAAAGGTTTTACCTTATTGCCTTAGCCTGTACTGCTTCACAAATGATCAGATCAAATTCTGGTAAACCGTATTTCTTTTGCGCATCCGCAATCACTTGGATTAATTAGTAAGTAGCAAACACCACGGTCATTGCAGTCGCTAAGACTTTATTTGTTTTTTTCAAAGCTTTTGAACATCAGTTGGTAGCTGATAGAGCAAGATCTGAAACATCAAGTTCGACAACAGCATCTTTGTTTTTCGACGCTTGCCAACTTATGTATCAAAATACACCGCAAAGGAACGAAACGGCACTTCTGTATAGCGTGTCCATTCTCTTATTGTTTATGACATCAAAGCTAGGGAAGGCACGAGAAACAAAATACGCTTGCCAGTTCTAGTTATTTGTTCTGCTATCTTAAAGATGGTAAAAATCTTCTCCGTTCCACATGCCACAATAAGTTTGCCACGGTCTGCTTCTTTTAAACCCTTAGAGACTTTCTCATACTTTTGGATTTGTTGAAAAGTTACCCCTAATTGGTGCCCTAATTGCTTTTGCGACATTCCCAGCATTGTTCTTTGAAAGCGAATTTTTTGCCTATAGAAATGTCGTTAAAATGTAGCTTTTTCTTTTCACTCTTAAGCTCCCCCTGCTGGGTGCGAGCACCCTCGCATTAGTATTCCGAGAGCCTGAAAGTACTGAGTTCGAGTCAGATTTTTTGCTTTTAGTGCTCATCGCACCTAAACATAAAAAAATACCCCATAATTCCGAGACACCCACAGAGTGGGCTCATTTATGATCGAACTGTAGGGCTTTCAGACCCTACTGATCGCTGCGTAGACGACCAAAATCATTCTTTAAGTAATAAAATCATTTCAGGAAATTGGCAATCAAAATTAAAATAATCTCAAAGACTATAAGATTGGGCACTCTTCAAAAGAGAGCCAATGCGAAGAACTGTCATCATGGTTAGTCATCAACCCACACAATGCTTCTTTTTCAGAAACCGCACAACGCGATATAAGAAAAAATGTTGTTTGCAAAGTTCTCTCTTGCCTATACAAAGAGAAAATGAAAAATTTGGAGGGCGCCCTATGATAAATGACATTTACTGTGTTGGACGCAATTATGTTGAACATGTTCATGAACTAGGTAATGTTGTTGAAGATGAACCTGTTATCTTTAGCAAGCCAAAAAGTTCACTCGTTTTAGGCAATGAAATTTATCTCCCTGATTTTTCCAAAGAAATACATTTTGAAACTGAAATTGTGCTCAAAATCTCAAAGGACGCTTTCATGATCATGGAGGAAGAAGCAGAAGAATGCTATGATGCCGTAGCAATAGGTCTTGATCTCACAGCGCGGGATTTGCAAACAAAACTGAAAGAAAAAAAACTTCCTTGGCTTTTATCGAAAGGATTTAAAGGCGCCGCATACGTCTCTGACTTCATAAACAAGGAAAAAATAAACAACCCAATAACCTTTGCAATGAAGTTAAATGGCGAAACAAGACAAGTTGGCAATACGAAAAATATGATCTTTAACTTTGAGAAGATAATCTCATTTTTAAGTCACTACATTCAGCTAAGACGTGGTGATCTCATATACACAGGCACTCCACAGGGTGTAGGAAAACTTTCTCAGTTTGACAGAATAGAATTGTATCTCGAAAATCAATTAATTTCAGAGCTAAAAGTAAAATGAATCATCAAATACTGACCTTTTTCATTGTTTCATTTTTTTAGTCACCTCACCGGGACCAAATATGGCCCTTATCATCGATAAGGCAACGAGATTGGGAAGAAAGAACGCATTTGTAAACGTTTTAGGATTGTGTACAGCAACATATGTGCATGGGGCATTTTCCACACCTAGGTGTATCAGCGCTCATTCTCAACAACAAAACGCTGTTTTTTTAGTAAAACTCATGGGTGGCAGCTATTTATTATACATGGGCTTTAAATCAATTAAATCTGGAATACACAGCTTAAATTCAAAAGAAAGAAGTTCAACGAATGAAAAGCATGCTACGAGTGAAACAAAGCTTTTAACCAGCTATATGGACGGTTTTCTGACACAAATACTAAACCCCAAAGTATCTATATTTTACATAGCAGCTTTTCCAAAATTCTTAGCTTCTGGCGGTGGCATAAAAAAAGGCTTTGAACTTGTAACCATACATTCTTTCAACATCTTTGCATGGTTTACTTTAATGACCATTTTTATATCATTTGCCAGTACCGCCTTAAAAAAGCAGCGGGTAAAAGGCTCGATTAACATTGCGACAGGAACAGTTTTATCTCTGTTTTCTTTTTTCATTTTCTTTGGATAGTTTTATCTTTTGATAACAAATTGTAAAGTTAATAGAGCAATCTTTTCCTGATTCTGTCTCTCACTATGAATAGCTCAATCTCTAACAGAGCTTATACAATCCCCAGTTCTTTTTTTCTTTATATAACTGAATTACGTTGCATTTCTTTATCATACTCTCAAGGACGTTTGTGTAAACAATGTGAGTTTCTCGTAACATTTTATAAAATGTTACCAATATCTAAACAAAATCCTTATTCATCACTTTTAAAAAATAAGCTATGATATTCCTCTTTTCGTTTATGAAACAAAAGTAACTTTTTGATTTATGATAGCACCATACAAACAAAAAAATGATTTTAAAAATCATTTTAATTTTCCATTAAAAATTGTTTCTTAAACTAAGATGAGAACTCTCGAG
The DNA here is from genome assembly GCF_042195515.1 of Bartonella sp. CB10SXKL. Taxonomy (NCBI): domain Bacteria; kingdom Pseudomonadati; phylum Pseudomonadota; class Alphaproteobacteria; order Hyphomicrobiales; family Bartonellaceae; genus Bartonella; species Bartonella sp. CB10SXKL. Next base: position 9,399 of record NZ_JBHION010000014.1, on the reverse strand, counting down.
TGCTATTTGAGCAAAATAGTAAAACTCTCACCATTATGAATAATAATAAATAATGCACTGATTACAAATAATAAGTTTCAAAAAATTATAAAAACTCCTGACAACTTTCTGAAATAATTTTAAAAGCCCCACGTCTTTTAATGAACAATTTATTTGTTATTCATAACAATAAAAAGCTCCCTATTCAAATATCTGTTACGTTATTTAAGAGGACAACATTCTCTTTTTTCAAAAGTATATTCTTTTCTTTATCCACACAAAATCATAAAAAACGTTTTTTTCCTTTACACCTCATTTATATCATGCTTCGATACGAAATAATGCTTTTTTAGTGTAATTTAATCTCAAAATAATTAAAGGGAACCCCCAAAAAATGAGCTACAAACAAAATTTAAAAGATAATTCTCAGAATAAGTTGCAGCGTGGACTACACAACCGACATGTACAACTTATAGCCATTGGTGGTGCTATTGGAACAGGTCTCTTCATGGGGGCAGGAAAAACAATTAGTGTAGCAGGTCCTTCCATCATACTCGTTTATGCTATTATCGGTTTTGCTCTATACTTTGTCATGCGTGCTATGGGAGAATTGTTGCTTTCTAATTCACAATACCGATCTCTTATTGATTTTTCAACCGATATGCTAGGACCGGGAATAGCTTTCTTTGTTGGCTGGAGCTATTGGTTGAGCTGGGTTGTAACTGGAGCTGCTGACATTATTGCCATCATCACTTATATGAACTTTTGGTGGCCAACACTCAATCCATGGTTTACCGTTTTTACCTGCATTAGTGTCTTTTTAATCTTTAACCTCTTTGCCGTGAAACTATTCGGTGAACTTGAATTCTGGTTTGGTCTTATCAAAGTCGTCGCAATTTTAGCATTAATTGTTGTGGGATTTTATATGATCGTTACGGGCTTTACCTCTCCCAATGGTACGGTTGCTTCTCTCAATCACGTATGGAACGATGGCAATATCTTTCCGCGAGGAATGACAGGTTTTTTTGCTGGATTTCAAATTGCCATTTTTTCTTTTGTTGGTATAGAAATTGCTGGAACAACCGCTGCTGAAGTAAAAGAACCTAAAAAAGTTCTCCCCAAAGCAATTAATGCAATACCGGTCCGTATTGTACTCTTTTACATTTTTTCTCTCGCTGTAATTATGTCTGTCACACCTTGGGATCAAATTGTTCCAGATAAAAGCCCCTTTGTCTCGATGTTTTGGCTTGCAGGCATTCCGATAGCTGCTGGCTTGGTAAACTTTGTCGTTATCACCTCAGCTGCCTCTTCAGCAAATAGTGGTATTTTTTCTACCAGCCGTATGATATATGGGCTTGCAACACAAAAAGGTGCCCCTCCAATTTTAGGTAAACTTTCCAGATACCATGTTCCAGCCAATGCTCTATTCTTTTCCTGTTTATGTATTTTAATAGGGTATACAATTGCCTCACTCTCTCCAAGCCTCATAAGTGCTTTTACAATTGTGACAAGCATTTCAGCTATTGCATTTTTATTCGTATGGTCTGTAATTTTGGTTAGCTATATTGTGTATCGTCGCAATCGCCCTCATCTACACGCTGAATCCATTTATAAAATGCCAGGAGGTGTTGTCATGTGTGGGATAATTTTAGTTTTCTTTGTTTTCATGCTCTATTTGTTGACATTAGAAGCTGATACTCTACTAGCCTTAAAATATAGTATATTCTGGTTTGTTTTCTTGGGTATAATGTATTTTATGTTTGTAAAGAAAAAAATAACTCAAGGTAACAAATAAAGTCTATACATAAAAACATCTCAAAAAAGGGTAATTTTAGTTACCCTTTTTCTACTTAACCTCCTCCCCAAACATCAAAAAACGACGATTCCTACCGGCACCGGTTTGTAAACAATCCGGCTTATTAAGGGGGAATGCTGCTGATCATTTATATGGTTCACCTACATAAGGCTCTATGGGCTAGCCCTGCCCTGAACACTCACCACCCATTCTAAAAATACTTAATGTGTAAAATGTTATATGCTTTATATCACTACTCTACACAACAGTACTTTACTGTATAATAGGATAAGAACGAGCTATTCTGTAAAGAATTCTCTATAAACTTCACTGACATTGTTTACTAATAAAACATGAGATTTTATCTAAAACTTCCCCCCCCCCAAAAAAATTTATATTCAATTTTTTATCAAAATTAAAAATATAGCTCTAAACAGAATATATCTTAATAGCTATCTGCAATAAAAAAAGATTCTATGAAAATATTTTTCTATTTGTAATAAATTTTAAATATAAATACTTAAAGATAAATTTTAAATATGTTTTTTCATGTTTTAAATAATAGTTTAACAACTTAAACTTATTTTCTTTATATACAAAGTTTTATATTTAATAAATTTACAATTTTATTTATATTTTTCTATATATAAAAATCTACATTAATAAATAATTTTAAATATAAATATATTTATATAATAAATTACTATAAATAAATATAAATTATTATTTATATACAAATAATAATAATATATAATATAAATTATATTATATATTATATATTATATATAACTTATGTATAAAACATAAAAAATCAAAAAAATATAATACAATTTATCTTTTGTTTCTTATATATAAAATAATTATTCCATTAGTTAATAATGTTTTTGCTTTATTCACATATAGTCATAGAAAAAAATTCCTTTACTCCTTAACCATAGCGTGTTCCGATAGAAGGAATTACCTTTTTTAGGGTAATTTTTATTTAAAAATAACTAAGGAGAACTCCCCAAAAATGAACAAACAAAATTTAGAAAAAAAACCTAAGAAGAAATTGCAACGTGGACTACATAACCGACACATACAACTTATAGCCCTTGGTGGAGCGATTGGAACAGGTCTCTTCATGGGATCAGGAAAAACAATCAGTGTAGCAGGCCCCTCAATTCTACTCGTTTATGCAATTATTGGTTGTGCTCTATACTTTGTCATGCGTGCTATGGGAGAGTTATTGCTTTCTAATACACAATACCGATCTTTTATTGACTTCTCAACCGATCTTCTAGGGCCATGTGCCGGATTCTTTATCGGCTGGACATATTGGTTGTGTTGGATTGTCACTGGAACTGCTGAAATTATTGCTATTGTCACTTACACACACTTTTGGTGGCCTGAGCTCAATCCGTGGATTCCTGTTATAATTGGTCTTATGTCCTTTTTAATTCTTAACCTCGTCGCCGTAAAACTATTTGGCGAACTTGAGTTTTGGTTTGGTTTTATCAAAATCGTAGCAATTCTAGTCCTAATCGTTGTAGGATTTTATATGATCTTTACCGGTTTTGTCTCTCCAAACGGTACGGTTGCTTCTCTTAGCCATATATGGAACGGTGGGAATATTTTTCCGCGAGGAATTACAGGCTTTTTTGCTGGATTTCAAATTGTTATTTTTGCTTTTGTTGGCATTGAACTCGCTGGAACAGCTGCTGCTGAAGTAAAAGAGCCTCAAAAAGCTTTACCACAGGCTGTTAATTCAATACCAATCCGCATTGTATTCTTTTATATATTCTCTCTTCTTGTGATTATGTCTGTAACGCCGTGGGATCAAATCAGTCCAGAAAAAAGCCCATTTGTAACAATGTATGCACTTATTGGTATTCCAACTGCTGCAGGTTTGATGAACTTTGTTGTCCTCACAGCTGCCGCATCTTCAGCAAATAGTGGAATTTTTTCTACCAGCCGTATGATATATGGGCTAGCAACACAAAAAGGTGCTCCTAAATTTTTAGGAAAACTTTCTCGTAACCACGTTCCAGCCAACGCATTATTCTTTTCATGTATATGCATCTTATTTGGTTATGCCGTTGTATCGTTATCTCAAACACTCATAGCTGCTTTTACAATTGTTACGACAATTGCCGCAACTTTGTTTATATTTGTATGGTCTATCATTTTGATCAGCTATATCATCTATCGCCGCAATCGTCCTCTCCAGCATACTGTCTCTCCTTATAAAATGCCAGGAGGTGTTGTTATGTGTTGGGCGCTTCTTGTTTTCTTTGCATTCATTATCTATTTACTGTCATTAGAAGCTGACACTGCCATAGCTTTAAAATACACTCCAGCATGGTTCATATTTTTAGGAATTGTATACTTTCTTTTTGGGAAAAAGAATTATGCAAAAAATTAAAAAATAAAGCTTATATTACAAAAAACATATAAAAAAGGGTAACTAAAGTTACCCTTTTTTGATATTTATCTATAAAATTATAAAAGCTATTGACAAAATATCTCTGTAGAATCTTCAATTACGCTCTTTATCAACCAAAGCATTCGATTTTATCCAAGGCATCATAGAACGAAGTTTTTTACCAACTTCTTCAATAGGATGATTATCATTTAAACGCCGCATACTTTTAAAATGAGCAGCACCAGCTTTATATTCTTGAATCCAATTCGATGTAAATTTACCCGTTTGAATATCTTTCAATATACGTTTCATTTCTGCTCTGGTTTTCTCCGTAATCACACGTGGACCAGACATATATTCACCCCATTCAGCTGTATTAGAAATCGAATAATTCATATTTGCAATGCCCCCTTCATACATGAGATCAACAATCAGTTTAACCTCATGCAAACACTCAAAATAAGCCATTTCCGGTGCATAACCTGCTTCCGTTAGTGTTTCATAACCTGCTCGAATCAATTCAACAAGACCACCACAAAGAACCGCTTGTTCACCAAAAAGATCAGTTTCGCACTCTTCTTTAAATGTTGTTTCAATCACCCCAGCACGTCCACCACCAAGTCCACATGCATAAGACAATGCTACATTATGTGCATGCCCTGAAGCATCTTGCGCCACCGCTATTAAACAAGGAACACCACAACCCCGTTGGTATTCATTACGAACTGTATGACCTGGACCTTTAGGAGCAATCATCACAATATCAACGTTTTTTTTAGGTTCAATCAAGCCAAAATGAATACTTAAACCATGAGCAAAAGCAATTGCTGCCCCGTCGCGTAAATGATCATGAATATGTTCCTTATAAATATCAGCTTGCAATTCATCTGGTGTTGCCATCATGATGAGATCTGCCCATTTTGCTGCTTCAGCAACACTCACCACTTCAAAACCATCGGCCATAGCCTTTTTAACTGTTTCCGACCCTGAACGCAAAGCTATTTGCACATTTTTAACACCGGAATCTTTCAAGTTTAAAGCGTGCGCACGCCCTTGAGAACCATAACCAACAATGGCTACTTTTTTCCCTTTAATGAGATTAACATCCGCATCACGATCATAATAAACACGCATAAAAAAATTCCTTCTTTCTCTATTTAAACTGGATTTCAGATTATTTTTATTAAATAAGAAACATTATCTTTAGTGCATCACACACTTATAAAGACAAAAAACACCGCTTATAAAAACACAGCAATTGAATAATTTTAAAGTTTACATATTGCATAGAAAAAACTGTAATCCCCAAACATTCCTAAAACATATACAGATCCCCAAATAACTTCAACTGCTATTCTACAAAAATAATAATTACACAAAATAAGATTTCTAAAGAAAATTTAGCTAATATTCTACTCTTCTATCGTGCAACAAAACGCTATATTCTAAAAATTAAGATACAACATACAATTTTTAACATGAACCAAATCAATATGGATAGCAAGAAAAATTACAAAATAACAAGTATTGTTTTAATACAACCTTCAAAAGCATATACAACAATATCTTTAGAATAATAGAGAGGATGTTTTTACTTTTTACGTTCTTTAATATCCACGCTTCTCACGCAAAAAAGAACACCCCCATACGGCCATTATGTTATCCATTTATGGCGCCTTATAAAAAAATTTTAATATGCTCGAGCCCTTTTCAAGAATCCCCTATAATAGTCTAAGATTTATTGCACACCACTCTCTTTACTTCATAAAGCTACAAGTCGACATCATCATTCTATTTAACAGCTCCTATTGCATTAAGCTTACTCATAAGGAGATTTTACGTTATACTATTTACAGATAACCCGAAAATGAGCTCAAATATCAAGAAAATTTGTGTATTGATCCATTAAAATCCTACGCACTCCTTTATAATGGAAATACTTTCAAAACCCTATTTCTTCTCCCTTCAAAGAAATTATAGTAAGTAGATTTGGTAAAATTTCCTCATAATGGATGGTATATCAAAAAGCATTTCATACCCTAAAAAACACAAAAAATAGAAAGCTACCAATAAACAGAGGAAAATAGAATATTTTATAATGTATGCTAATAGTGCTACTTATCTCAACATGTATAAAATTGTTTTTTAAGATAAATTGACAAACCTCTATAAAAATTTCTCTTCCAATTTTTATAGAGAAAAAAAGATTACGATAATAATCGGATAAAACGCTGAACAGTCTCATGCATTCCATACTCCAACGCATCAGCAATAAGCCCATGGCCAATAGAAACTTCATCAAGCCAAGGAATCTTTTTGACAAGAGCAGGAAGATTCATAATTGTCAGATCATGCCCTGCATTCATACCTAACTGCAACTCTTTTGCTCTTCTTGCTGCTAAAACAAGTTTATTGAGCTCTTGAACTTGTTTTATTTTGTCCTGAAATGCACCACCGTAAGGTCCCGTGTAAAATTCCACACGATCAGCACCCATTGCTTTAGCAATATCAAGACCATCGACAGTAGGGTTAGCAAAAAGGGATACACGAATCTTTCTTTTTTTTAAATTCTGAATAATAGGTGCTAAAAATTCTGCATCATGAGCAAAATTCCAACCATGATCAGACGTTGACTGATCTGGATCATCAGGAACAAGGGTAATCTGATCCGCGTAGTTTTCAGCGATATCTAAAAATTGATCACTGGGATAACCTTCAATATTAAACTCAGCTGTAGGAAAAGCGTTCTTGATTAAACAGTATATATCTGGCAAATCCGCAAAACGAATATGCCTTTCATCAGGGCGTGGATGAACCGTCAAACCTGCTGCTCCAGCAGCAAGCGCTATATGCCCAATATTCGTTATACTTGGCCACGGAAGATTACGTCGATTACGCAAAACAGCAACAGCATTAAGATTAACCGAAAGTTTTACCACCATGCCCATTTCCATTTTTTTATAGTGTGTAACAAGATAGAAAAAAGGCATTTTCCATCTGAAACTTAGATGATATACATATTTTTTTCTATCGAACAATCATTAAACGTTCTGCTGCGCGCGTAATTCCCGTATAAAGCCAGCGCGCATACATATCACGAAATGCAAAACTTTCATCAAACAAAACGACATTATTCCATTGAGAACCTTGCGCCTTATGAACCGTTAATGCATACCCATAATCAAAATCATCATATCGCTTTTTTAATTGCCATGAAATTTCTTGATCAGGGTTTTCAAACGCTGCTTTTAAAAGTTTAATCTTTGCTACCCCACGCTCACTTTCTTCTGGTTTAACAAGAAGATTAATACTCGGTTTAACTGTCTCCTTCTGTGAAGTCATCACCTTCCATAAAGAGCCATTCAACAAACCTTTAATAGGATCATTTCGCAAACACACCAGCTTATCTCCTGCTTGCGGATAATCTGCTGTAAATTCTTTTAACACACGCAAACGCTGATTATAAAGGTAGCGCGTACGATTAACCCCCACCAATACCTGATCAGCATCCAAAACCAATTGTTGATTGACCTCTTTACGTGTAACAACACAAGCTTCTCCATAGTCACCATAAGCAATATCGCGTCCTTCACGCACGTCCATAGCAAGACGTATAATCGGATTATCTCGCGCTTGCCGATGAATTTCTGAAAGAAGAAAATCTGGTTCTCCACTGGAAAAAAATCCTCCACCTGATATAGGAGGCAATTGGCCTGGATCACCAAGAACAAGAATTGGCGTCCGAAAACTCATTAAATCACGCGCCAATTTTTCATCGACCATCGAACACTCATCAACAATAATGAGTTTAGCTTGTGCAGCAGCACTTCTTCGATTTAATGTAAATGTTGGAGCGATAGACTTTTTTCCTGTTATTTCATCGGAAACTTCCTCTTCACCACGTGGACAATAAATCAGCGAATGAATCGTACAAGCATTGCTTGCACCTTTAGAACGTAAAACCTGCGCCGCCTTCCCTGTAAAAGCAGCAAACTGAACAGAACCATCAACTGTTTCTGCAAAATAGCGCGCAAGCGTCGTCTTACCCGTCCCCGCATAGCCAAAAAGGCGAAAAAGAGGAGAACGCCCTTCCTTCAACCACGCGGCAACAGCCTTCAATGCATTATCCTGTTCCCGTGAAAACTGCATAGCTTACCAACATAAGTTTTGCATAAAAAGAGCAGTATTTTGAAAAAAAACGACTATCAAGAAAAAATTTTTTATTAAGAATTGCTGATACACGCCCATCTAACAACTTTCGTAGCACAATTATCAATTATTTACCCATTGCTTTTTCAAGCTATTGTAACAATCTAAATTTTATCTATACATCGATCTTCTTGGTAACACTTTATGCGTATCAAATAAAATATCATTTTTTACAACAGTAACACCAACAATGGAAGATGCATATCTTAAATTTAAAATAACACCTCTATACGCTTTTTCTAACCAAAATTTAGAATGAGAAAAAGAGCATTGCAATTGCAAAACCCTCACTAGAAAAAATGTCCTTAACAGGATAAGAATAATGTAATTTTTGAACGCTATTTTACACAATCAATCAGCTTTCTTGCACATAAAAAATAAAGTACATCCACTATTACGAAATAATAATAAATATATCAAAAACCTTTTGGCAAAAATAGAAATAGCTCTCAACAAAACGACTTAATCCTATGATGATACACCTATAAGGTTCCTATTTCCCTCTTATCATGATTTTAATAAATTTACTCTTCATGCTACAAATATGTTATATCTCAACGAATAAAGAGAGACATCACGCTTTATCTCGCACAAATATGGAACTTTTTCTGTTTCAACAATAAAATATGGTTCGTAAGTATGGCCTTCTTGGTAGTCTATTATAAGAAAACTGGGACATGGTTTCATGTCCAGCGTAGCACTTCAGGTTCGTCCTCTAGAATATGAGAAAAGCGCAATTCTCCATCGACTGAGTCAAACTTTTTCTTTTTGTCGCAATGTTTTAAAGTTTATAAAAACTAACTGATTAATACTATTCTTATTTGCTAGAAATAACAAGACCTCTTTTTATCTATATAGATAATTGATTTTATATATCTTTTTTAAAGTACGGGACGCGTAAATAAAAGTTAGGGAATAGGATTTTCTAACATTTCTCTACAACAGTAGCATTTTCTTTTCTTTGCGCTTCGCTAATCATCTCTAATAATGTTTTGAATGCTTCTAAATCCTC
>NZ_JBHION010000013.1:0-43955 GCF_042195515.1 Bartonella sp. CB10SXKL | reverse complement strand
TGGCATCATGGTACCCATGAACGTGTCTGGATTGATGTTCTTTTATATACGGGCTTGCGTCGTGGTGATGCGGTACGAATTGGCTGGAAAGATGTCAAAGACAATATTATTCATCTCAAGACAGAGAAAAGTAAATTCCAAACAGATGTCTTTCTACCTATTTTACCGGAATTAGCCAAAACGCTTGAAGCTGGTCCTATTGGAGTAGAAACATTCATCTGTAGTAAAACTAATCAAAAACTCTCCAAAGAAAGCTTTGGCGATACATTTAGAGACGCTTGTAATGCTGCTGGAATTAAAAAATCGGCGCATGGATTAAGAAAATTAGCAGCAACACGCGCAGCTAACTCTGGTGCAACAGTATCACAATTGAAAGCACTCTTTGGCTGGACAAATGATGCTATGGCATCTCTTTACACAAAGAGCGCAGACCGTAAAAGGTTAGCTATAGAGGCGATAAAAAAGCTTCAAAAAGATGAGGGATAGAGGCAAAAAAACTCAATAGAATCAAGATTCACCTATTCCCCCATATTAGACATAACTATTTTATTTTACTTGCTTTTTATATACCCTTTACGAACAGCGTCGCAAAATAGGCTTGGATACCTTGAGAGATATTTCTATAAGACAATGTATCTAGTTCTCTCATGATCATAATCCTCAATCTGATAAAGTTGAAACAAACAATAGGATTGCGAATATGATTTAGGGAGCTCATCTGAAAGATGAAAAATGATAAAAAATTCCGCTATAACAATTGAAGAAGCGAGCATTCGTTGAGCCGTAACTTCTTTATTTTAGAATTTTTATATCACACTTTACTGTTGAGATGCATGACCACGGTCTGTAACATCAAGCTTTGGCGAGAAAAACATTTCAGTATCTGCTTGTAAGACATTTTGACAGTTTTTAGATTCCTTAACAGCTTGTCCTGAAAGAAAACACCTCGTTCCCCATTCTTCTTTTAATTTTGCATCTTTTTTAAAATCTTCTACGCTATAGTTTTTTTCACACCCCACGACGAATAATAGAGCCGTGCATAATAAAATAATTTTTTTTCATTTTATCCCTCTTTAAATATCTTATCTGTTAATATCATCCCCCAAAATGAGGGTTGAATTTTCACACTGTATGAGAATACAGCCTCACTATCACTGACTTGCTTTCAAAGTGAACACTCTGAGTAAAATAACGAAAAGAAGAGCTCACAATAGCTATCATATGAGTTTGTCATAAAATACAATGAGAAGGAAAGAGCCCAAACTAAACACAAATGACGAAATCAGAAGGCGCATTAATGCTTTTGTCCAACTAATTTCAAATAGTTACATTGCAATAAGCATCGCCCCTAGCCCTATAGAAAGCCTATGAGCATTATAATATTTAAGTCTCACGATCAATGGATGACAAAGCCATAACAAAAAAGTATGAGCTCTTTTTACCTATTTGTATGTTGATTATTGTTCCCCCATCGAATGCTTAAATAGAAACGTTTTACGGTACATAGAAAACAATCAACAAGGCAAATCATTTTTACGAAGATTTCTTCGTGTAGAGTCTACTTGAAATCCATCCATCTTTTAGAAATCTGAATTTAGAAGCAGATAATTATGAAAGCTTTTCAAGGAATGCAACAGATTGATCACTTTTAAAGAAGTAAAAAACGTGATCCAATCCTGAAGATAAAATTCTGATGAAGAAAACTTTTGCTAGGAATTCTTTTAAGGCATTGTAAAATATTCTATCAGTTATATCAAACGTTATCCCATTTTGGGGGCTGTTCATTTTTCACTTTTTCAACTTCGCTCTAGAAATCCGTTTCTTGAGCGTTTTTTATCGTCTCACTTTCTCCTTCAAACACAAATACTCAAAAATGCTTTGCCACCAACAATGAAGTTTTCCTGCTTGTATAAAACACATAAGTAAAAATAGAAGAGCGATTTTGAGAGCAAACCTCCCTGAAAAAGGAAGTATCATCCATTTACTTCATAAACGAAAATAATCTCACGGTTTATTCAAATTTGCTCTATGGTTTGGTACAATTTTATTGATAAAGCTTTCTCTATAAAGATTTAAGTAAATATGTTCGTTAAAACCAATCACGGACTTGCAAAGGGGTTGTAAGATCCATTATCTCTCCGCCATTTTAAAGGTTCAGTGAAATCACTTGACCAAAGACCAATCTTGTTGCCACGTGCTTTTTCTTCCGCATGATGATACTGGGCTGGAATAGGATTTTTTCCCTCTTTTGAGAGTACCAACATACCTTCTGTAAGACCTGCCTCAGCTAAATCAACCCCTTGAACAAAACATTGCGCATAATAAACACCATTGTGCATCAAAGCCTGTTTACAGGATAAATCCTGCCCAAGTGTTTTGGTGACAAGCCAAGCCATTGTAACCACACCACAGGGCCATTCTTGATCATTTAATCTTGCTTTTTGACGGGGTGCACATGTGTCTACACCATAAAGATGAATATCACGGATGATATGTGATCGCCAAGATTGTGCAGAAGGCGTCAGTAATTTAAATGTAACCCCACTTGTAACAGAGGCCTTACCATGAAAAACAACAGCATTATTTGCAACATCGTTTAATGAAACACTCTTCTGCAAATCGAGATCTGATTCATTTTTTTCTAATTGCTGTTTGGTGATAAATTTACCCAACTTTTTTTCTTCTCGATAGAGATCGACAATATCTTGTATATCTTGCGTCTCAAATGTCTTAAGAATGCTGAAATCCATTTTATCTTTATATTGGCTTAATCCCCACACTATGGAACCCATAATGTAAACAATAACAATCAATTTAAATAGCATTTCTTAACACGCTCGCTCAAAAAATTCATTGTTTTTCTATCCTTTCACATTATTTATCAGCAATCCCCTTGTTTTTAAAGAAAAAATTCAAATATCTGTGTTGCATATTAACTACACTTTGTAAAGAATAATATTCCTTCTTGCATTGTTTTAATATTGTTGTTTTTGCAAACGAGTACAACTTAAAATTGCCATTTTCATGTAGCACAATCTCAATTTGAAAAGACTTCTGTCTCTTTAAGAAGAAGAGCTTGAGAGTGAACAGATCCACGATCAAGGCTTTTAAAACAAACAAATGAGGAGAATTAAACTGTCATCAAATGACAACACTCTCCAGTTTGTTAGAGGCAATGGAATGTCGACATATGAACAAATATTATTTGTTAAAGAGAGGTAAAATGACAGATAATAGATTCCAAAACATCATTTTTATCGTGACCATGCTGCTTTTTACGGCAGTTTTTGTATCTGATCTTTCTTATGCTGCTCCTGCTGCTAGTGGAGGTGGTTTCGGGAATCTTGATGGTGTTTTAGGCAACATTGTCGCAATGATGACGGGTGCAACGGCAAAGCTTATTGCAATTATATGTGTTGCTGCTGTGGGGATTGGTTGGATGTACGGCTTTATTGACTTACGCAAAGCAGCTTACTGTGTTCTGGGGATTGCTATTGTTTTTGGTGCCCCTGCTCTCGTTGGTAAATTAGCGGGCACAACATAAATGAACGAAGATACTCTTTTCCTTGCCTGTACGCGCCCAGCCATGTTTGCTGGTGTTACAATGGAAGCGATGGCGCTTAATGTCATGGCGACATCCATTCTTTTCATTTTGACCAGTGATTTTACCATGTTTGGTCTTGGGATTGGGATACACTTTATTTTGCGAGAAGTGACAAAGTATGATCACAACCAATTTCGCGTATTATTTGCATGGCTCAATACCCGAGGAAAACAAAAAAACCTCAACAGATGGGGAGGAGGTTCGACCTCCCCTTTACGCCTTATCCGCACTTATAAGGAACTAAGCTGAAGGAACGAAGCCGGTGAAACAGATGTCAATAATGAAACGGGAAACTTTGCCTGAAGAATATATTCCCTATATACGCTACATCAACCAACATGTCGTTGCTTTAAATTCACGTTGTTTAATGGTTGTGTTGGCTGTTGAGGGTATAAATTTTGACACTGCGGATATTGATCAATTAAATTCTTTACACAACCAATTAAACACCCTTTTAAAAAATATCGCAGACGAACGGCTTGCTTTATATTCTCACATCATCCGCCGCCGTGAAACGATATACCCAGAAGGTCATTTTCTTTCATCTTTTGCAACAACATTAGATGAAAAATATAAAAAGAAAATGGTTTCACAAGAACTGTATAGAAATGATTTGTTTATTTCACTGCTTTGGAATCCGGCAGCGGATAAAACAGAAAAGCTGGTTTCATTTTTTCAGCGCTTGAGCAAAGCGAAGAAAACACAATCTGAACCCGATGAGGAAGCTATTCGTAAACTCGAAGAGTTAAGTCAAGATCTTATGCAAGGTTTGGAAGAATATGAAGTCCGTCTGCTATCAATCTATGAACATGAAGGACTTTTATTTTCCGAACAAAGTGAATTTCTCCACCAGCTGGTAGGGGGAAGACGTGAGCGTATTCCTCTCACATTTGGAACTATTGCTTCAACAATTTACTCAGATCGTGTTATTTTTGGGAAAGAAATTATCGAAATTCGCCATGAAAGCAATGAACGCTTTGTGGGCATGTTTGGATGGAAAGAGTATCCTTCTAAAACACGCCCAGGTATGACTGATGGTCTGCTTACGGTGCCATTTGAATTCATTTTAACACAATCCTTTGTCTTTAAAAGTAAGGCAGCCGCCAGTGCGATTATGAGCCGCAAACAAAATCAAATGATCAATGCAGCTGATCGTGCTAGCTCACAAATCGATGCACTAGATGAAGCGCTAGATGATTTAGAATCAAACCGTTTTGTTTTGGGAGAACACCACATTTCTTTAGCTGTTTTTGCTGATCATCCCAAAATATTGTCTGAAAACTTATCAAAAGCACGTTCCCATTTAACCAATGGAGGAGCGGTGATTGCCAGAGAAGATTTAGGATTGGAAGCAGCATGGTGGGCACAGCTTCCTGGAAACTTTAGCTATCGGGCGCGTTCAGGCGCCATTACTAGCAGAAACTTTGCCGCTTTATCGCCTTTCCATTCTTTTCCCGTTGGCAAACTGAACGATAATGTTTGGGGAGCTGCTGTCGCATTGCTAAAAACACAGGCTGGTTCACCTTACTATTTTAATTTTCATTATGGCGATCTTGGAAACACGTTTGTTTGTGGTCCATCGGGATCCGGTAAAACAGTGATTGTTAATTTTCTTCTTGCACAATTACAAAAACACAATCCAACAATGGTTTTTTTTGATAAAGATCAAGGAGCAGAGATTTTTGTACGGGCTGGAGGAGGGAAATACAAACCTTTAAAAAATGGGCAGCCCACGGGTATTGCTCCCTTAAAGGGCATGGAATACACCGAAAAAAATAAAATCTTTCTTCGTAATTGGATCTTAAAGCTGGTAAGCGCTGAAGGGCAAATCGTAACAGAAGAAGAGCGACAAGATATCGCCAAAGCTATTGATTCCTTAGAAAACTTACCCCCAACCCAGCGCTCTCTTGGTGCACTTCAACTGTTTTTTGACAACACATCCAAAGAAGGGATTGCCATACGGCTGCAACGCTGGATTAGAGGCAATGATTTAGGATGGGTTTTTGATAATGATCAAGATGATCTCAATTTAAATGCGCAATTCATTGGATATGACATGACCGATTTCTTAGACAATGAAGAAATTCGGCGTCCCTTAATGATGTATCTCTTTCACCGCATTCTTGATTTGATTGATGGGCGGCGCATCATTATTGTCGTTGATGAATTCTGGAAAGCTTTGGAAGATGATTCATTCAAAGCTTTTGCTCAAGATCGGCTAAAAACAATCCGTAAACAAAATGGCATGATGCTCTTTGCAACACAAAGCCCTAAAGATGCTTTGAACTCAACAATCGCGCACACAATTATTGAGCAGTGCCCCACTCAAATATTTTTTCCAAATCAAAAAGCAAATTATAATGATTATGTCGAAGCTTTCAAACTTACTGAGCGTGAATTTGAACTGATACAGTCAGAATTAAGCAGAGAATCCCGTCGTTTTCTCGTCAAACAGGGGCAAAGTTCCGTTGTTGCAGAACTTAACTTACGTGGAATGAATGATGAGATCGCCGTTTTAAGCGGCACAACAAAAAACATTGAACTCATGAATGAAATTATCAACGAATATGGAGCTGACCCTGACAAATGGCTGCCCATATTTTATCAAAGGAGAAAAAATCAATGAAAAAATATGGCTTAGTTACACTGTTATCTTTTTCTTTTATTTCTCATGCAATATCACAAACGACACCCGATGCGGAGGAATATTATAAACAAGCACTCGAGAACACACAAAAATTAAATACTGCAAAATCAGAAACAGCTGAAACCATTTATAAGACTGCAACAGATACTGCAAAAAAAATTAAAGAAATAAGTCAACAGCTTGAAAATATTAAATCAAAACCAGAAAAAAAACCAGAAGAATTGCAAGCCCTTCAACAAGAGATTCAAGTAAAGCTTTCTCTTCTTCAAGCAGATCTTCAAGTAAGTTCTTTAAAACTTCAGTCTCTCGATATGATTCAAGCAAGAGATACGAAAACAAAAGATGAATTACGTGAAGAAAAGGAACAACAAAAGCATAAACATCTTGAGGCACAATTAAAAGAAAAAGAAAAACAATTAAAAGAAAAACTTGAAAGTACGAATACAAATGTCAGACTTTAGTTTTTCTCCCTTTGAAAGCGTTTCTGGGTATATTTTAAAACCCTTAGATAATGTGATGGACACAACGGTGAGTGGGCTATCTTCTGCTATTTCAGCGCCCTTAAATCTCGCTGCAATCATTTTTATCTTTCTTTATGGCTATAATGTTATGACAGGTCGCGTTGCGCTTTCCATGCATAGTCTTCTCAATAATGTTGTTAAAATCGTTGTTGTTACAACAATGGCAACGAATGCGGATACATTTAATACTTACGTCAAGGATATTTTCTTCAAAGATTTATCCAACGCTATTGGGAATGCGCTTAACAGCAATCCTGCAAGCTCCAATGTTTTTGATTATATTTTGTTAAAGGCAAGTTCGCGCTATCAAGAAGTCTTATACAATGCTTGGTTTTTTGAAAAGATCATTGTGGGTCTTCTTGGTTCTATCATGCTTCTCGCGGTTATTCTTTTTTGTATAGGTGGTTTTATTGTGCAAATGTTTGCACAAGTTGCACTCGTCATGATTATAGGTCTTGGTCCTCTATTCATTAGTTTGTATTTGTTCAATGCAACGCGAAAATACTCCGATGCATGGATTACAACTTTGATCAATTTTACCATTTTACAAGTTCTCGTGATCATGCTTGGAACCATTATATGTCAAGTTATCCTACAGGTTCTCAAAGTTTCATATGAATCAATCTATGTTCTTTTCCCCCCTGTCATCGTCATTTCGATCATAGGGGTTATTATCTTCCGTGCGCTTCCCGGTATTGCAACAGCGCTGGCCTCTGGCGGACCATACTTTAACACTGCTGTCTCTTCAGGAGGACAGGTTTT
The DNA here is from genome assembly GCF_042195515.1 of Bartonella sp. CB10SXKL. NCBI lineage: Bacteria > Pseudomonadati > Pseudomonadota > Alphaproteobacteria > Hyphomicrobiales > Bartonellaceae > Bartonella > Bartonella sp. CB10SXKL. The sequence continues at coordinate 36,421 of NZ_JBHION010000013.1, read as the reverse complement.
CACAATGCTTGCCAATAGTGCAAGAGCGAGTGGGAATGCAATAAAAAGTGCCACTTTACAAATCTCAGGAGCTGCCGGTAAAGGTGCGGCAGGTGCGGCGGCAAAAGCAGGAAGATCCGGAGGTGGTCGTGGTCGATTTTAAGATAAAGCACCTCTTTAAAAGAATAAGCATTTTTGTTTTTGCCTTGCGTGCGCCCTTTGGCGCACGCACCATGATCTTTTTCCATGAAAGATCTAGCATCTTGGGTCTTACAACAAAACCAATCAAAATCTTGCATCATATAAATTTGTAAAAATGTTCAGAATAAAGGCTCTCATGCATTGTATTCCAAGATATTTGTGAGTTCAAAAAATGAAACGAAAAATAACTTTTGTTATGGTCCTAACAATCGCTCTTACTGGTTGTGCCTCTTTGAGTGGCCCTAAAAAACCACCACGCTGTAATGGCAAACATACACGTGCTTTAAATAAAGATAAGTGGAATTGGGACAATAAAAACGTTGTCCACTCAGAAAAGAGCGTAAAGCCTGTTACCACTCCCATCATTCTCAATACTTTGGAAAGTGAAAAGGTAACAGCCAATTTGGCACTCAATTCAGCTTTATTAAAGCCGGTTATTCATGAAGCACGATCTGATAAAAAAGTGGAGGTTATGCGTGAAAAGTGATGCCCTTGAAGAATATATAAAAGAAGCGCGCTCATTTGACATTGATCGCATGCATAGCATGCGCGTGCGGATGAAAATTTCCATGGCTTTAACAGTGCTTTTGGGATTGATGACGATTGCGCTGGCTTTAGCTGTCGCAGCTTTGACGCCTTTGAAAACAGTAGAGCCTTTTGTTATCCGCGTTGATAACTCAACAGGCATTATTGATACTGTAAGCGCCCTAAAAGAATCCCCTAACGACTATGATGAAGCGATAACGCGTTATTTTGCCAGCCAATATGTTCGTGCTCGTGAAGGTTTTCAAGCATCCGAAGCAGAAAACAATTTTCGCTTAGTTTCTCTTTTATCTTCTCCAAAAGAACAAAACCGTTTTGCAAAATGGTACGCGGGCAATAATCCAGAAAGTCCGCAAAATATTTATCATAACATGATTGCTACGGTCACAATCAAATCAATCTCTTTTATAAGCAAAGATCTTATCCAAGTTCGTTACTATAAAACGATCAGAGACTTTAATGAAAAAGAAAATATTTCCCATTGGATTTCAATCTTAAATTTTTCCTACGTGAACGCACACATTTCAACGTCTGATCGTCTTATCAACCCTCTTGGTTTTCAAGTATCGGAATATAGATCTGATCCAGAGGTGATAAAATGATCAGACTTTTACAAACAATCTCTTTAATTTTTACGATCACTTTCAGCTTTCACACAGTTCTCTCACTTGCAGAAACAGCGCCTGTCAGTGCACGTAAAGATAACCGCATCAGATTTGTCAATTATGACCCCTACAACGTCGTACAAATCATTGGCTCCATTCGCTCTTCGGTTCAACTAGAATTTGCCGTTGATGAAGAAGTAACCTATGTAGGAATTGGAAATTCGGTTGCTTGGCAAGTTGCTCCGGCTGGACACTTTGTTTTTCTCAAACCACGTGAAGTCCAACCTGTGACCAATTTACAAATTGTCACAAGCCGCCAAGATGGAACACAACGCTCTTATCAATTCGAGCTACAAGTCCGTGAAGGTGATGTTTCAGCCGGCAATGAGACGTATTTCTTGGTAAAGTTTCGTTACCCAGAAGATGAAGCATTACGTAAGAAATTAGCCGAAGCAGAAAAAGAAAAACAACGTGAAGAAAACTTTGTCAATGATATTTTAAATATCCATGAAGATTTTGGACCACGCAATTGGGCTTATGAAGCCCAAGGCTCTTCCCTTATTGAACCCGCTTCTGTCTATGATAATGGGAAAACAACAACCTTTATCTTTTTAGGCAACATTGAAATCCCTGCCATTTACATTGTATCGCCTGATGGGCAAGAAGCGCTTATTCCCAAATCGATTAAAGGCAACAAAGTTATTGTTCATGCAACAGGTGCACAATTCACGTTACGACGTGGGAATGAAGTATTGTGCATCTTTAATAAAAGGTTCGTACCAGAAGGAATTAATCCTGAAACAGGTACGACATCACCATCTGTACAACGTAAAATGAACCTAGGAAGCAGCCATGAATAACACCGTGGATGAAAAAAGCATTAATGATCGCGATACAATAAAAAATGCTCAAGGGAAAAGTCAACAGAACAATGTGGGGAAAGCTATTGCTCTTATTATTCTTTTCAGTGTCTGTCTTTATTTAGCCTATTCAACACTTGTTACAGACAAAAAACAACCAATTGAATCTTCAAAAGAAGGAAACGTTATAAAACAAACAGAGCTTTTTCGCCCTGCAAAGCCTACCCCTCCCCCCTTTGAACAGCCTCAACGAAATAACGCTCTATTACCAAAAGTCGAGCTACCAACACCAAACATCAATCAATTAAATTCTGATAACTCACTGCTGGAAGCAGCACAACGTGCTCCTGTATTAGCTTATGCAAGTACACAACAAGGCAAAATAAATTCACAAACAAATAATGGTGTTTTGCCTCACCAACTTGAAAGCAAACCTGATGAAATAACACAACGTTTTAATCATCTTCTTAAACCCACAGTGCTTGAAGGTATTCGTGCTTCAACCCTTGGCAATCGAAACTACATCATCGCGATGGGAACGTCTATCCCTTGTATTTTAGAAACAGCCATCAACAGTGATCAACAAGGTTTTGCCAGTTGTATTGTTTCCAGAGATATCTTATCAGACAATGGTCGTGTTGTCCTTCTTGATAAAGGCACCCAAATTGTTGGTGAATATCGCGCCGGATTGAAAAAAGGCCAAACACGTCTCTTTGTACTATGGAATAGAGCAAAAACCCCCAATGGTATCATTATATCCTTAGCTTCACCGGCAACGGATGCTTTAGGGCGTTCTGGTATGGATGGAGATATTGATAACCATTGGCTTGAGAGGATTGGGTCTGCGCTTCTTGTATCACTAATAAAAGATGTAACACACTATGCCAATAAACGTTTATCAAAAAAACAGGAAAAAGAAGAAACTGAAACAGTCTCTTCAGGACAAAACATCGCAAACATTCTCGTAGAAAATTACGCCAATATTCCTCCAACATTATCCAAAAACCAAGGGGAAATGGTGAATATCTTTGTTGCCCGCGATTTAGATTTTTCCAGCGTTTATAAATTGAAAGTCATCGAAAACAAAAAACAGATTATCAATCGAGCTGTTTCAAGAAACTTTTACAAAAATTCGGCGGTAACTTTAGAATGAACTCAAACTTACATACCATGAGCGATGAAACCGTTGCGATTGTTCTCACAAAACTTGAACCCATCAGTACTTTTTTGAAAGATGATAGTCTCTTTGAAATTGTTATCAATCGTCCCTATCAAATAATGACTGAAGGGTTTGATGGATGGAAAACAATAGAAGCTCCGGCTCTCTCTTTTAATGAGCTTATGGGGATTGCGAAAGTTGTCGCATCCTATTCCAAGCAAAACATATCGGACAAAAACCCAATATTATCTGCAACGCTACCAGGCAATGAGCGTATTCAAATTGTCATTCCGCCCGCTGTCGAAAAAGACACGATTAGTATGACAATTCGTAAACCGTCATCGCAGAGTTTTTCTCTCGAAGAGCTCGCAAATAAGGGCCTCTTCTCGCTATGTGAACGGGTATCTTTCACGCCCTTGCATGACTATCATTCTCGTTTTAACGAACTCAAAATCATCGAGCATAACTTAGCTCATGCCTACTGTAATAAAGACTTTGTCTCCTTTTTAAATCAAGCTGTAGAATGCCAAAAAAATATTTTAATTGCGGGAAAAACCGGTTCGGGTAAAACAACATTATCAAAAGCATTAATCGCAAAAATCCCTCAAGAAGAGCGTATTATCACCATCGAAGACACACAAGAATTGGTGATACCACACCCTAACCATGTCTCAATGTTCTATTCAAAAGATGGACAAGGCTTAGCCTCCGTTGGCCCCAAAGAGTTGCTTGAATCATCTTTACGGATGCGTCCTGATCGTATTCTTTTGCAAGAACTTCGAGATGGTACAGCCTTTTATTATATCCGCAATGTCAATTCAGGTCATCCAGGCTCCATTACAACGGTTCATGCCTCAACAGCCCTTGCAGCCTTTGAGCAGATGACCCTTTTGGTCAAAGAAAGTGAAGGCGGTGGTGATTTAGAGCGTGATGATATTCGAGGACTGTTGATTTCAATGATTGATATCATCATCCAATGCAAACGGATTGAAGGAAAATTTAAAGTCACAGAAATTTATTACGATCCCTTCAAACAACGAAACATCTTTGGAGGGGACTAAAGGAAGATCACACCGGCTGCCAAAGGCTCTTTTAAAGAAACGATTGCAAATAAAAGGAAAAATGCGTGAAAACCAAAGAAACAGAAAACAGAGAAAATCTTTTATCGATGACAGAAGAAGAATTGAAAAAACGCCGTGAAGCCGTTGAAGCAGCCATCAGCACCCATGCAATAGAGGGAATAGCGCTTCATTCCAAAACGTTGAAAATTTTAGAAGAATACGCAAAGGGGAATATTTCACTCGAGGAATTTAATACTCTTATGGACAACACGACATTATAAGGAAGCTACAATGCCAAAAGAAAAATTAAAAAAAACAGATGTGACATCCACAGTGCCTTCCCCTGAACATTATATGTATCCTAAAAGCAAAACATTAAAAAATAAATATGGAATAACAAACCTTGACGCTTTTACGGCAAGATGTGCGCATGATTCAGCAAAAGCGATGGTTAATCTGCGTGAAGCCCCCTTACCAGAAAAGTTTGATAGCTCCTATCTATGCCTTATTCATCAATGTCTATTTGAAAATACCTTTGAATGGGCTGGACAAACCCGCAATGTTCCCTTTACATTTGAAGATGGTACTACTGCCGTCGCTCCAGTAATGAAAAAAATAACAAATTTTGCAGTCGGTAGCGAATTACAAGAAGGTTTACAAAAATTAGATCAAACGCTTGCCGAAAAAAATAATTTGCAGGATTTATCATGCAAAGAATTTGCTTATGAAGCAGCCAAAATATTTGCCTCTCTCAACTATACACACCCCTTTAGAGAAGGCAACGGACGTACACAACGGATCTTTTTTGAAAATCTTGCCAAAGCCGCAGGGCATCAGCTTGATTTTTCACTGGTTACAAAAGAACGCATGTTGGTTGCTAGTGTTGCAGCAATACAAAATGACAATCTAGAACCAATGCAACATCTGTTTGACGATATCTCTAATCCCAATAAAATACCTCTTTTAAAGGAATTCATGAGCAACACGAAAGAACTTGGGCGTAGTGTGAATGATCGCCCTGTTATGGTCACAAAGGAAGGTGAAACCTACACGGGCACCTATAGAGGTGCTGGTCTTAACAGCTTTGCCTGCAATGTAAAAGGAGCTTACATTATCGGCAATAAAGAACATCTCACACCAGAACAACTCAAAACATTAAAACCCGGTGATAAATTTACCTTTACCGTTCCCGAAACAAAAGAGCTTGAAAGCATTCTTATTCCAGAAGAGAAATTAGCCCCTTTGACAAAAAATGAAACGGCCCAAATGGTTGCAGAAGATGCCTGTGTCCACGTAAGCCTAAAACAGGTCCAGAAACTGTCAAAAATTGTTTATGGTAATACAAAAACATTAGACAAACAGATGGTAGAAATCATCAAAAATCCAAGCTTAGGCCAACAGCTCGCCAACAAGATTGAAAGGGCACCGAGCTCTGTTTCTCGTCTTGCAGGTTTCAGTTTATGTGGACTACAAAATCAGGCACGTGCAAACGCTAAAAATCATATTGGTATGCTCTGTACTGCCGTTGCAAATTTCGCGTATGCTGTAAAATATGCTGAAAAGGAAATCACGCAAGAACATGCAACAGAACAAAGTCGCCTTGCAAAAACAATAGAAATGCCAAGTCAAAGCTTGCAAGATCTCCTCGCCTTGCCAAAAGAATTACAGCAAGAAGCTTTAGCAAAAAATTCTTTATGTCAAAAAGAGCTCAGCAACTTTGTAAAAAAGATCAACACCCGTCTTTCACCAAATGAACATAAAGCAGTTCAAAATAATGATTATGAAACACTGGCTCAAAGCATTGGCGTATCAGAAAATAAAGCCAAACAAATTACACAAATTATTAAGCAAACCAAAGAAGTACATCAGCAAGCACAAATATGCACAATGCGCCATTCCAAAGCATTCGCTATGGCCTGCTAAGAATGGATAAAACCTTCCTCCTTGATGAGAAAGGCTCATAAACGAAAACTGTTTGGCGTTATCTGCACCTTTGCAAAAAGAGATGAGAGTTAATATCACGTACCTGAAAAAGAGCATTTCGCAACATATTCTGATAGAATTGAGAGTAAAATACAATGAAATATACCAAAACACAAATGGTACTTATTTTAACACCAATCGCTTTAGGTGCTTTAACGATATTCCTTGTCCCTCATTTTTTACTGTTAATAACAAATGGACTAAAGAGCGATCAAATTTATTGGACTCTTCGTTCTGAGCCTTTATTAGTCTTAGCACTAACGGCTGCTGTTTCATTGTTGTATAGTCTGTCGCAAAAACTGCACTTACGTAAAATAATCACTTTTGTCTCCGTTGTTTTTTTTGGAACAACCGCTCTTTACTATATTGGTGGTGAAATAAAACGTTTAAGTCCCTATGTTGGCCAACAAGGAATAACGTGGAGCTATGCGCTTCAATTCATGGACCCCATGGTTGTCTTTGGCATCATCATTGGTGGTTTTCTTTCCATCATTCAATTCATAACAACCTCTCCACCTAAAAATAAGGTCAAGCGTGCAAAAAAAGGTGTTTTTGGTGAGGCCTCTTGGATGAATTTAAGAGAGGCAGCAAAAATCTTTCCTGCCAATGGGCAAATTGTTGTGGGTGAAAGATACCGTGTTGATCAAGATAATGTGTGCAAAATTCCCTTTGCGCCTGGCAATAAAACAACATGGGGAAAGGGTGGAACAGCCCCTTTGCTAACCTTTAATCTTGATTTTGGTTCAACTCATATGATCTTTTTTGCTGGTTCTGGTGGCTATAAAACCACAAGTACAGTAGTTCCTACGTGTTTAACCTATCCAGGGTCTATTGTTTGTCTTGATCCTTCAACAGAAGTTGCCCCAATGGTCAAATTTGCGCGTCAAAAGATGGGGAATAGAAATGTCATTGTTCTCGATCCCAATTCATTTTTAACAAAAAATTTTAATGTCATCGATTGGCTTTTAGACGACAGCGTACCACGCACACAACGCGAAGCGAATATTGTAAGCTTTTCCAAGTTGCTCCTTACAGATAAAAAATCAGACAATTCTTCAGCAGAATATTTCTCGACACAAGCCCATAATTTATTAACAGCTCTTCTTGCTCACGTTGTATTTTCTGATGAATATGAAGACAGCGAGCGCAATTTAAAAACATTGCGTGGCATTCTCTCTCAATCAGAAACAGCTGTTGTTAATCAATTACGCATGATTCAAGAAACAACACCTTCTCCTTTTATTCGTGAAATGGTTGGTATTTTTACAGAAATGGCAGAACAAACCTTTTCAGGAGTCTATACAACCGCCTCAAAAGATACCCAATGGCTTTCTTTGTCCAATTACGCAGATCTTGTCTGCGGAGATGATTTTTTTTCCTCAGATATTGCAAATGGCAATACAGATGTTTTTCTCAATCTCCCCGCAAGCATTTTAAACAGTTATCCAGCTATTGGACGTGTAATTATTGGCGCCTTTCTCAATGCCATGGTTACAGCAGACGGTAACTATAAAAAGCGTGTTTTATTTGTCTTAGATGAAGTTGATCTTCTAGGCTATATGAATATTTTAGAAGAAGCACGCGATCGTGGACGTAAATACGGTACATCCTTAATGCTTTTTTATCAATCCTCTGGTCAGTTGGTCAATCACTTTGGAGAAGCCGGAGCACGCTCATGGTTTGAAAGCTGCTCTTTTGTCAGCTATGCTGCCATTAAAGACCTCCAAACAGCCAAAGACATTTCAGAACGCTGTGGACAAATGACCGTTGAAGTCACCGGAACAAGCAAATCAAGAGGCTTATCCTTAGGAAAGAGTTCATACAACGTCAATTACCAACAAAGAGCCCTGATTTTACCCCATGAAGTTATTCAAGAAATGCGTCAAGATGAACAAATTATTCTTATGCAAGGACACCCCCCTTTGCGATGTGGTCGCGCCATTTATTTCAGAAGAAAAGAAATGTTAGCCGCAGCTGCAAAAAACCGCTTTGCCCCACAAAAGAAAAACTAACCTCCTATTATGAGATCTTGACTATGAAAAGAACAACCACAAAAACAACATAGATTTCTATTTTTTAAAAACCCGTTAACAAAAAGTTTTTGAACGCTTCCTCACACATATAAGGAAAACATGATAAAAAAATCCGTGTTTTTTCCTTTTTGTATTTTGTGTATCGTTTTACCAGCGCCCATCATCTTTATAAAAATACCACCCCCTCAAATCACCTATAACTAAACCAACATCTCCACTTGGGAAAGTCTGCAAATACATTCCTACAAAGCTTTTTGTGTATAATTTATCTCCTACAAACAACCAAAAACATTTCACAACGCTAATCCCCAATATCAAGACTTAAGAAAAACAAAAGATTGATCTTTGAGACAAGAACTCTCAAAACACCCACACTCAAGAACATCGATTTTTCCCAAAAAACATTTAAGATATACATCAAAATGAATAAATCATTCTTATACAAGCTTTTCCCCCTTTACGATATCATAAAGTGTTCTATTTTAATGATAAAGCGCTGAAAAAGGCTTTTCTCCCAACCAAAGAAAGAGTTTTCTCTCTTATGGATCTTAGAACAGCGCAATACAATAAGAGCAACAATACAAAATAAAAAACATTTTGTTGCAAAAATACACAAACAAGATGTTCGTATGGCAAGATATTCATATGGAGCAGTAAGAAAAACATAATGGAGAAAAATTCTTGATAACTGCTTTTACCCATAGATTCACCAATCTGAGTACTGTGTATAAAAAGTACCAGCACCATCCGCTAACCAAGAGCGATCGCACCCGCCATATCCACGCCCCTCATCAAAGCGCTCTTGCAAACAACTTTGTTAAAGGAAAAAAACAACAATTTTAAGCAACATTTTTCTTTTTGACCTCTTCCTTACACCTCAAAGAACGAAGATTTTACCCAAAGTCAATTTGTAGAAAATTCATTTTCTAACTACTCATGGGATTCATATCAAGGCCCTCAATACCAGTATTTTACAGCACAAGGTAATAAACAAAGGAACCATCAGAAAAACTTTTCAAAAATAAATGAAAAAAGAAAATAGGCATGAAAACAATCATAACAGAACATTTTGCACCTCTTACACCAAAAACCTTTCAAAAGCATCACAAAACGATTGCTACAACTATCCATACACTGGAGGGAAAAGTGCTTTCTCTCATAACTACCAAAATCTCAAAAGAATACGCGAAGGGGAATTTTTCACATGCAGCGTTTAAGACGCTCATCAACCACCACCCTACCTACTTAGGAGAGATTATATGTTAGAGCAAAATTATCTATATAAAGGTACCCCAACACTCAAAAATAAATATGGCATAAAAGACCCCAAAAAACTGTATGAACGCTGTGCTCATGATACCGCCAGAGAAGCCGTCAATTTTCGCCACGAACCACTTCCACAAAAATTTGATGTTTCCTATCTAAAACTAATCCACTGGAGCCTCTTCCACAGAACTTTTGAATGGGCTGGAAAAACCCGCGATACATCCTTTACATTTGAAGACGGCACCACTGCCCATATGCCGGCGATGCGTCCCAAAGGTTATGAAGTTCCTTTTGCTATCGGACCGCAGATTCAAAAAGAACTAAAACAACTCGAAAAAACACTTAATGAGAAGAACAATTTAAAAGGTTTATCGCGCCAAGAATTTGCTGAAAATGCCGCAGAAGTTTTTATGGCGCTCGAGCACGCACATCCTTTCAGAAAAGGGAATGGGCGCGTCAATCGAATGTTTATGGAAAAACTTGGACAAGCCGCAGGACATACCATTGACTTTTCTTTCATCACAAAAGGACGCATGACAGCAGCTTGTATTGAAGCCGTGCAATATGGCAATCCCCAACCGATGAAAGATCTTTTTGAAGATATCACACATCCGCAAAAATCCCTTGTTTTAAAAGAATTCATCTCCCAAATGAGAAACGCGGGACTGGATGAAATTAACAATCGTGTTGTTGTTGCAACAAAAGAAGATGTAACCTACGAAGGCGTCTTTAGAGGTTTTTCAGCAGAAGGTTTTGTCATGGAAGTAGAGGGTGCTTTCGTAGTCGGCCACAAAGATGATCTCCCCCCAGAACTCGTCAAAACATTACAAAACGGTACTCGCCTCTGCTTTCAAAAAACCAACGTTCAAAATGTAAAAGAAATATTGATCCCAAAAGAAACATTAGAATCTCTCACCCATGAAGAGTTATTCACAAAGATTTCAAATGACGCTTATGTTGAAGCATGCCGAAAAGAAATCAAAAATTTATCAAAACTCGTTTATGGTAAAATCCACGCCTTAAATACAAAAATAGATATCTTAACGGCTGATCCAAGCTTAGGAAATCAATTTGCTGATGAAATTTTACAAAACCCTCAATCAATTTCTAAACTTGCAGGGAGAAAAATACTTGACATGAAAAGCCCAAATCGCAGACTGGCGGAACAAACTGCTCCACAACTCAGCCAAGCCCTTAAAAATTATGCCACAATAACACAACAAACAAAAGAAGAAATTTTAGAGCAACATCAAAGAGAACAAAATCGACTGAGTCACACTGTCGAAACACCTGGAAAAAATTTACAAAACCTTTTTACCTTACCAAGAGAACAACAAAAGGAAGCTTTATTGCATTCTCCAACACTACGACAAGAACTCCATCACTTTTCGCGCCAACTACACAATCGTCTATCCTCAGAAGAGCGTAAAGCCATACAAGAAAAAGATCATACCAGACTAGCGTGCCTCCTTGGGACATCGGAAAGCAAAGCAAAAGAAATTGCGAATACTGTAAAGAACACCCAAGAAGCACAATGTCAAGCCCGCAGCTTGAAAGTTAGTCGCTCTTCATCGCTTGCTCTTACCGGCTAAAAAGCGTGAACTTTTACCTTCCAACTAACTCTTAACGCAAATCATTTTATCTCCATTACGCTCACCAATTGTTTTAAAATGGTACAAAAAATAGTCCTAAAAATGAATCCTGTAATTTGATGTAACTTATTGATAATATTTCATAAAAAAACTGTATAAAAGACATAAATGTCCACTATATATCAATATGAATAGCGCGAAATCTTTGGAGGTCATTTAATTTGATATCTTACCTTATCCTAAAGTTGTTATCAAAAAATGGGGAATGCGCCAAAGAGGTTTTCTAAAAATATTGAAAGGAAACAGCCATGAAAAAAAGTCACCCACAACCAGCCCCCCAGAACCCACAACCCCAGAGCCAAGACCCCCTCTACGCCAAGGTTAATAAACCACCCAAAGAACAGCGCAACCCACAACACTATACACTTCAACAACCACCAGAAACGGTCTTTGCTCCCAAAAAGCCACTTGACCAACAAAACCTAGGATCTCCTAATGTAGAAGACCTCTACGCAAAGGTTAATAAACCACCCAAAGAACAGCGCAACCAACAACAATACACACTTCAACAACCACCAGAAACGGTCTTTGCTCCCAAAAAGCCACTTGACCAACAAAACCTAGGATCTCCTAATGTAGAAGACCTCTACGCAAAGGTTAATAAACCACCCAAAGAACAGCGCAACCAACAACAATACACACTTCAACAACCAGCAGAAACGATCTATGCTCCCCAACAGCCACTAGGAAATCCCTATGACAGACTTGGTGGAAGACCAAGTGATGGGCGACGCACCAACAGACTCGTAGACCCCTATAAAATAACGGACTTGGAAGCGCAAGGTTGGCAAACACCCTATGACACAATTGGTGGAGGAGCACAGGGTGGAGGACATCGCCAAGAACCGGAACATCTCTATGCAGAGCTTGAGTTTGGTGAACGTGGTGAGCTCTCTCCCCAAAGACCACTCGAATCTGTCTATACAACGGTTGGCATGGGGGCTGAAGGCGGGCAAGAGTCTGAACAACTAGAAAATCCCATCTATCAAGGCGTTGGAGGAGGCAGAATCTCTCCTCCCAGAACCCAAAAAGATGTGGTTACAACAAGGCTTTTAAAAAACGTAGACTTTCAATATGGTGTGAGAGAAACGCAAGAGTGGTGCAGAGTTGTTTATGGTAACGAACATGCTTTGAATGACCACCTTGCTAAAATTCTTGACGATCCTCAAAATGCAGAGCAAATCTTATGGGGCCTTGCAGAAAATCCTGAAAGCGCTGGTAAGCTTGCAGGTCACAAAATACTTGGTGTAAAGTCTCCAAGCCGCAGAGAAGCTGAAGAGAGTTTTTCTCCCCTTTGCTCAGCTCTTGAGAGGCATATACATACGGCACAAAAGCTCCATAAACAGTTTACACGGGAGCATGAAAGAGAAAGAGGTCAAAGACAAGAAAGTCCAGAAAGAGAAGCAGAACACAGACACCACCATCATCATCGTCATGCAAGAGGACAAGAACAAAATAGTCCAGAGCACAGCCCACAAAGACAAAGACATGGAGAAAAAGGAATGGCTTTTGCCATGTAAGTGGACATAAACGTAAAAACAGATAGTTTTTGTTTTTCATGTAATTTTTTTCAGTGAGTTTCTTGGCGCAAATCATTTTATCGTGATTGCGCCAAGAGTTGTTTTAGAATGTTACAAAAAATAGTTCTAAAAGTAGATCCTGTAATTTATTGTAACTTATTGATAAAATTTCATAAAAAAACTGTATAAAAGACATAAATGTTCATTACATATCAATATTGAATAGCGCAGAATCTTTGGCGGTCATTCGGTTGGATATCTTCCTTTATATAAAAGTTATCAAAACTAAAAGTGGGGAATGCACCAAAGAGGTTTTCTAAAAATATTGAAAGGAAATATGTATGAAAAAACATCATCCACATCCTTCTGCAAATCCAGAAGCCCTCTATGCAACAGTTAATAAACCAAACAGAGGAAACCAGCGCGGACCAAAACCAGAAGAAGACGTTCTATACGCAACTGTTAGCAGTGTTTCTCCTTCAAGAGGGAGACATCCTGATCGGGGAAGAGAAAGTTCTGAAACCGATTACACAAAGGTTGCTCCCCCAAGACGCGAAGAGGAAGTTACATACGCATCAGTGAGCAGCGTTACCCCTTCTTCAAGAGGTAAACATCAAAGGACAGAAGATCCTGAAACCGACTATACAACGGTTGCTCCGCACCAAAGAGGAAAGCCTTCATCTTCCCTCACAGCTGATCAAATAAGTGTCATGCTTTTAAAAAATCCACACGTCCAAGCACATGCAGAAGAAGTCATACACTGGAGTAAAATTGTTTATGGCGATGATACGATTTTCCAGCAGCACTTGCAAGGAATACTTACAGATCCCACTAAAGGAAAAGACCTTTCAAATCAACTTGCTGAAAATCCTGAATCTATACATAAACTTGCTGGCCGCTCCACACTTGGCTTAAAAAATCAAACACGCAAAGCAGCTGAAGATGGTTTTAGATCGCTCGTTGATGCCGTTGATGGTTATACGAAAGCTGTACAAGACGCAGCAACAAGACTATCGCAAACCCCTCTAGCGGAACAAAGACGCCGTCAAGAAAATTCTCAGCAAGTTGAGAGACACCATCATCGTTATCATCATCATCACACAAGAGGACAAGAACAAAATAGTCCAGAGCACAGCCCTCAACGACAAAGACATGGAGAAAAAGGAATGGCTTATGCCATGTAAGGGGGCATAAACATAAAAACAGATAGTTTTTGTTTTTCATTTAATCTTTTTTTTCAGTGAGTTTCTTGGCGCAAATCGTTTCATCGCGATTGCGCCAAGAGTTGTTTTAGAATGTTACAAAAAATAGCCCTAAAAATGGCGCCTGTAATTCACGACGACTATTGATAACTTATTGATAATATTTCACAAAAAAACTGTATAAAAGACACAAATGTCCATTAAGCTGATTGCAAATAGCGCAGATCTTTGGAAGCTCATTCAGCTCGATATTTCTTTTGTCTCAAAGCGATCCAAGCATAAAAGGCAAGAATGCACCAAAGAGGTTTTCTAAAACAATTTTTGAAAGGAAACATGCATGAAAAAAAACCACCCTCATCCTTTTCCATCCTCTTCAATACAAGAACTTATAAAGCTCTATGAACAAGCAGCGGCAGAGGTCTCAGGCGCAGCCCCCCTTCCTAAAGAAACGCCTTCAAAAAGCAAAAGACTGTCATCCATACCGGAAGAAGATGAGGAAAGACAATCTCTTTTAAGCGAAGAAACTGTACATGCATCAACAAATCCAACAGCTTCGTTAACAAGAGGCAGCTCTACCAAAAGGCAGCAAAAAACTGAAACGACACACTCAACAGTTCCTTCACAAGTTACCCAAAGGACAACAAGAGTTCTCTCAGAGGAAGAAATCATTCTATTGCTTCCACACCATTCATTGGTTCGAACCTATCAAGAAGAAATCCAACGTTTATCCGCAAGTGCCTATGGTAACCCAAACATTTTGCAAGAAAAAATACAGGAAATTCAAATAAATCCCGCTGCAGGAGAAGAGCTCTCATGGCGCATGGCAGCCTATCCTGAAAGTATTGCTAAACTTTCCGGCACCAGCGCGTTGGGCTTTAAAAATCGAGTGCGTAGACAAGCGGAAGAGAGTTATTCCACTCTCAGTATCACCATTGATTGTTATACAGAAGCTGTAAAACAGGCAAGAGAGAACCTCTTACAATCTCCAGAGCAAGAACTCAAAAACTATGAACGCTTTATGGGGAAAGAAGCCGTCGCTAAACTTCTACAAAAACCAGATCAACGTGAAAAAGCAACGCTTTCAGAAGTAGAAATTTCTACCCAAATTCACCAACATTCAAAAGTCAAAAGACACCATGCCCAAATCCAATATTGGTGCGGTGTTGTTTTTGGCAACAAAAACATTTTGCAATCACAAGTGGAAACACTTTTCCAAAACCCTGAAACAATAGAAGCACTCGCACAGCAACTTGTCGGAAATCCTCAATCTTTTCACAAGTACGCTGGTCGTAACTTTTGTGGCTTTAAAAATCAAGCACGCAGGCATGCTGAAGCTGGTCTTTCTCACCTCATTGACGCCACTGACAATTATGCAACGGCTGTAACACAAGTAAGAGAGAGCATTTCACAAACCGAGCAGACAAAACAAGAACACAATGAAGCATCTTCTGAGAGATCGCAAAACTTGCATCAACAACAAAGCGTCTCACAGTCTGCTCAACGCCCCGAGCCTTCAATAGTAACGCATGAAGAAGCAACAACCTCTACGCAACAAAGAGAAACAGATATTCGTCCTCGCAAAACTATCGCCCCAAAAGCGATGGCTTTTGCCAGCTAAACAGGACATAAGTTTTCACATTAAATCTAACATCTTGGCGCAACACAGAACAGGGGTGTTTGCGCCAAGAAAGCCCCATCTTGTGAAACCATTCAGTTTCATATCTGCTCTCGTAAAGACCGAGTAAAAAAGCATAAAACAGAATAAAAACCAACGTACGTTTTTAAATAGTATTTAAAAACAATATTGGAAGAGTTTGAAAGGAACATGCATGAAAAAAAGAAATCCCTCCCCTTTTATCACCGAAATGATGGAAAAATTTCAACAACCGGCTGAACAATCCCCCACCAGAACCCCTCCTTCCCAAGTTTCTCAAAATTTGCCAAAACCAACTGTAGAAAAACGCCCAGAAAATTTATCACACCACCCAAAGGTTGCGCCACCGCCCCCCCCCCGCATGAGAGCAAACACTCAAACCAGCACAATGCCCTCCAGCGCTAAAATCCCCAGCACCAAAACCCAAGAGATACCTCCTCTCCAAACAAAAGTAGCTCCGCCCAAACCCCCACGCACAAAAGAAAATCTACAACCCAGCTCACAAATCCAAGAACGCTCCTCTCCGCACACAAAAACGCCTCCACAAAGACCACCACGTGCAAAAGATAGAGAACAAAACAAAACAACAGCTCAAGAGAGAGAACACCTCTATGCAACGCCTACTTCGCAAACACCCCCACGCATGAGGGAAAAAGCACAAACCGGCACAAAAATCCCCAGCTCACAAATCCAAGAAAACTCCTCTCCGCACACAAAAGCAGCTCCACAAAGACCACCACGTGCAAAAGATAGAGAACAAAACAAAACAACGGTTCAAGAGAGAGAACACCTCTATGCAACGCCTACTTCGCAAACATCGCCACGCATGAGAGACAGAGTGCAAAACGGTACAAAAATCCAAAATCCTGAAACATACGACCCAAGTGTTAGACCCAAAACACCATCACATATGAAAGTCAGACAGCAAAGCAGTTCATCATCACAAGACAGTGGAACATATGCCGTCCCTCCTTCAAGAAAACCGCTCCGTATGGGAAACAGAAAACAAAGCGATACTATCGTCCCAAAACCTGCCTCTCCACACACAGCAATTGAACAACCAAAACCGTCTCACGGACAAAAATCATCTATTAATACAATGGAAAGAGAGCTGTTACTCGTAGCATATCAAGAAGAAATACGATTTTTGTGCGAAAAGGTTTATGGCAACAGGCTTATTTTAGAAGAAAGAATAGAAGCAATCAAAGAAAACCCCAATATGGGAGAACAGCTCTTATGGGATATTACAGAACAGCCTAAGTCTATTTCTAAGCTTGCTGGTAGAAAAGTTCTCGGCATAAAAAATAACGCGCGCAAACAAGCTGAAGAAACTCTTCCTACCCTATGTGCTGCTATTAACGGTTATATGTATACTTCAAAATATACAAAAAGTGAAAATATTTCACAAGGTTCTCACACGGAACAACAACATCAGCGACAAGCACAAGAGAAAGAGCCAATAAATCAACATTTACAAAATTCGCTCAATTCAGAAAAGAAAATAAAGCCTCTCTCAAATCAGGAAATTGCCCGCAGAGTTCAACAAGATCCATCGGTTCAATATGGTCAAAGAGAGATCCAATATTGGTGCCAAATTGTTTATGATGATCCATTTATTTTACAATATAGAATGGAAGATATGCACAAAATTCCAGAGATGGGAGAAGAGCTTGTATTTCAAATTAAAAAGGATTCTACATCTTTTGCTCCACTTGCTGGTAGAAAAACCCTTGGCATAAAAAACGGAGCACGCAAAGCCGCTGAAGAAAATATCCCTACCCTTTGTACCGCCATTAAGGACTATGCTGATACAATAAAACAGTTAAGAGAAACCATTGTGCAAAACCATCAGGAAGAACAACAAAAACGTTATCAACCACCTACCGATTTCGATAAAAAATTACAAAAGCAGCAAAGCTTATCGCAGCCCCTGAAGCTGCCTGAACGCTCAACAGCAAAGCGGCATAAAGAGGTTACAGAAACTTCTAGACAAGAAGACCAGCCGCAAGTTCGACCGCGCAGAGCCGAAACATCAAAAGCAATGGCTTTGTCGTGATAAATCTCACAATTGTTGGCTTTTTATCCAAAACTTTGGTGCAATTATCTTGCCAAGATTGCATCAAAGACGGTGTGTGAAATACAGAAAACTTTGAATAAGACACCCCTTTATTTTACAGAATTCATTGATAAAATTTCACGATAATACTTCAAAATTATAAACTTTAACTTTGTTCCATGCGAATAAGGTCAATTTTTTCAATCATTCAAATGGGCATTCTTCTTTGAAGAAAACGCAATGAAAATAATTAAAGGCAAAAAATGTAAAAAAAGCTTTCAAAAAATAATGTTAACATTTGAAAGGAAATATACATGAAAGAAAACACTAAACATTATGCCTCTTCCTCACAGGAAAAATTGCAAGAACAACACTCTGTAATTAATGCAGCCATTTCTAAGCAAATCAATAAAGCATCGCAAAATTTCTTTTATCCCAATAGCAAAGTGCTTAAAAATAAATACCGCATCAAAGATAAAGAAATATTAAAAGAATGCTGTTCTAATGATGTAAAAAAAGAAATGATAAAACTGCATCAAGAACCTCTACCAGAGCAGTTTAATGCCTCTTATCTAAAATACCTTCATCAACGCCTCTTTTCCCGTGCATTTGAATGGGCCGGACAAACACGCGAAGAGCCTTTTACATTTGAAGATGGTACTGTTGCTTCTATGCCCATTTTGAAAAGAAAAGAATTTACAAAACCTTTTGCGATTGGCAGAAAAATACAGAAGGGACTAGAAAAGTTAGATAAAACGCTTTCTGAAAAGAATAATTTACAAGGCTTAACGCGCGAAGAATTCGTTGAACAAGCCGCTGGAATAATGATAGATTTGCACCACTTGCATCCTTTCAGAGAGGGCAATAGGCGCACAAAGAGACTGTTTGTTGAAAAACTCGCTCAAGCAGCAGGACATGAGCTAGACTTTTCTCTTGTGAGCAAAAAACGTAAAGACTTTGTCCGCGCCGCTGCCATGGAACATGGCGATCCAGAGCCTATGAAGCATCTGCTTGAGGATATCTCAAATCCAGAAAAATTGCTCATTTTACAAGAATTTACCAACTCTATGAGAAAGCTTGGATTGGATGAAAAAAATTATTATCTCACTGTCGTCGCAAAAGAAGGAGAAACCTATCATGGTACCTACAGAGGCAGTGGACCCAATGGCTTCATGCTTGATGCCAACGGGACTTTCATCTTAGGAAATAAAAAAGATCTCACCCCAGAGCAAATACAGACATTAAAAATCGGTGACGCCCTCTCCTTTACAGCGCCCAAAACTCAAACCCCAGAAAAAAACATTGCTTCCAGAAAAAAAAGAGCCGTTCTCACAAACGATGAAATAACTGAAAAGAGCAAAGACAACGCATCCATTCAAACAAAGAAAAAAGAAAAAGCCCATTTTTCACCATGGAGTGCCCCTCATGCTTTACATGACAGCATTGAAGTTATGCCCGAAAATTTGCAAGAACAAATGACCAAACCAATTGCTCAATCTGCTTCCTCTATGAGGCAAATGCAAAAAGATTTCCAAAAAAACATTTTACAGACCAGCAATACAGCGACAAATAATCCAATATCTGTCCAAATGACAAAGGAAAAACGCTCTGATCATCAAGAAAGAATGAAACAGCCCCCAAAAAAAGCAATGGCATACTGGGACACTGGTACAAAAAAAACGGACACCGTCCCTCTCACCTTACAGGAGAAATTATCCTCATCGCCTCAAACTGAAGAAAATAAGACAATGTACCGTAATTTCTTTTGCCCTAATAGTATCACCTTAAAAAATAAATATGGAATAAACGACTATAAAAAATTAAAAGTGCAATGTGCCCATGATACAACAAAAGCAATCATTCATCTACGCCAAGAAGCGCCACCGCAAAAACTAACTTCCACATATCTCCAATATATTCATCACACCCTATTTAAAAATACTTTTGAATGGGCCGGACAAACACGCGAAAAACCATTTACATTTGAAGATGGTACCGTTGCTTATATGCCAATGATGAAAAAAGCTGGGATTTCTTTTGCCTCAGCAAAACAGATACAAGAGGGACTAGAAAATTTAGATAAAATACTTGCTGAAACGAATAGTTTAAAAGGCTTAACCCGCGAAACATTTATTGAACATGTCACTGAAATGTTGATACAGCTCAACTATACGCATCCCTTCAGAGAAGGTAATGGACGCACGCAACGGACGTTTTTTGAAAAACTTGGGCAAGTTGCTGGCCACACACTCGACTTTTCTCTTGTAACAGAAAAACGCATGAATCTTGCCAGCATTGCATCGCTAAAACATAACGATAAGGAAGAGATGAAACATCTGCTTGAGGATATCTCAAATCCAGAAAAAATACTTATTTTAAAAGAATTCATGGATAATATGAAACATATTGAGTTTGAAAATATTCATCATCATCTTGTTACAACAGCAAAAGAAGGTCATACCTATAAAGGCTTTTACAGAGGCAGTGGACCCAATGGCTTCATGCTTGATGCCAACGGGATTTTCATCTTGGGAAATAAAAAAGATCTCACCCCAGAGCAAATACAGACATTAAAAATCGGTGACGCCCTCTCCTTTACAGCACCAAAAATTCAAAACCAGCAAGAAGTGCTTATCCCCGCACAAACAATAGCCCCCCTTACCAGCAATGAAATTGCCACAAGGATAAAAAACAACGCATCCATTCAAGCAAGAAGAAAAGAAATCGAAACTTTGTGTCAAATCATTTATGGCAATCGTCATATTTTGCAGGAAAGAATTGAGATGATCCATGAAAATCATACTGAAGGAGAACAGCTCACCTATCAAATTACCACCTCTCCCCAATCTATTTCTAAGCTTTCTGGTAGCAATGTATTTGGCATAAAAAACAACGCGCGTGCCCATGCTGAAGCAAATATTTTGCCCCTCTGTAGAGCCATTGATCGTTATATCAATATTTTTAAACAAACAGAAAGAGACATTCTCCATACCCATCATGTAAAACAAAGGCGGTGTGAACAGTCGGTAAAAATTCCTGAGGCTTGGATGAAAAATCTCTTTTCCTTGTCAAAAGCACAACAGCAAGAAACTTTATCAAACTCTCCTGAATTAAGGGGGGAGATAAGGACTTATATCAAAAAAATCAATGAGCGCTTATCCTCAAGCGAGCATGAAGCTATAAAGGAAAATAATCCTGAAAAACTTGCGAAGAGTCTTGGTACATCAACCGTTAAAGCAAAAGAGATTATGGAAATAATCAAGCAGATAAAAGAGATAGAACAGCATATACAACCCATGTATTTTTATAACCATAAATTCGATGAGCGCTTAGCACCAAACCAGTATCAATCTATCCAGCATCAATCTATAAAGAAAAATAATGAAAAAAAATGTTCCAACACTCTCGATAAAGAATCAATTAAAGTGCAAAAAATGACAGAAAACGTCAATCAGAGTCCTAAAAGACAAGAAAATATTCAACCTCACAAAACAGAGCACGCAAAAGCGATGGCAATGAATATCTAAAAGGTTCATAAACTTTAACTTTTTTACCCTCTCTGGTGAAAATGATAGCCTTTACCCCCCCTGCCTTCATCGGCAAATCAATCGACCTCAACGAGAATGGAAACCATGAGAGAGCAATTTTATCTTATTTTCTCAGATGTTATCCTCATCAACTGTGAAAAGAAACCTGAACAGGAAAAATAAAAGGATCAATCATTTTTGAAAATGATAATGAATCACTTTCATTACCTGTCGTGCTAAAAACAGACAAAATGCTGTTGAAAGATCACGTCTTCCTATCCTTTTGTTTATGTAATCTCTAAAACGAAAAGGCAGCCAAATTTGGAGAGAACATAAAGCCGTAAAAGTGAAAACCAATCACCAGCTTTACCATCACCTTTTAGCTCAACCTTACGACTTTTTAAAACATCTAAAGCGCTGTTTTTTAAATAATGGAAATTGCACATTGTTTCATGCTTTTATTTTATTTGCGTTCTTTAAATAGGGTCATGCCCCTCACGTAAAACAGTAAGGTATTGGGTTGCATTATTCACGACATAAAAACATAAAGAGAAATTATCATTATATATCCTTATATGTCTCTTAAAACTGTTATGATATTTCTCCCATATTTCAGTTTGAAAAAGAAATTTTAATTATTTTATGGCAACAATAAAAATTTTAATGCAACAGTAAACAAGGAGCATAAAAAAGTCTTCAAGCACCATTGTTGACAGAGAGATAAACACCGTCGTAAAACGCTTTCCAAAAGTATCCTTGATTAGGATAGAGATCAGATTTTTACGATTTAAAACGGTTTATTTCTCCTGTCATCGCTTCTCTTTTACAACAAAGTTGATATATCTTTATGACATTGATTAAAAAAATTGCAACAGTTGCTTCCGGAACCCTTATGAGCCGTATTTTTGGCTTCGTACGCGAAATGCTTATGGCAGCAGCCCTAGGGACAGGTCCTGTTTCTGATGCCTTTAACGCTGCTTTTCGTTTTCCCAACACATTTCGTCGTTTTTTTGCTGAAGGTGCCTTTAACGCTGCTTTCATTCCTCTTTTTGCAAAAAAAATCACTGAAGAAGGTCACGAAACGGCATGCAAATTTGCAGAAGAAGTCTTTGGCGTTCTCTTTTCGCTGCTCTTACTGTTAACGATTGCGATGGAACTGAGTATGCCTTTTTTGGTACGAACCATTATTGCCCCAGGTTTTACCGAAGATGCAACAAAATTTAACGCTACCATTCACTTTACTGCAATCATGTTTCCCTATTTAACCTGCATGTCGCTTGCTGCCATGATGGGGGGCATGCTTAATGCTCTGCGACGCTATTTTATTGCCGCCATTGCCCCACTCTTTTTAAACATTATTCTGATTGGTGTGCTTGCCTATGCTTGGATCTATAAACTTGACGCTTGGCATATCGGCTTAAATCTCTCTTGGGGTGTATTAGCAGCAGGGCTTCTTCAACTCACCTTAATTGCCCTTGCTTTGCGTCAAAGTGGAATGAAAATTTCCTTCCGCCAGCCCCATTTAAGTCCTAATGTTCGCAAGCTATTAACTTTAGCATTCCCAGCAGCCATTACGGGTGGCATCACACAAATCAATTTGCTCATTAATACCAACATTGCTTCTAGTCAATCGGGTGCTGTCTCTTCTTTGATGTACGCTGATCGTCTTTACCAATTGCCTCTAGGCGTAATCGCCATTGCCGTTGCAACCGTTCTTTTACCAGAATTAACACGCGCTTTGCGGAGCAAAAAGCATAAAGAAACCCACCATTTACAAAATCGCTCTATTGAATTAACATTGTTGTTAACACTTCCAGCATCCATTGCTTTTTTGCTGCTCTCCACTCCCATTGTCAGTTTGCTCTTTGAGCGAGGACAATTTACCAGTCAATCAACACACCATGTTGCACAATTACTAGAACTTTATGGATTAGGACTTCCAGCTTTTGTTCTTATTAAGGTCTTTATTCCTAATTTTTTTGCCCATGAAGATACCAAAACACCGATGATTTTTACAGGTATTTGCGTTTTCATCAATATCAGTCTCGCCTTAACATTATTTCCTATTCTCTCTGCACGAGGCATTGTTATTGCTGAAATTACCTCTGGATGGGCCAACACACTGTTGCTGTGGAGTGTCCTTATCAAACGCGGTTATTGGAAATACGACTTCCAACTGATAAAACGAATATTATGTCTCATGATGGCAACTCTTTTGAGTGCACTAGCCCTCTATTACGGATTGAATGTGTTTGGTTTTTTGTCTTTTCCTTTATCCTCACAAGCATCATTTTTCTTGCGCGCGATCACCTTAGCTGGGATCATGATTGGCATATTTTTGATCTATTTTAGTGCCTATTTTTTATTCAACACCCGTTCCTTTTTTCACACGCTTAAAAATTTGAAAAAACGCTCATAATATCTATACTTTGTCAAAAACAATAAAATGAATAACCTTAATTGAAGAAAGAGCACTCCTATGGATACCTTCACACCACTTGTCTTTTCCGGCGTACAACCGAGTGGTCATTTACATCTTGGCAATTATCTTGGAGCCATTCAGCGTTGGGTTGAACTGCAAAACTCTCATCACTGCCTCTATTGTGTTGTGGATATGCATGCGCTCACAGTCAACCCAGATCCCCTTACTTTACGCGAATCCACCAAAACAGTGACAGCAGCCTTTTTAGCCTCCGGTATTGATCCTCAAAAACACATTATTTTTAACCAATCACGTGTTTTTCAACATGCTGAACTCGCCTGGATTTTTAATTGTGTTGCCCGTATTGGCTGGCTTCAACGCATGACACAATTTAAAGATAAAGCAGGAAAAGATCGCGAAAAAGCATCCCTAGGGCTTTTTGCCTATCCCACTTTGATGGCCGCTGATATTTTAGTCTATCGTGCAACGCATGTTCCAGTAGGCGAAGATCAAAAACAGCATGTTGAACTCACACGCGATATTGCACAAAAATTTAACAACGACTATGCACAGCGTATTGCCGAATTAAATTTTGGTATCTCTATGCAAACAGATGAAGAAAAAAGACAAGGCTTTTTTCCCCTCCCAGAGGCGCTTATTGGAACAACAGCCACACGCGTTATGTCTTTGCGCGATGGGACGAAAAAAATGTCAAAATCAGATCCTTCAGATTTTTCACGCATTAATTTGACCGATGATGCTGATCTTATCGCAAAAAAAATACGCAAAGCCAAAACGGATTCGGCTCCTCTTCCCGATACCCTCACCGCTTTAAAAGAACGACCAGAAGTGGACAACCTGCTTGGTATTTATGCTGCCTTTGCCAAAGTTAGCAAAGAAAAGATTCTTTTAGAATTTTCTGGTCAACAATTTTCGCATTTTAAAACAGCTCTAGCCGACCTTGTTGTCCATAAGCTTGCCCCTATAACAGAAGAATTACGTCGACTTCATCAAGAAAGTGATTATATCGACTCTGTTTTGCATGATGGCGCTAAACGTGCTAGTATGCTCGCAGAAGAAAATATGAAAAAAATTCGTGAAATTATTGGATTTTTGCACGATACATAAAAATAATAAAACTAAAAACTGTAGAGAGCAAAAAAATCGTTTGTACAAAATAGAGAAAGTGCATGATTTCCAAACCCAAAAATCCGAAAAAAGAACCAAAGAAAAAAAACTTAGTCATTATCGATGAAACACCAGAGTGTCGGCGTGCCGTTGCGTTTGCCGCACAACATGCCCAAAACACCAGTAGAACATTGGTATTACTTTGTGTCGTTGATAGTGTAGAATTTCAACATTTTCTGGGTGTAAACAACGTTATGCGCACAGAATCAAAGCAAAGTGCTCATAAAATATTAGGAGACATTGCCAGTGAAGTCCGCACCACCCATGCGCTTGAAACAGAAATAGTGGTGCGTGAAGGAAAAAAAATTGATGAGATTTCCAAACTGATCGACGAAGATAAAAGGATTGCACTAATTGTTTTAGCAGCCAGTGGACATACAGAAGGACCAGGACCCCTTGTTCAATTAATCGGGAATAAAGGAACAGCTTTTTCAATCCCTGTCATTGTTATTCCTAGCAATCTTGCCGATGAAGATATTAGATCTATTGCCTAAAAAATATAATATTCTACAATGTAAGATCTTCCCAATCCTTCATTATAAAAGGAGAATCTATGTTTATTCAAACTGAAACCACCCCAAACCCTGCAACTCTTAAATTCTTGCCAGGACGCGTGGTTCTTTCTGAGGGCGTATTAGAATTTCGTGACCCTGAAGAAGCAGCTAAAAACTCACCTTTGGCGGCTAAACTGTTTAATATTCCCAATATCAATGGTGTTTTTTTAGGCTATGATTTTATCACCGTAAGCAAAAAAGAAGGGGAATGGCAACATCTCAAGCCCGTCATTTTAGGCACAATCATGGAACATTTTCTATCCAATGAGCCAGTGATCACCACCAACGCTACAACACAAGCACAAACCCATGCCCTTAACGAAGAATTTTATGACGAAAAAGATGCTGATATTGTCTTAACCATTAAAGATCTGCTTGAAACACGTATCCGCCCAGCGGTTGCCAATGATGGTGGAGACATTACTTTTCGCGGATTTGAAAATGGTATTGTTTATCTCAATATGCGGGGCTCCTGCGCTGGATGTCCCTCTTCAACGGCAACTCTCAAACATGGTATTGAAAACCTTTTACGTCATTTTATCCCTGAAGTTTTAGGCGTTGAAGCCATGCCACAATAAATATTGACTTCAATAGATAAAATAACCACACCGATTGCCCCTCTTCAACAGTGCTCAAACATGGAATGTAAAGATCTTACGTCATTTTATTCCTGAAATTTTAGAAGTAAGCTATGCAGCCATAAAGATAGAGTACTGTTAAAAAAATCTGTCCAATAATGATACCTTCACTCACCTTTCACCTCCACATATGCCTTAAAAAGCTTTCTGCCCTTTTAAGAAGCATAAGTTATTTCAACAAACCAATCGTACACAGAAGTACAATGCATGGGTGTGCACTTTAAATTTATTTTGTTTTATAATCTTGTCATGCAATTTTAACGAGGAAAACACGACCTCGTTACAAAAAAAGAAAACCCAAAAAAGAAAACATTGTAAGATAGAGTGCTCATTTGCTCTATCTTTCTCAGTGCTTCCAACGACAAATCACGCAAAATACTCCTTGTAGCAAGCCGGCACCATCATCATATCTGCCAGCCCCTAATGATGCGACAGCTCTTTCATTAAGACGATTCATAAGAGTCATTTTAATCCTTTCTTTCCTCATTTTTACCCACACACCAGCCCCGCTTGTGGTGTGCAAGCAAGTG
This sequence comes from Bartonella sp. CB10SXKL, assembly GCF_042195515.1. Classification (NCBI taxonomy): domain Bacteria; kingdom Pseudomonadati; phylum Pseudomonadota; class Alphaproteobacteria; order Hyphomicrobiales; family Bartonellaceae; genus Bartonella; species Bartonella sp. CB10SXKL. The sequence goes on along the minus strand of NZ_JBHION010000013.1, from coordinate 9,788 downwards.
ATTTTAATTGATTCAACATGGAACAGATTTGAAATGAGAGAATCCCACGTTATTTGGGGTTCTAATTCAATATGAATAACGCTAATTTATTATTATAAATCAATATGTTGTTTCAGCCACTCGACAAAGATCACATTTTGCAACTTGCAATGAGAATTCTGACATTCTTCTTATTTCAATTCTGTTCCATGTTGAATCAATCAAAATCGTCCGCTTACACAGCACAAACTGGATAATAACAAAAACTATTTTTAATAGCTCTTATGTACACTTTTATAAGAGACTGTTGCAGTACTAAGAGCTGGAAAATGCATGGCAATAAGACCTTATCAAGATCATAGCGTCCTTTTTCCATTCTTAAAATCAAGAATTTCCCCCTATCATTTTCAATCTCATTTCCATAAACATGACGCAAAAATATAACTACCTGTAAAAAATAAATACATTGAAGCCAGATCTATTATGGTTGTTTGAAAAATTATCTGATACAAAAAATGAGAATATTTTTTCAATTCAGCAGGAATAAGTTTGTCTACTTTACGGTATTGTTCTTCTCATAAAGCGCATACTTTTATTGTTGCTTGTGAGTCAACATCCAGTCCCCCATACCGCATATTAAAAGAAAAAGACAGAGTCGCTATTTCTCTGCGATACATGGCTTTGCAATAAAGGAAAACATATTGCTTCTATCTGATTGGTGTAATCTATGAAACAAGAAAAGAAGCCACTGGAGGAAAATATGCCCAATTAGAGAAGAATGTAAAAATAGAAAACCAACGAAATCCAAAAACAATTGCAAGAGGACAAATGCTTAAACTTTTTTCACAAACTCCGACTTTAAACTCATCTGACCAATCCCTGGAATTTTGCAATCAATATTATGATCTCCATCCACCAAGCGAATATTCTTTACCTTAGTACCACCTTTTAAAACAGATGAAGCGCCTTTTACTTTCAGATCTTTTATCACCATAACGGTATCTCCGTTTGTTAAAATCTGACCATTGGCATCATAAACAGTATTGACAAGAACCGTATCATCGTTTTTTTGCGGCCATTCATGTGCGCATTCAGGACACACAAAATTTTCACCATCTTCATAAGTATAAAGACAATCACAACGAGGACATTTGGGATATTGGGTCATAAATTCCCCTTATTAAAAGAAAAATCATTCATTATGACTGGTCATAACGCAAGAAGTGCTTATTGTCCATTATTTTAGAAAAACATTTCCCTTTGTTTCAATCCTCATCTGCCAACTGTGTTCATGAATGCTATCATCACACACCATACATGAGTTTATAAAAATGATTGATCATTATATAACTTAAATGAGCCCCCGCATATCATAAAATTTACTCACTTCATTCTCTCTAATAAATTAATCAAAATCATTTTCTTACACATCAGCAATACAATTAACGAATGAATAAAAAACAATTAGAAAAGGAACATCTCTGAATAAAAACGCTTCCAAAGAGCTAAAAACTGAGAAACAAGAAAATGATAGCCTCAACTTGACCTTTTATTTAAGTAAAGCATTCATAATGTTAGAGAACAAACTAATTTATGATCATAGTTAATGGTTTTGTATATTGAATGAGAGCCGATAAATAAGCTGAGATTCTCTCAACCCCTTTTACATTGAAACAACCAAAGCCTTTTGTTTGCATGTTACAAGTAGGAAAATCCGTGTAAAACGATTATCCAAAATACTAAACACTCTCAAATATAAGAGCCAACATTGAAAGCGGGCAAAGTGAATGATGGTGCCGTCTTACTCTCTCATAAGCGTAAAAATGATGCTGCTCAATGGATGGCCGGTTATCCCTTTCAAAGCAACACGCATAAGATGCGTTTTTAGCGTCTTGAGAGAGAAGCTTCTTTAAAACAAACATATGAAATGTGCAACAATGATCGTATTTTGTTTTGTATGAGAAACATTCCCCTATTAAACAAAAATTTCTATCAAGCCATTGAGCAAACCCATTGGACATAAATGCTCCGATTATGCTCGATTATAATTTCCTACAGCATTTAGTTTTAAGAATCCGGCAGTTTTAGGAATCCGATTGATATGTAAGAGAGGAAAAAACAATTCTCGCCTAAAAATAGAGTTAAGCTCTGGCTTATGGCACATAAAATCACGCCCCTAAAATCACATCCATGTGATCAATCATCATACCTTTACAAAAAAACATTCCAATGATCTTAGGTGATAATATCAGGACGATCTCGCCCCAATGCTTGTTGTATGTTTAACAGTTTTAGTGCCACCTGTTGCAAAGGTTGGAGAACTTCTTGCGGATTAAAATTGTGTTTGCGCGGATCACTTTCATACTGTTCAAAATAAAGTCGTAAAGTAGCACCTAGCGTCCCTGTTCCCGACAAACGAACCACCAACCGTGCTCCATTCTCGAAAAAAATACGTATACCTTGCCGCGTGCTAACGCTCTGATCAACAGGATCATGATATGTAAAATCATCTGCTTTTTTGACGAAAAATCCAGCAATTTCAGTTCCTGCATGTGGTAAGTGCGCACGCAAATACTCTAGTAATGCCAAAGCTTTATCTGCTTCGACTTCTTCATAATCATGCCGTAACGTGTAAAAACGCCCATAGGTGGACCAATGCTGTTGAACAATCTGTGCGACAGTTTTTTCTGTTACCGCTAAAAGATTTAACCAAAATAGGACAGCCCATAAACCATCTTTTTCGCGGATGTGATGAGAGCCCGTTCCAAAGCTTTCTTCACCACAAAAGGTTACTTTCCCCGCATCCAAAAGGGTTCCAAAAAACTTCCATCCCGTTGGCGTTTCAAAAAAGTTTAATCCGTGTTTTTCCGCAACTAAATCAGCAGCACGCCCCGTTGGCATAGAACGCGCTATCCCTACAACACCTTTTCGATATCCTTTAATAAGGTGTGCATGTTCAGCCATAATAGCCAAAGAATCCGAAGGCGAGACAAATTGCCCACGACCAATAATGAGGTTACGATCTCCATCACCATCAGAGGCTGCGCCAAGATCTGGTCCTTGCTCTGACATCAATAAATCATAAAGAGCCTTGGCATAAACCAAATTGGGATCTGGATGACCGCCTCCAAAATCTGGCAAAGGAATACCATTAACCACTGTCCCTTCAGAAAATCCTAAGCATTTTTCAAAAATTTCATGAGCATAAGGCCCTGTTACCGCATGCATGGCATCAAACCGTAAAGTAAGACCTCGAGCAACGGCCTTAGCAATACAGTCAAAATCAAAAAGCTCTTGCATCAAAGCAACATAATCAGCGACAGGATCGATAATATCAATCCGCATGGCTCCCATAAAGACCGTACCTTGCCTATCTAAATCAATATCTGGTGCTTCAAGAATTTTATAAAAGGAAAGACGTTGCGATGTTGCAAAAATAGCATCACATAAAGAATTAGGAGCCGGTCCACCATTGGAGACATTGTATTTGATACCACAATCTCCCTCTGGACCACCAGGATTATGGCTTGCAGAAAGAATAAGTCCACCATGGGCATGAGTTTTACGAATAAGATGCGAAACAGCAGGTGTAGAAAGAATACCGCCCCTTCCCATTTTAACACAAAAAACACCATGCGCCGCCGCCATCTTCAACACAATCTGAAGAAGAGTACGATTAAAAGTGCGCCCATCCCCCCCAAGAATCAACATTTTTCCTTCAAGAGGCCCAATGTTATCAAAAAGAGACTGTATAAAGTTTTCTACATAATGGGGTTGTTGAAAAACAGACACTTTTTTGCGCAAACCAGACGTTCCCGGTTTTTGCCCCTCAAAAGCCGTGGTTAAAACTGTCTTTATGGTCATATCAATACCTTTATATGATTTCCTATAATTTTAAGGTGAAGAGTATCCAAAGTCGACCATTAATTCTACTTGACGGAAGTGTGAAATATTTGCACACTCGTTAGAAGTAAGAATTTTTAAAGAAGCCCTTTTGTTTAAAACGCTTTTTGCCATATGTTTTTAAATACGAAGGCTGTTTTAAAACAAAATTTTCGTAAAAGAATACAGGAGCATCATGATGATGAAAAAAACAGTTCCCAATGTAACATTCCACACACGCGTACGCGATGAATCAATGGCTGGAGACAATCCTTATCGGTGGCAAGAAGTTAACAGCGATGCTTACTTTAAAGGAAAGCGTGTTATTCTTTTTTCTCTTCCTGGAGCTTTTACCCCTACTTGCTCAACCTTTCAGCTGCCTGATTTTGAAAAACTCTATGATGAATTTAAACAAGCGGGTATTGATGAAATTTATTGCCTTTCCGTCAATGATGCTTTTGTCATGAATGCTTGGGGAAAAGCACAAAATATCAAAAACGTGAAATTAATTCCCGATGGCTCTGGTGAATTCACACGCAAAATGGGTATGCTGGTTGCAAAAGACAATGTTGGTTTCGGCATGCGATCATGGCGCTATGCAGCTGTTATTAATGATGGTGTGGTTGAACAATGGTTCGAAGAAGCAGGTTTTTCAGATAATTGTGCAACAGATCCTTATGAAGTTTCTTCACCACAACATGTTTTAGAAGCCTTGAAAAGCTAATTCCCCCAATCGTCTATTTAAACAAAATTTTACGACACAAATTTCCTGAGGAGGAAGATTTGTGTCGTTTACTTTTTACAACATCTATTCGTGAAAACAGACACGATAAGTTGATTGTGCGCCTTCTGTGAGAAAATATTACAGCAATAATTTTTTCAATAAATATTTCACGCTTTAACGGCTTTGAAAAAACTTGAAAAATTGCTGATGAAAAATCTGGACCCGTTGTGGAGCTAAAAAATCAAAGAGTTAAAAGCTGTTGCACGCTATCAAAAAATGGGGTTGCAATTGCCAAATGCGCAAATTCATGCAAAACTCTCTCAGAAACATCAAGGACTAACGTATTGATGAAATATGCAAGATCAATGCTAAATTTCTCATACTGAGAAAAACTTTGTATCGAACAATACTTTGATTTATAAAGATAATTTATAATTTTGCATATTGAATGAGAGGAGCCGAATATCATAAGATTATTTTATTTTATCCCTTCTTATATTGAATCCCTTAAAACTATTTTCTTGCTCATTAGCAAGTGGGATTGGCATATGAATAAACGATTAAAAAGAGTAAAAATACCTCTCGTAAACGCGCCAAAATACAAGAGCTATGAACATCATTACTGCAAAGTTTACAAAAGTATCAAGAAAGAAAATACAGATCAAACATTTGTTTGAAGAGGTGCACAGTTCAAATTAACTTATGTCTCATAAAAAGAAGAAAATATGGCATAAAAACTGCTCTGCATAAAGAACCATTCATGGAGAATATTAAATCAAAACAGATCCCGCAAACATTCCAATTCACATACCATAAACAAACTCATTGCTGTTCTCATAGCCATTTATTCTAAGCTTTTCTTTTTCTCTAAGAGAAAAACGGTTAAAGGAGTTGTTTATTCGGGTATTCTACCGTAAAGTGTGCTTCTATCTCTTCCTCTTCATCGAACTCAAAATCTTCATCACATTCAGGAAGACCAAAAATATCTGGATTGATGAAATAACAATCTTTTTTTGTCCCCTTCGCTACAATTTTATTCTTTTCTAATTCTTTGATACCTTCTTTAAAACTTTCAAAATTAAGATATTCTGGTTCTTGAATTGAAAGATCACAAGTCAAAAATTCCTCAAGAATATCATGATCCAATGTTATCTGATCAAACCATAAATCCACATCATCCCCCTCATCTAACATTTTCCCTACCTGCCACAACATCACAAAAAATGCTTTCATACCACTAAATGATAGCCCAAAAATCATACGCCGACATGACGAGGCGCCTGAAAAGGTAATTTGCGGAAGATCTTCAAATCCGAAATTTGAAGGAGGAAGTTTAAATGACTTTCCAATATTCTCAGGTCTTTCAAGAATAAAGGGATTTCGTTCATAGAGCAGAGTAAAATCATATTGGACCATTTTCATTTCTCCATTAAAGAGTTGATTTTATGAAATAATACATATTATCAGTTAGTTACCATTATGGCAGCTGACAATTCATCCAAACATGCTCCTGTAAAAAATTGTTCGATTTAAGTCATTCCATTGTTTTTTGAAGCTTAAAAAGTCTTTTAGGATAAAACGCTCTAGTTCTCCCTCCTTTTGCAATAAGACTAGATTTTGTAATGTCCAAGAAGAGAACATCAAAGGATTTGATACTCATAGATGAGAATTCAAAGATGAAGCCAATATGAACTTGTCAATATTTTTATAAACTTTTGCAGAAGCGTTACGTGAAACCCTTTAATTTTCTCAGAGTTTTTTCTTCGTTAAAATTTTTTTGCTCATTTTAACGCATTATCATCGCATCCTCAGAAGGGCACATTTTATAGCAAATAGCGCTTATTTACCTCTTTAAAAATCTCTCTTTTATTCCGCACGCACTCCAAAAACTCGATTTTGAACGCGTGCGTCAGCACGTGTAAACGAGCAAAGTACAAATTTAAAAAATTGAGTTTCAAATTTCCAAAATATTTCGAACAATCACTTGTATAAAGACTTTTACCATTATCATTTTTGAGCTGCTAAAATATCCTGTACCGTTTTGACCAATTGATCTTCATCAACCGTCACTTGTGCTGGTCGACTTTCACGCCATGTTTGATTATCCTTAATTTCATGAGATAACCGCGCCCCTTCAATCAAATCTTTGATCTGTATTTTTCCACTCTCACGTTCTTGTGAGCCTTGGATAACCACACAAGGCGCTTGGCGTCGATCTGCATATTTCATCTGCGCTTTTATCCCCGATGCCCCCAAATAGAGCTCAGCACGAATTCCGGCACCACGCAACTGCATCACCATTTTTTGATAACCAGCAACCGCCTCTGGCTCTTTATCCATCATTAGCACAACAACCGGCCCTGTTGACTCTTTCATAGGCAACTTTCCAAGATTTTGCAAAGCAGCGATCAAGCGTGAGACCCCGATTGAAAAACCTGTTGCTGGAATGTTTTCACCACGAAAGCGTGCCACCAATCCATCATAACGCCCACCACCACCAACGGAGCCAAAAACAACTTTCTGCCCATCATCATTAAAAACATCAAAAAGCAATGTAGCCTCAAAGACAGGACCTGTATAATAATCCAGTCCACGCACCACCGATGGATCAATCTTGATACGATTCTGAATGCCATTTGCGGCAAAAATTGCTTGCATTTCCTCAAGCTCACGAATTCCCTCACGCCCTTGAACATGATCACCAACCACTTCTTTAAGAGCCTCAAGCGTTTCTTCTGCTGTTTCAGCTCCAGCAGCAGTTAAGGTAAGAATACACTCAATCTCTTTATCCTTAAGCTCCGCCCCTTTTGTAAAGTCACCACTTTCATCCAAACGCCCTTTTCCCAAAAGCAAACGCACCCCTTCAGAACCAAATTTATCCAGTTTATCAATTGCTCTTAAGACAGTTAAGCGCTTTTCAGCCTGCTCATTTCCCCCCAAACCAATTTTCTCTAAAACGCAATCGAGAATTTTTCTGTTGTTCAGACGAATGGCATATTCATGATGCTGAAACCCTAGTTTTTCCAAACTATCGGCTGCCATCATACAAATTTCGGCATCAGCTGCTACCGTTGGTGTTCCAACAATATCCGCATCAAACTGCATAAATTGCCGAAACCGCCCTGGACCTGGTTTTTCATTGCGAAAAACAAAGCCAAGACGATAACTGCGATAAGGCTTTGGCAAAACTTCAAAATTCTCGGCAAAATAACGAGCAAGAGGCGCGGTAAGATCATAGCGCAAAGACATCCATTGCTCATCATCATCTTGTAGCGAAAAAACGCCCGCATTTGGACGATCTGAATCCGGTAAAAACTTACCCAGCACATCTGTATATTCAAAAATTGGAGTTTCTAGTGCTTCAAAACCGTAAAGTTCATAAACTTCACGAATTTGCGCAATCATTGTTTCAGTTGCATACAACTGTGCACTTGTACGATCCACAAAACCACGGGGTAAACGGGCTTTGGTTTTTTCTTGTTTTGATGACATGTTTTTCTCTAACAACAATATATATATTCACCGATAACGTGTGTCTATCTTATAGAAACAAACGCTGCAATAACTTTATCAACTGGAAACTGGTAACAATATGCATAAGCTTTTGCTTTTGAAGGATGTAAACCCTTACCCTTAAGGCAATCTACTGAAAATATTTGTACTTTCAATAGGAACATAGCCTCCCGCTCAACATGAAATGCCCGCTTAACATTCAATGAAAAGACATCTGTGCTAGTTGAACGAAACCACAAAGCAACTGTTGATTCTGGATAAATCGGAAACATCCCCCTCAAAAGCCCTCCCTCTCAAAATTCTTCAGATTTATTACAGATGCAAAAATCCTCAAGACATCAGTGTGCTTTGCGCTTGTTCTACAAAATGATTGATAACATTTTTTAAATCAACAATATTTCGTCCAGCATCTGTAATAGAGCGTGATACAGAGGGAATAACATTCTGCCAAAGTCTTTGTGGAAATTGATTTGCTAATTGTGTCATTGTTCCACCTTGGGCGCCAATACCCGGAACGAGAAACAGACTATTGTTTAACTGCTCGATTGTGTCTTTTGATTCAGATCCTAATGTCGCTCCTATAACCGCACCTATGGGACCAATATTATGATGGAGAACCGGAGACTGAGAATTATAATCATAAATACACTGTGCTAGATGAAGAGAGAGTGTCTGATCTCCAATAAGCGCATTTCGTATTTGTTTCCCCTCTGGATTAGAAGACTGAACAACCACAAAAACTCCTGCTCCTGTTTCTTCTGCAACCTTTATCAGAGGAAGAAGAGCATCAAAACCCAAAAAAGGATTAACTGTGATGGCATCAGCTTTAAACGCACTGCTTGGACCCAGCCAAGCTTTACCATAGGCTTCAGCAGTAGAGCCAATATCTCCCCTCTTTACATCCGCCAGAACCAATATGCCTTGTTCGTGTGCATTTTCAATCAGTTCTTTGAGAGCTTGAAGACCTTCCACACCATATAATTCAAAAAATGCGACTTGCGGCTTTATAATCCCCACTTTACCCACAACCGCTGTTAAGAGGATATCACAAAAATCTTTTAGACCTTTATAATCAAAGCTTAGTTTCCACGATTGCAAAACTTTATGGCTCGGATCAAAGCCAATACAAAGAGGTCCATAGATTTCACGATTTTTAAAAAAAGTTGAACGAAACATTTTATATCCTAACAAGGTCTCTCTTTAAACTTTTTGATACAATCAAAAAGAAAACCATTTGTCAAAAGAATACAATAGCGAAAACACAAAGAAAGAGCTTTCTATACAAAATGTGCTTTTATTTATGAAACATAAATATATTCCCATTCGTAACGCTTATCATATGTTTATCGACCAAGACGTTGTCATGAGATAAAAATTCAAATTTATGAAAGAATATAAACAAAAAAGCATCCATATTATTATGACCGCATAAAGCCCTATAGGCGTACCTTGTCATTTTCACACCCTTTTTTATGATCAACAAAAACTCTCTATGAACGCGTTTTAAACAAAAGTTTCAAAAGAAAATGCCCCACCATGATGATCTCGATCTTAACTTTAGATCTTTCCTATTCCTTTTTAGCGGCTCTTTATCCCTTTTGGAACATAATTTACAAAAAGGCATTGTATCTCCAGCATATTCAAGGAGATAAAACATGGAAACTCGCATTCCTGAAAACACACCATTTGA
>NZ_JBHION010000012.1:0-68938 GCF_042195515.1 Bartonella sp. CB10SXKL | reverse complement strand
GAGGTGATAGTCTATAGCTGTAACAGCTCTAGATTTTGCGCTCCCCAATTTTGGGGACCGCAAATCTTGTGTTTTTACAAAGTCTTGTCCTTCTATAAAATTGTATCTGGTAATACGGTCCTTAATCCAATTGGAAAAGTCACGTTTTGCCTCTAAGAATGCATGCAGATCACGTGCATTTACTGTCTGAACAGTTTCCTTATCAATGGTTTTTTCTTTAATCTCTATGAGAGTATTTATGATGAACTCCTTTCAAAAAGTTCATATTTTTCAGATGTTATAATAAGGCTTTTCATCATCACCCCCTTAATTAATGAAAACACAAGTTTTGGTATAATATTCTGCCATAGTTTCTATGGCGCTCTGCTTTAGCGATTTTACTTGCTGCGTGAATTTTGAAGTAATGATTATCGGTTTTATCTGTTTCTATTTCAGATTTTGGACAAATCTTCTGTCTGTTCCATTCTTGTTTTGTAAAAACCAAATCCACGCCTTCTTTTAGATCAAGCTTTTCAACACAATCATTAAACCAAGTGGAAAAATCTTGTTTCAAGTGTAAGTGCCTATGCATTACATGGGCATTGACCATTTGGACATAACCGATTTTGTTGTCTACCTCGTTTTCAGGCGTGAGATATCCTTCACTATGAATATGAGTATCATGTGTGGTCATAAGTTTACTCTAATCAATTATTGATGGGAAAAGGGGAGGCGCTTTTAAAAGCGCCCTTCAAAATTTAAAGCACATCACATGCACGCAAACGGTGTTGTTGTTCGTAAGTACCGTAAATCTCATCATTATATTTTTCGTCTGCGATCTCGTCTAAAAGTTCTTGGTAAGCATCACTTTCGCGTACAAAGTCATGAACTTTACTCTCCTCGTGGAGATGTTCGATATTTTCTTTTACATATGCTTCTGCAATTTCTTCAGAAATATCTTCACAGTTCTTTTCAGAAGGATTGATGCGAAAGATTTGGATTGCATCATCTGCCTCATCAACAATGCTTAGAATTTGGCTTTTATCCAGTGGTCCAGACCGACCAATGTTTTGATCATCATCATAGACAACTAATAAAATTTCATCAGAATTTATAAGAATTGGCTTATCCATAATTTTTCCTCCCTAACGCCTCTTGGCGATTGTTTGTGCGTGGTTTATGGATATATTAGTACACTATGCACGAAATGCAGTCAAGTACATAATGTACTATTTTTTTAAAAAATAAAAAAATGACGAATCACGGCATAATTTAGAGAATCAAAAGTTTGCTGTTTACTGATAAAAATCAATCAAACTTGCTTCAATCTGTTGATGGCAATCTAATTGATAACGTGAACAGAGAATCGTATTATGTTTACATATCAAGAATAGTGCGCCGTACACGACCTATTATAGAGATAGCGCCTTCAAGTTTTGGAGCCTTTATTGTTTTGTCGTATGAAGCAGGCTGAAAAGGAGGATCATCATTAGGTCTATATCGTTTATATGTCGCTTGTCCAGATTCATCTGCAATTACATAGCAGGCATTAGGTACAAGTTTTTTGTCTCGCATATTTACAAATATTATAGAATCTGGAGGGCTAATTTTATTCATAGATGCGCCATCTACACGTAAAGCAATCCATTCACCGGCAGGAAGATTAACAGCCTCTGTCATAGGATAATCTGAAAAATCCATTATCCCATCTTGCTCACTTAGTTCTCCAGCGCTAATCCATGAAACGAGAGGAATACTTATATTGAGGTTAGGATTTTCTTGAGGAGACTCGCCATACAAAATCCACCCCGGATCTACATTAAATACTTGTCCATAGAGTTCGGCTATTTGGCGCGAAATACCACGATTTCCATTTTCGTGACTAATTAGGGTATTTTGATTAAGAGCTGGTATAGCGCGCGCAGCTTCGCTTGGTGTCGCATATCCAGCATTCTTACGCGCTATTTTAAGTCTATCTTTTGGCAAATAAGTCATTTGTACATTATCCACTATTTTTTTAATTCATTGTGTACGATTTTATCTTGATTTAAAATTGTACGTAATGTACTGCATGTGTCATGGTTAATGATTTTTATGTCAAAAGTTTGATTGAGTCTTTGGGATCTATACGCCAATTTGCAAAGGAAATTGGTTGTAGCTATGAGGCTGCGCGTAAAATGCGTGATCGCAATAGTATTTCTCCAAAATACTGGAATATAATTATTCAGTTGTCTAAAGTCAAAGGTCTATCTTGGGTTACGCTAGATTGGTTCCTATATAATTATGGGAGTAAATCCCATAGAGTTATTCGTCCAATGACAAAACGAAGAAAAGATACGCTTCATCTGGTGGAGAAAGTTAGTACACCAAATACATCACAAACAGTAATATCTTCTCAGAGTGCCGCCTCTACAGATAATAATGAACAGCAACAGCAGCATACACACTCTTAAAGAAGAAAGATTAGAGATGATAGATGTCCCACAGATCACTATAAGCAAAGTCCAGTTGATTGACCTTGTTAATAAGATTGGACAGAAAAACATATATTATGGTGTCGTTTCGACTCAAGATGCATATTTTGAAATAAGCATAGACCCCTCATCAACAGGTTGTCTTGTCTATATGCTGCATAGTATCTTTGCGCGTGATGATAGAAAATATTTTCCGTTATTGCCGTACGATGATTTTAATCAATGGTTTTTATCTGTGTTTACGCAAGCTTTTACAACTTGGTTTGATAATTATTTTTCTCAAGAGTTGTCTTCTTTTTATCGCTTAAATGAGCTGATCTTGTTTATAGCCTTAGTCAAAAATAGGCTTGATTTCTTAAGGGATAAACTCATCGAAAAAAGAAAAGAAGAAATCGAATTAATAAATGATGTGTGCAGTGTGTGTCTGAATTGAGTTAATCCAATTTTTTAAAACTTATAACTACGCGCTCTGTCATAGCGCACATATAAATACGTAGAGCCTTAAGGGGGGATTATGATCACTAACGCACAAACCATTTTATGTCTTGATCTAGGGAGCAAGACAGGCTGGGCGATACGTGGTGCGGATGGTTTTATCACAAGCGATACAGAAGATTTTCAACCACGCCGTTTTGAAGGCGGTAGTATGCGTTATTTACGCTTTAAACGGTGGCTTACTGAACTAAAGAGGTCTGTTGATGAAATTGACGCAGTGTATTTTGAAGAGGTACGCCGGCATGTGGATACAGACGCTTCTCATATTTACGGAGGCTTTCTAGCAACCTTAACAGCGTGGTGTGAACATCATCAGATACCATATGAAGGCATTCCTGTTGGCACAATTAAGAAGGCAACAACAGGAAAAGGCAATGCCTCAAAAGAAGAAATGATTAAGGCGGTATGTGCAAAAGGACATACGCCTAAAGACGACAACGAAGCAGATGCTTTAGCAATTTTATATTTAATGAAAGAAGGGAGGACACATGTCCAGTAAATTACCGTGGACGAGGCTGTTTGCAGATAGGTGGATTCTTGATCTTGCTTGTTTATCTCCCATTGAATGCAATGTTTATATAAAGTTGCGTTTGCAAATGCTTTATACTGGAGAACCGCTTTTAAATAACACGAAGGTCTGGGCTAATTACACTGGCTGTTCAGTAAAAATGTTTATTAAAGCGTTAGAAGTTTTAATAAGCATAGGTCATATCGAAAGTTTAGACGATGGATGTTTATGGAGTTTAAAAGTTGAAGAAGAACTCAATAACTCTAATGAAAGCTTAGATAAGGTATCGAAGACATCTCGGTCAAAAAAGTTCTCAGAGAGAGCAAAGAAAGCAGCGCAGGCAAGATGGGATAAACATACAAATGATGCTTGTGATGATGCTAAAGCCATGCTTAAGGATGCTAAGCATGATGCTTACGACATGCTTAATGATGCCTATATATATAACATAAACAATAACATTAACAGTTATAATAAAAAAACTAAAACTATCGTTTTAGCAAAAAAAGAAATTGGTTCTGAAGATTTAGAAACAATCGATTTGGTTGACGAGCCAACAGAGGATGCTGCTGTTGAGACCACATCAGAGCAAATCGAAACCTCATCAGACAATCAACCTCCCTTTCACGAGCAAGAGAACGTTTCTCAAAAAGCAAAACGAGCGCAAGCTAATCGCGGCTGTCGATTGCCTACGGATTTTGAACCCGATTACGATTTTGCCATTGCAGAGGGCTTGCCTCCAGAGCGCGTGAAAGTCGAAATTGCAAAGTTTCGAGATTTTTGGAAAGCCTGTGCAGGAAAGAATGCAACCAAAACCGATTGGCAAGCAACATGGCGTAACTGGGTACGCAGGGCTATCGAGGGTTTAGAAAAAACGAAAAACACGAATAACAATGGTGGAAACAATGGAAACTTTTCAAAAGATCAAAGAACTCGTGGTGGTACCGGAGAGACAATCCGTAATCTTATCGGTGCAACACAGCTTAGTGACACCTCTACAAGATACCGTGCAACAGATAGAGCAATGTGTAACTCTGGAGTTTCCATGGACCTTGAGAAATGGCATTCAATTGACAGCAACCCTAGAGAAACAAGCTTTAGAAGCTTATCAGACTGTTCAAAACTTACTTACCGTGAAAGCGTCTGTTGAAGACATAGCAGAGGCTCTTGATGTGCTTGAAGGTGGTTTGACAATGCAAAAAGTTTCAAATGTAGAAGCGCGTGCAAAGGCTTATATCGCAGCTCTTAACGGCATTTCACTCTGGTCTTTATTGCAAGCTGTTAAAAATCTTATACGTGGTGAAGCAAAAGGCATGTCCACAACATTTGTGCCCTCATGCGCTGATCTAGCGCAGTATTGTCGTGATTTAGAAAGCAGGCTTTATGGTGTTGCTGAGAGAGTTTTTACAGCAGTTGAAAATACGCGTAACCTAGCCTTAGGAGGCAAGCGCATTTCATTCATGAGAATAGGCAAGCCTAGTGAAGAGTGTCATGACAGTAGCAATTCTAAAGCGGCTTAAAACAGCAAACTAGTGAAAAGTGCTGATCATTTTACGATTAGACATGCATTTAAATCGACAAAAAGGCACCGTACAAAGCGATTTAAAGATTTTACGATAACCCCCCCCCGTATCCGCAATATAAAACACTCTGTACGGTCAAATTTTAGGTAAATAGACCAATTGGTAAAATTATGGACTAAAAACATGAGAATATTAAAAGACCTGTTCTTAAAAAAGCGTAAACAACCCATGCAAAAAGAGTTTGTTGCAACAGCTGTTGGTTATGTTCCTTGGGGGGACGGAGCAGAGGAGTATTTTTACAACCTCTACGAATATGAAGATGGCACAAGAGAGTGTGAAAAGTTTGATGGCGGACAGTATTATACCACACCAGAAAATGCGGATTTTAGTACCAAAGCGCAAGTAAAAGCATGGGTTTACGGTGGGAATATTCCGAAAAGCGTTCTCAATTACGAACCTCTTATAGATGAGATCAATAAAGAGATCAAAAAATTATCGAAAACCGCAGGAAATAAATATGTTTACAGATAAACAGCTAAGAGCCTTGTTTGGCATTATAACTTTTATATTTTTATGCTTTTTAGGAATTAAAAAAAATCCCTACTTTATTCAAAGTATTTTGACATTCGCATCTGTTTCTTTGGTAATAGTCACAGCGGTTTTTGCAATTTTATGCAATTCTCATATTCCTTTTGAGTTGCAAAACAATCCAAAATACAAACGCGGCAATACAACAGGTTGGAAGACATTAACACGTGATTTACAACAGTATTTGCACAGACTTTTAAAGCTAATAAGTTTAGCACTTGTCGTTTTAATTTTTCCAAATAGTTATAAGGAAACTGTTTCTTTACCTTTCATTTCTAAGTACGTGGAGTACAAGCTTTCTTTTCCATTGGATACTGTACTTTGGTACTCAGATATTGCTCTTTGGTATTCTTTTTTAGTCTGTGTATTGTTTCTTATGTTACGTACACGCAGTTTAATAAATATATCTATTTACACACTACAGTGCTCCGTTAAAAAGCTATAGTAAAATTTCCGATTTTATAAAACTGTTTAGATTAAATGGCGTTGTCTCTTCTCAACGTTCATAGATGAAATCAACAAAAACATCAAAAAATCATTGAAAAAGGCGCGTAACAATGACTCATGTCTGCTCACCATTGAGATATCCAGGCGGTAAGGCTGCACTGTATGGAAAAGTCAAAGAAATATTTGAGAAAAATGCATTAAATGGCTGTTCCTATAGAGAGCCATTTGCTGGCGGGTGCGGACTTGCTTTAAAGCTTCTTTTTAATGGTGATGTTAAAGATATTCACATTAACGATATTGATCTGTTCATTTGGAGCTTTTGGTATTGCGTTTTGCACAAGACAAAAGAATTAATAGAAAAAATCAATATAACGACCATTAACTTAGAAGAATGATACATACAAAAGAAATTTCTCCTGCAAGTGCAGATGTGCTTAGCGCAGGATTCGCAGCACTCTTTTTGAATCGCACAAATAGATCTGGAATTATTAAAAATGCTGGACCAATTGGAGGGAAAGGACAAAGCGGTGCCTATAAAATAGATTGCCGATTTAACAAAGAGAATATAATTGAACGCATTCTTCGCATAAGTGAACAAAAAGATAGAATACATTTAACTCGTTTAAATGCACGGGAATTTTTGCTGTGTTATGGAACTGATGAAAACACCTTTTTTATATGGACCCTCCTTATTTTAAAAAAGGAAAAGGTCTTTATACTTGGTTTTACAAAGCTAATGATCACCACAATTTAGAGAATGTCATCTCCCAACATGTGACGGCACCTTGGCTAATTACTTATGACAACGTTGAAGAAATTAAATTATTGTATAGGCAATATCTCTCAATAGAATTTAGCTTACAATATTCTCTACAAGAGAAAAGGAAAGCTACTGAACTGATGATTTTTTACCAAAAATCAAAATGCCTCAATTCTTAGAAAAAAACACAATATCACGTCTTAAAGCAGCTTGATTGCATGAATAGGAGCTTTAATCACATGCTTACACCATTTGGCAAAACTTTACGCAAAATTCGCCTTGATCGCTTTGAAAGGCTCTTAGATATGGCTGATAAACTAGGCATCTCTGTAGCATTTTTATCTTCTGTTGAGATTGGCAAAAAATCTGTTCCAGTAGGAATGGAAGAAAAAATCATAAAGCTGTACGCTTTAGATCAAAACATGGCTTCTCTTTTAAGAAAAGAGGCTGACATTTGCCGAAAGAATTTTATAATGAATTCTTCTGATCCACTTAACCGTGAAATTATTAGCACGTTTGTTAGAAATTTTAAGTGTCTTTCACAACAAGATCTAACAGTGTTCAAGGAATTCATGGTGAGAACGGAAAAGAAACGCTGCTTGCAAAATAAAATACCTTGATCTCCTTATTTTATACACCGTAAACATAATTTTATATGTTAAAAAACAATAATATACTTTTGAAATAATTGAAAAAATAAGCAAATTATGCTAAGATTTTGTATATATAAATTGCTAATCTAATGGGGCTACAAATATGCTAAATAAAGTGACTTTAATCGGGCGCCTTGGTGCTAATCCCGAAAGCAAAACAATGAATTCTGGAGCAGAAGTGGTTAATTTTCGTATGGTAACTTCTGAAAGCTATACAGATAAAAATACACATCAAAAAGTAGAGAAAACAGAATGGCATTCTGTTATGATTTTTAATCCACATTTGGCAAAAATTGCACTTCAATATCTAAACAAAGGTTCAAAGGTTTACGTAGAAGGCAAATTACAGACACGCAAATGGCAAGATAAAAATAGGCATGACCGTTACACAACAGAGATTGTCTTACCGCAATTCAAAGGCGAATTGTATTTGCTTGATGCAAAGAAAGATCAATCAGCATCCCCTACCCCTTCACCCATTACTTCTCAACATTATGCCATCGCTTCAGGTGCTGCTGATCATAGCACATCTCTTAATAATGCTATCCCATTCTGATTGAAAAAAATATGACAAAAAGAAAAAAACGTGCAAAACGTGGTCGTCCTCGGATTAAGGGGGGTGTGAGAGAACCAAACGGACGCATCTCACGAGCAAAAACACCGCATGAACCCATGGATAAATTGGCAATTGAAATGCGTGCCAAACGCTTTGGCTTGACCATAGAAGAGGCTAAAAATCCGCTTTCCGGTACCTATATCGGGCGGCTTTATTTGCAAGGCGAAATCAATCAAGACCAATATGATGATGCGCAAAAATATCTTGAAGTGAAAAACAATTACCTATGTGCAAAAGGATTGCCTAATGCAATTTATGATAACTTTACTCCTTCATCAAATGAGGAGGCACAAAAACGGTGGATTGAAAGAGCAACTCATTGTTATGAAGAGACGAAAGAGGTTATCAAAGAAACACAACACCTCTATAGACAGTATAATCTTTATGCTGCATTACAATATCTTGTTATAGAAGATCAATCGCTAACACATCTTGTTAATTCTTTGCGTATTGTTCTTAATGCGCTTCATAAGCATTTTAGCCGTTAAAAAAGAATTGACATCAGATGAAAAATCATTATAATGTGTATATATTTACACATTATAAGTTTAGGTAATGGAACAAGATAGCCGAAAAATCATTGCAAAATTAAAGCGTGATGGCTTTGAACTTATCAAAGTAAAAGGTTCTCATCATAAATTTAAAAAAGATGATAAGGTTGTTATCGTTCCACATCCTAAAAAAATCTTCCGATTGGTACAGCACGTTCTATCGCACAACAAGCAGGCTGGTTAAAAGAAGGAGAAGAAGAATGAAAAGATTTTTTGCTCTTGTTCATAAAGATGAAGACTCTGCTTTTGGTGTTCAGTTTCCTGATTTTGAGGAACTTTTTTCTGCTGCTGATGAGGAAGAAAATTTAATCGCAAATGCAACAGAAGCACTCCAACTTTATTGTGAAGATATAGATAGAGTGCCTATTCCTTCAAAATTTGAAGACGTCATACAACGGGAATCTGTCAAAACAGCTTTGTCAGAAGGAGCTTTTTTAATACAAGTCCCCTTTATTGAAAATGATGCAGAAGTGGTACGCACAAATATATCAATTGAACGAGGGCTTTTACGTGCAATTGATAATTGTGCACAAGAGAGAGGTTTAACAAGATCTGCTTTTTTGGCAACAGCAGCCCGTCACGAGCTTAATATTTAGCTCATCAATCTGGAAAAATTTCTCACTCTCGATTTTTTTTGCAAAAGCGTGTAATTGCATATGATCCGAAAACTATTAATGAAAATCAAAAGGCGGCAGGCAAACAAAACGCTATAGTTAAGAGGGATATAACTATCATTGATATTATATACATGGCATCTAATATTTCTGGACCTGTCATTGTCTTTCCCTCCTATAATAATTTCACAATAATTTATAAAATCTAAAATGTTTTAGAAAAATCTATATATTCTATTTTAAAATAAAAAATATAGATTTTTTTGTTGACATGGTGTAAAAAATAGTATTGAATGACAGCACGGCACTAGTTGGATTGTGTCTAAAATTCAAAAATATCCCTTAAAAATTCAGTAAAATGTGAACTTGGAATGTAGCTAGAAAGCCCTGTTTTCTTGCTAGTTCTGGCTAATCTATTTTTCAAATAACAAAAATTAATATTTGACTAATGATGTCATTAATTATGACTCAAAAGGAGCAATGATGAAAGCTGTCATCACTAAGCCAATGTGTGTTATTGGAGACAATAAAAGCACTGTTCGATTTGAACCATCAACACCCAATAATCCATTTGTTGAAGTTTCCAATCAAGTCTACGCACGTCTCAAGCGCGCTAATGCTGTAAAACCTTTTGTTGGAGTCAAGACAACAGCAAAACCTGACAAGGCGGTTGAACAAATTAAGAAAATAGAACAAGAAGCTGTACAAACATCATCTGAACCAGTGACAGAGGAAACCTCACTCGAAAAACCAAAGGAATCTAAAACTTCCAAGTCATCAACACCTACCCCTAAAAAGGCTTAGACGTTGAAATTAATCATCCACCAAAAATGGTATCTTCAACAGGCAAAAGATACCTTCACCAGTCTTCAAGCACCACGCCTTAACTGGGCTCTGCGTAATGCTCTAAACACCGCAGCAAAACAAGTTGAACGCTTTACTGAAAAGCAAGTTGCGACATCTCATCTGCCCAATCAAAGCGTGTCAAAAAAGGGGGGGTATATTAAAGAAAAAGCGACAGCAAGGTTTCTCGAGACAGATATCATTGGTTCTGGAACACCGATACCTCTTAAATTTTTTCAAGCAAGAGAAACAAAATACAGCGTAACATACAAAATGTTTGGAAAGAAAGAAATCTTACCCCATGCTTTTATCAAAGGTGGGAATTTTCCAAAGCGTGTTGAATTGAAAATGGGAGGGAATGTGTTTCAAAGAGATGGGTGTTTCACATAATGCGGTGGTTTCTCGGATAAAGACAGGTAAATTTGATACGGCTCTTTTTGAAGATGGTTCTGTCAATGAAGCCCTTGCCACAACCATCTGGAATGAGAATCCAACAAAGCGCCCTGCTTCACTTTTAGCGCCTGATGGACAACCGCGGACAAAGATCAAACAAGCTTCCACAGATGGAGCCAATGAATACAAGATAAAACTGGAGCGAATGCAAGTTGCGTTTGAAAGCGAAAAAATTGCCCTTGAACGACTACGCGAAACCACTGTTGATCGAGAAGAAATGAAAAGGCAGCTCGTGAGTTTGGAAGAGCGCACCGTAATGTCATATGTTGAATTTTCCTCATCGTTTTGGTGCAAGCATTGCTGCACAAGTTGGATGTGATACAGCCAGCCTTATTGGTGCTATTGATTACACTATGAGAACAGCTTTGCTTGAAGCGGTTAATATTCCAGTGCCTTGTCATGATCCACATTCTCCAGAGTTAGAGAACTTGCAAGAAACGAATAATGGATGACAATGCAGTCGAAGAATTTTTCGCCAATGCCAATGACGCATGACAACCAGACCCACCGTACAAGGTTTCGCAATGGGCGGGAATAGATACCTTAGCACCGTAGCAAGTGTTGAGCCTGGGCTTTGGAGAACAAAGCGTACCCCTTATTTGCGCGAAATCATGGATAACCTTTCCTCTTACGTGCCAATTGAAATAACAATTGTCATGAAAGGGACGCAGATCGGCATGTCAGAAGCAGAATTGAACTTTTGCGGTTATGCCATTCATTATAGTCCGGGACCTGCCCTTTATGTGACGCCAACGGTTGAGACAGCGAAGAAATTGTCCAAAACCCGTCTTGACCAAATGATTATGGCAAGCCCTGCTTTAAGCGAACGCATTGCCAAAAGTGATACGGTGAAATCAGAAGAAATCCAGAACCGTCGTGAATTTGGTATAGAAGATCAGTTAGAGACAGCAATGAAATATATTGCCAGAAAACAAAAGAAACTGATTTCTGGAATCGAATTGACATGGGAAAATATGCAGCTTGGCGCTGTTCAAGGTGTTGTCCTTGATGCTGACGGCTCGGTGATTGTCGATTGGTACAAAGAATGGGAAATCACACCACCAAAGCCCATTGACTTTAAACTAAATACAGAAACAACCAATGTTGCTGACCATGTTGATCAAGTCATTATGAGGATGATTGAGGCTTCAAAAGGAGCGTTTTCTGATCGTTCACGCATTATTGGGCTTTGTGGAAATGAATTCTTTTCCAAATTGAAAAACCATAAAACAATTCATGAGACCTATTTAAACACAGCCTTAGCACAGACACTCAATAGCGCCGGAGGTGTTGCAACACCAAGTTCGATTGGCTCTGGGAGCTTTGGTAGTTTTGACTTTGCGGGTGTGACTTTCATTAATTACCGGAGTATTCATAACTATAATGTGAGTGCGAAGGCTGGAACAAAGCGCGCCATAGGCATTAAGCCTGATGAATGCCAATTCTTTCCTGTTGATGCGCCTGGTGTCTTCCAAAAAACCTTTGCTCCTGGTGAAAGCTTGGATTTTGCCAACACGGTTGGAAGACCTCTCTACACGATGCTTATCGTCGACCACGACCGTAATGCATGGGTAAAACGGAGGTCTATAGCTATCCGCTTTACATCTGTACACGCCCTGAAATGCTGTTTAAAGCAGTTATTGGAGCGAAATAACATGCGATGGCACGGGCTGCTAAACCAAATGGTTAAAGATGTAAGCAACACTTTTGGGCAGCCCATCATCTACACGCGAAAGGACAACCAGCAATCTTTTCGGATTACAGCGATTTACGGCATTAAGCATTCGGAATCGGAGGCTGGTGGCAGAATCCCCACCACAATTCCAAGAAAGGAACTTGATCTTTGTATCAATGACATTGGAGGATTACCACCAAAACCGGAAGATAGTGTTATTGTGATGGTTCCTGAAAACAGCAAAGCTCCCTCTTCTCAAGAGCACTTCACTGTCACAGATGTCCAAGCCTCTGAATCCGGTATGTATAAACTTATCTTGCGGGAGCTAAAACAATGAGGCATCTTTATCTTGTGTATTTAAAAATCAATAAAACTGTCCCAGAACTCGAATTACTGCTGTAAACCTTGGACTTGAAAAGGCAGTGAATTGGTAATTCCGTGGTATGCCGGTACGGAGACTGATTTGGCATTCATGGTATGTTATAGTGACTGATGCAATTCGTGTCCAAGTAGTTCTTTCATTCTTTTCAGGACTTTCAAATACAATGGCTTGATCGGTTACCAAAAGACGTCCTCTAAGTGTGATCTTTTTATTAATATCAAAGAAAACGCGTTCTTGAATTCCCAACAATTTTTCATTGTGTGCTAAACGATATTCATATTCGCTTGCGTCAAGTTCTTGAAACATTTTACACGCTTCAGAAAAACTAGACACTTTAATATCCGGTAGCAACATTGCAACTTGTTCTTCAAAAAGTTTTACTTTTTTCTTTTCAGAGTAGTGAGCGATCACCAAAAGTAAAACAATAAGAATGGCTACTAATAACCATGGTGAAATACTTATTACTACCACAATGCCTCCAACCGATAGAGCACAAAGGAGAAAGATCCTGATCCATTTTTCCAGTTGTTCATTTTTAAGTGCTGGAGATGTTTTATTAACGACTGAGAAATCAGAAGAAGGATGTGCAGGAGGGAGCGACATTGAAGCCTGTTCTGGAACTTTTTCTTCAAAACGTTTTTTGCGTTTATCTTGCCAATAAGCGAAAATGGAAAACGCAAAAAACGCAAAGAAAATTAACCAAAACCATCCCCAAAAGCCTAATCCATCATCTTTGTCTGGTTTGTTAACTTGAGTGGGGGTAATTTGCTTATCAGTATCCTCAGCTGGTGCCAGAGTCACGCTGTCATCTTGAGTAGCTACATCTATTGACGAAGTCGAGGAGGAGGTAACAATTTCATTATTGTGTGTAATTTGATTTGGTTTGTCTTTGTGTACAGAAGCACCTACTATCGCAGAGCCGATAAATAATAAAGCTCCAATACCAAGAGTTTTCAGTCCGTTTTTCCGCCATTTCTTTATACATACTAAAACGAGTCCGACAATCATCACTGGCAATGATAACAAGCACACGATCATTGCAATTATATTAAGGGTATCCAGCATTACCTCCCCCTCCGCTATAAATAAAAAAGTAAAGTGGAAATTTAAAGTGAGTCGACAAATAAAGTAAAGACGTACTTAATATAAGTTAGAAAAATGTAATTTTACTGCTTGACATTGTGACAGGAGTATGAATAATCGAATCAGGTGCCTAAGAAACACCTTAGAAAATACCAAGCGGACAAACTACCGAGATAGTTTATTTTCCGCACATTAAAGGCTTTGACTCATTGTATGTTACACGCATATAATGATCTTGTCGGGTGTGGTTATGCCATAAAATACCCTTTGAGGAAAAGCATAACGACGGACTTGGTACCGTGTTTCTTAGCACCCGGCACTCTTTTTGAGTGTCATTAAGAAACCTCTATTACCAAGGAGTTCTTTATGAACACACTTATAGAAATATCAGAACAGATTATTGATCAAGAGACTGTTCAAACTGTGAATGCGCGTGAGTTGCACGCATTTTTAGGAATTACATCAAAGTTTGCAGACTGGATTAAAAATCGCATTAAAGAATGTAAATTTCTGGAAAATATAAACTTTATAACGCTTTCTAAAAATTTAGAAAACGGTGGAAAGGTAAAAGAATACCACATTACATTAGACATGGCTAAACATCTTTCGATGATAGAGCGTAATGATAAAGGGCATGAGGCACGCCAATACTTGTTTCAAATGCGAACGGCTTTTGAAACAAGTAGTGACACCACAAGTTGACTACTCCAAACCTGAAGCATTACTTGGTGTCTTGAATCACCTACAAAATCAAATAGAGCAGAAAGATCATGTTATTGCTGAATTAGCACCAAAAGCAGAAGCACTTGATGGTTTAAAACGCTCTGATGGTTTGTTTGGTCTTATTGAAGCAGAAAAGATGTTAGAGGTACGACCTAAGGACTTAACTGATTACTTGCATAAACATGATTGGGTGTATCGACGGGCTCCAGGGGCGCCACTGTTACCTTATCAGGACAAGATCAAGAAAGGATTTATGGATTGTCCTGCTATTACTATTCAAAGACCGGATGGTACAGTAAAGGTGCTGCCTTCAACGAAAATCACATCCAGAGGATTAGCATGTTTAAGAGAGCAAATCTTTTGGGGGGGGCAATGAATACCAGTATCGATTTTTTGTGCGATTTATGGATGGCATTGTTTTAATTTTCTGATCGTGATGATGTCGAAGATAAAGCTTTTAATGCTCTCATTGAGACCATGGATGCAATAGAAAAAGCTTTGATTTTAAAACTTCAAGATGAGGTGCCGAATATTACAAAGATTCTTGCAGTTCTTACAGGTTTTGGAACTTCAGAACTACCGCATAGCATGAATCCGTTATTGCAAGCTTATGCTCCTACTTTGGAAAGTCCTGTTGTAAAAGCTGCTTAACTTAAAAACACAACTCCCCTCCCTGTTCTTAAAATGGGGAGTAGTTAAACCCTACATTCAAATTTATTGATTTTGGCAAATTCGTCTGCTTTTTCAGTTTGTAATATACTAACGTCATAAGCAGCTTGCATGTTAAGCCAAAATTCAGCAGTAGTATCAAAAAAATAGGCTAATCTGAGAGCAGTATCGGGAGTCACTGGACTATTTTCAGCAACAATACGTTCTATTCTCGTGCGTGGAACATTTAATGCTTTTGCAAGAGCATAAGCAGAGAGGGCATATTCTTTTAAATATTCCTCTCGTAAAATTTCTCCGGGATGAATCGCTATATAATTTTTCATCTCGACCTCCTACAGATCAATGATAATCTACGATTTCAACTTCATAGGCGCCATTAGAGCGCCATTCAAAACAAATACGAAACTGGTCATTAATACGGATAGAATATTGACCTTTACGCTCTCCTTTCAATGCTTCTAGACGATTTCCCGGAGGACTACGCAAATCTTTAAGATCAACTGCTTTATCGAGCATAAACAATTTTCTTTGGGCTATACGCACTAGAGTGGTGGGAAAGCCTCTGGGCGGATTGCCTTCTAAAAGATCTTTACACCGCTTATCAGCAAAAGATTCAATCACCAAATCACCTTTATTCACTCTTTTACGTATCATAACACGATACTAATATAAAGAAAAGGATAAATGTTAAATAACAGGAACACTCATGCATCCGAGAGAGACGATAAGGGAAAGCTTTGTTGCGTTGATTAAAGCAGCAAAGACGGCAGCTGGTGACAATGTTTTCAATATGCGTGATTTCAACTTCTCCCCTGAGAACACGCCTGCAATTAACATTTTCACACAAAGTGAAACGATTAAAGATGGGCAAGATTATGGAATAAGGCGGCGTATTTTAACGCTAGATGTTGAATGTTATGCGACATGTGAAGATGGAGCGCGTTTTGTAGACCAACTAGCATGGGAAGTTGAGGAGGTTTTCTACGCTAATCCCAATCTCAACAACACAGTTGAGACATGCCGCCTGCAAAATATTGCTTTTGCCTTTGGCGATAATGGCGCCTTAGCGCTCCATGGTGCAATTCTAACCTTTGAAGTCATTTATGTGACAAATATCCCCAACATGGATGAAGAAGACGGCAGTGTAACAGCAAAACTCGTTGAACCTTTCTTAAGTTTTGAACCAGAAACAGGCGTAGAAAACCAAGATAAATACCATAAAATTGAAGGTGGACATGTTAGAGCGGCGCGATAAAGAAATCACAGATCTAAAGAGACGTGTGGCAAATATGGTTGTGGTGGGTAAGATTAGCCATATCGACCATAAAAACGCACGCTATCGGATAAAAAGTGGCAATCTTGTCAGTGACTGGATTCCAGACACACAAGCCCGCGCCGGTAAAACACGCTCTTATGAAGGGCGTGATATCGGAGAGCAAGTGATTGTTGTCTCGTCATCCGGAGATTTATCACAAGGGGTGATTGTGGGTTCCATTCATACAGATGCTAATCAAGCAGCCGATAAGGGCAGCATTCACCGAACGATATACCCTGATGGAACCAGCCTTGAATATGATGATGAACAAAATACTTATGGAATTCACATCAAATCCGGCGGAAAATTTATCCTGACAATCGCTGATGGTGTGTCACTAAAAGGTGATGGGGGCAAGCTAGAGCTTACCGCACCGGAAGGCATAAAGATTGTTTCAGAAAGCGATATAAATTTAAACGCAAAAGGCAACATCTCTTTGAAGGCAGGTGGTGGCATTTCACTGAATTCGAATGATAGTCTCTCTCTTCATTCTGGGAATAATGTTTCCATTCATTCAAGTGGACTAAAGCATAACGGCACCAATATTGGAAACAGCCATGTTCATGGCGGTGTTTATTCTGGTGGCGCGATGACTGGAGGTCCCAATTGAACAGTGGAATGGACCGCACAACAGGAAAGCCATTAACCGGCATTGATCATTTACGCCAATCAATCCTTGATATTTTGTCAACACGGATTGGTTCGCGTGTAATGCGGCGTGATTATGGTTCACGTGTTGCTGAACTCATTGATGCACCGGTTAATAATGCTTTTGCTGTTGCCCTTTATGCCGCTGTTGCTGAGGCTTTAGACAAATGGGAACCGCGTTTTAAATTGAAAAAAATCGATTTTAAAATGGTTGATGCTGGACAAGTTTCTTTGTCCTTTGAAGGCATTTATTTGCCATCCGGCAAGCCCATTACCATGGAAGGATTATTGATAAAATGAATGGAGTGCTTGCAAAACCCGAAATCATCACAGAACTTTCTTTTGAAGAAATACGCGCTGCTGCTCTTGCCCATTTAAAAGAACTTTTACCCGAATATACATTTTTGGAAAGTGATCCAGCCGTAAAAGTCATAGAGGCTTTTAGCTATCGAGAGTTGCTTTTAAGACAGCGTATTAACGAAGCGGCACGCAACAACATTCTTGATTTTGCAACCGGTGAATCTCTTGACGCTTTGGGAAACTGGCATGGTATTGCCCGCATGGAAGGGGAAAGTGACGAGAGATATCGTGAACGCATAGAGCTTCATGCCCGTGGTGGCAATGGTAGCGGGACAGAGCCCTATTACAAGCTTATAGCCTTAACAGCAGATAGTCGTGTTAAGGATGCGATTGTTTACCGTAAAGGCAAAGACCCAACCATCTATGTTGCTCTTTTTGGTAATAATGAAGAAGGAACGGCATCTGAAGATCTCATACAAACAGTCTCAGAAGCTCTTCACAGAAAAAATATCATCATGACCAATGATACAATCATTGTTCACGCTGCTGTCAAAAAAGTGCTGGATTTAGAAGCAGATGTTTGGCTGTTACCAGAAACATCTTTGAAAATTCTTACAACAATGAAAACAAATTTAAGAACAGCATGGCAACAAGAACAAGCCATTGGTCGTGAATTAAGTTTATCGTGGTGGATTTCAAAACTAATGATTTCTGGTGTCCAAAAAGTCATTGCCATTACCCCAACACAAGACAGTATGGTGTGTGATGAAGAAATTTTATCGATTGGAAAAATCACCTTAAACTTTAAGGGGTATGCCCGCTAATGGTTGGTTCCCTCCTTCCCACAAACGCGACAGAATTTGAAAAGCGCCTTGCCGATGCTTGCGATTTTCATCAAGATATTGATGGTTCTGTTTTGGGGATTTCACGCGCAAAACTGATCACACGCCCTCCCCGTTTCTTGCCGTGGCTCATTGAAGAATACGGGCTTGGTGAACTGACACCTTATGTTCCAAACCTCTATGATTTGATTGATCAAGGGCTTCAATGGCAGAGGATACGTGGCTCCCTTGCGGCAATAGAGATAGGGCTTGAATGGCTAGAGATTACAGCACGCTTTCAACCCGCCTGGACGGGGCGCGCATGGTGGAACTCCTTTCAACTTGATTTTGATCAGTTGCCTGAACGCAAAAGCCTTGAAGCCATTGAAGCGATTACCGACCTTTCCAAAAGTTTGCGCTCTGATTTTCGTCGTGGGACCTATGGTTATGATGTGCAAGCTGTTGAATGCAATATGTCACGGCTTGATGACAGCATGTTGGAGTATGAAAGCGGTGTTCGCTTAACAGCTGGGGACACTTTGTTTTCCTTTGGGCGCACAACAGAAATCAATCATACCCTCACAAAAGAAGAAGGCAAGCTTATTGGCAACTGGATTGATGACTTTGACGAGGAGTTAAGCTGGGAACAAATCGATTATCCATGGGACATGGCAAATTTTCCGTGGTGTTCGGTCAAAAAACATGAACGCGATATACTCATGGCAGAGTGGTTTAGCAACCGCACGCTTTATCTCGTGTTAAGAGACAGCCAAAATAGCGTGATTGGGTATCGCAGATGCTATGCTGTAGCGCCTGTCGAACAAGCTTTGGATGGTGTTTACAGCCATTGTGGCGGCAGATTCCAGCCCTCCTCGATGAGCACGGCGCTTTTTCTGGCAGCACGCACAGATTTTCATGATGTTGACGGGAAACAAGCAGCTTTTGTTTCCATTCTCGTTCACGGCATTCCCAAACAAGATGTCCCCCTTGGAAAGCTTTGGTGTGACGTCAATGAACTGAATGGTGGTGTAGAGATACTCAAAACACCCATCAATATTCCTTTGCGTGCCGATGTTCGCGAACAATTCAAGATTTTATTGAGGTTTTAATATGAAGCATGAAAGTGGTTTACCCTTTGCAATTGACAGATCTCGCGGCAAAGAGGAACAACAAAGCGTTGTCTTTTATGGCACGCGTCCCTTTATTCAAAGTGGTGAACTCAATGAGGTTCAAACCATCATCAGGGGGCGGCATGACCGCTTGGGGCGCCTTGTTGCAAAAGAAGGAGACCGCGTTGAACGGGCTGATGCTTTTGTCAACAAAGAGACAAGGACCGTCACTTTAACGGATGGCAAAATTTATATCGCAGGCGATATTTTCCCCGTTGCACCCGCTGTACTCAACAATGTTGCCATGATTGGGCGCTTGGAAATTGGTGTAAAGCTGCAAAAAAAATGGATAACACACGAAGATGATCCAGAGCTATTGGGGCAAGTCCCTGGCACATTGGCAGAAGGAGAACCTGGTGCCGCACGCGAAACAGCACAGCTTGTTTGGGCACTAAAAGAGGATGCGCAGAATGGCACTTTCTTTCCGGTTTATATTTTACAAGATGGCGTTTTGATTGATCAAAAATCGCCCTCATTGCTTGAACCCGCCATGCAAGCTATTGCGACGTACGACCGCGCCCATGGGCATTATATCGTGAGTGGCTGCCGTGTAAGCGCATTGGGAGCCAATAACGGTTGCCAAGTGTTTAGTATTCAAGAAGGAGAAGCCAATATCAATGGCTTTAAACGCAAGCGCCTTGCCGCCTTGCGCCATGAAGAGATGCAAGATTTTTCGACAAGCGTTGTTCCAAGCGAAACGCATATTTTTGCGCCTCCAAAAGGGGAAACAAGCTCTAAATATGGAGCTCTCATCGCTCCTGCTAGAGACATCAGCCTCTATAATTATGATCCAATCACCGCCAACATTGCTGCTCAAAACGCCCTCCTTTTTCCTTCTGCTCACAGCCGTGCTGCTCCCATAGAAACGCATATTTTTGCGCCTCAAAAAGGGAAAACAAGCTTTACCTTTAAACCCTATTATTTTCCTATTGCCGATATTCAGTCTCTTTTGTTGACAAAAGAAAAAACCGTTAACGTCACCCGCGGTGCGGTTGCCGCTGGGCGTGATGGTGTTCCTGATAAAAGCATCATTTCTTTTATCAAAGTCGTTCAAGGAAGCAAGGAATTTAAAGAAGGCACAGATTTTAAAAAAACCGGAGACACCATTGATTGGGCACCCGTGGGAGACGAACCTTTAGCAGGGAGCAGCTATAAGGTGACTTACCGCTATCGCGCAAAAATCACGGCTGATAAAGTAACAGCGCAGGAAATTACTGTCTCAGGTGGGGCGGAGGGTGGTGATATTATCGTCAGTTACACTTATAAATTGCCCCGCATTGACCGTATAGGACTGAACACACAAGGCAATGTGGTTTACATCAAAGGTATCTCGGCAGATCACCCCATGGCACCCAGTGTCCCTGATGATGTGTTGTCCCTTGCAACGATCACCAATAATTGGCTTGAAACGCCGGTAGTTGTCAATGATGGCACACGGGTTGCCCCCTATGATGAGATGTGGCGCTATTTTCAACGAGTGCTTTCGCTTGATCGATTGATGCAATTAGAGCGTATTAAAAGCAATGTTGACTCTAAAGAACCTGTTGCCAAAAAGGGCATGTTTGCAGACCCTTTTCTTGATGATAGTTACAGAGATGAAGGCTTTCAACAAACGGGGGCTGTAGGCAACGGCATTTTACAGCTCGCCATTGATCCAACCTTTTACACCGCTAATCTTACAGCGCCTGTCACCCTTGACTGGACAAATGAAGTGATCATTGCGCAAGAGTTGACAACGGCTTGCAAAAAAATCAACCCTTATCAAAACTTTGCCCCCCTGCCTGGTACAGTAACCCTTGAACCCGCGACAGACTTTTGGCATGAACAGCGCACCGATTGGCTTTCTGGTGTCACCAATCAAATCATTATGGGAAAACATCGCGGCAGTACCATACGTAGAACAGAAGTAAGCGATAATTTCATCAACACACACCAAGAACAAATCGACTTTTTAAGACAAATTACCCTTTCCTTTAAAATTGAAGGTTTCGGCAAAAGGGAAATCTTAGAAAGCCTTACCTTTGATGGCGTGAATGTCTTGCCAAAGATTAGTCTCCTTATTGCCGATAGACAAGGCACCCTTGAAGGCACTTTCACGATTCCACAAAATATTACGGCTGGCACAAAAAACGTTGTAGCACGGGGAAAAGGTGGAACAATTGCAACAGGGCTTTTTACCGGTCAAGGTGTGATTGATGTGAAAGTGATGCGGCGCACCACAACAGTAAAGATCTGGACGCAAGTGGACCCACAAGCGCAAGTTTTTACCCCCGATGAAACACGGCAAATCACCGGTATTGACTTTCATCTTTGCAAAATCGGTAATGAGAACCATGATTTGGTGATTGATTTGGTCACTACAGAAAACGGTTATCCGACCGCCGATATTCAAGCACAAAGCTTTTATTCTATAAAGGGCGCAAAGCTAGGTTGGGCTGGGGCACGCTATGATGTCCCCTTGTTAGTCCCTAATGACCGTCTCACTGCTTTTATCATTAAAACCGATGATGCTGATCATGCCGTCTCCTTAGCAAAGCTTGGGGATTTTGATGCAGAACACCAGAGATACGTTTCAAGCCACCCTTACGTGACCGGTCCACGCTTTTCTTCTGTCAATGCTAGGAGCTGGACCGCTCATCAAGATGAAGCTTTAGCTTTTAGGGTGCTGGCGGCACGCTACACACAAACAGAAAAAACCATTGATCTTGGCACTTTTGACCTTGTGGACTGCTCTGATTTGCAAATACGCGCAGCCATTGAATTGCCTTCAAGCGATTGTTCTGTCATCTTTGAAATTGAAAGAAACAATGGCACGGTTTATCAACTCCTTCCCTTTCAATTACTCAGTCTTACTGAATATATCAGTGAAAAGATAAAGCTTCGCGCTATTCTCAAAGGCACCGAAAAACTCTCACCCGTCTTGTTTGCGCCTGTTCAATTGATTGCGGGAAAGATCCATAAGGAAGCTACCTATGTCACGCGTGCTTTTGCCTTTGGGGAAAAAGCAAGATTGACCAGCTATATCAAAACCTTTTTACCAGGTGGTGCAACCTTTTCACTGGAGATGCAACTGGATGATGGTGCTTTCACCCCTTTGAAACTTGACGAAACAGAACAACTCGCTGAACCGCTTTGGACAGAACGAAAATTTACCAGTAGTGATAAAGGCGCCAAACAAGCGCGCTTGAAACTCACGCTTACCGGTGGACCGGCGGCACGGTCAATGGTGCGTGATTTTGGCGCCGGCATATTATGAGGGGAAAATGAGAGATGACAAAAACCAAAAAACTCGACATGGAATTGCCGAAAGAAGGACGCTTTATCAGTTCTGAATTCCCAATCTTGCGGGAAAACTTGACCAAAATTGATCAAGCTCTTTTGGCTGTTGAGGAAAAGATAAACGAAAAAGCACCTTTACAACACACGCATACCATAAGCGAAATCACAAATCTAGAAAGCGCTCTCAATGGCAAAATGGCAGCGGATAAAACTTTCTCATTTGCTGATTTAAGCGATATCGAAGGCGCAAAAGATGCTGCCAACAATTATGTTCTCTATAAATCAAGCAATAATAACTTCACTTTTGGCAGTGCAATATCATTGTTAGGCGCGCATCAACATAAAACCGAAGATATTGTGGGGCTTGATGATTTTAGAGCCAAGATCAATGAAGATCTCACAAGCTATGGTCGCTTAGCCAGCCCAAATGAATGGCAAAGTTATAATAAATTTACCAGCAAAGTCACCATGAGTAGTGATTTGGAACTGTTAGGCAATTCGTCGTTTAACCTTATCCATAACAACAAAGTCGTTAGCAGTCTAAGCACAACCGGAAGCTCGCTTAAAGGACCGCTTAAAGTGGACGGTGATGTTGTTTATACCAAGGCGCAAGTGGATGCCCTCAAGCAGGAAATATGGGCAGAAATAAAGAGTCTTAAAAAAGTTTTTACTGATAAACCCATTAATTGGCCAGAACTTGCTGATGCTGAATTGCTGTATACGCAGGATGGTAAAATTCAGTGGCCAGACTGGGTAACCGATAAAACCAAAGTAGAAATCCAAGCATGGGGCGGCGGCGGTAGTGGGGGTGGATCTCATACACCAAGTTTAGGAGGAGGAGGTGGTGGTGGTGGTTGTTCAGTATGGTATGGCTATAAAGCGAGTTTAGCTGGGAATGAAGCTATCATCGTTGGTAAAGGAGGAGCTTCTGTTGCCTCACGTGGTGCGACAGGGAATTCTGGTGGAACAACAATCATTGGCAAGGATTTTATCACAGCAACAGGAGGTCATGGTGGTGGAGGGGCTTATTCATCATCTTTTCCAGGAAATGGTGGAGCTGGAGGAGTGGGGGGAAATTTTGGCTTGGCGACGAATGATCGCCCCGGTCTTTTCAAGGGCGAGAATGGCCATCCTGGAACAGATGGTAACCGTGGTGGTATAAGTGGAAGTGGTGGTGATGCTGGGGGTGATACATCTCGAGGTGGTCCTGGAGGAACAGGAAAAGGTTCTCGTGCTTCAGGAAAAGGAGGGGGTGGTTTTGGTGGAGGTGGTGCTGGCTCTCATGGAGATTCCTCTCCAAGCGGTGCTGGAGCTGATGGTGCCATTCTTATAAGGTTATGGAAAGAATGAATGGTTTATGCAAGTATAAAAAACGAATGATACGCTCTAAACGGACAATTATTGTCTGATGGCTTGTAAACTGTATAGTTTCTTCTTATAAAGTCCCCTTTAAAGCTCCTTCAAAGCCCTTTAAAGAGCTTTTTGACTGACAGTGTCAGACTTATGGAGCATGGTGATGGTTGGTATAGTCTCTTCATTGATTTGGAGAGCAAAATGACAATAGAATTTAAATTTTGTATTCACTTTATTAAGAATGGCAAGGGATCTAAGTTTTTAGCAATATTTGATCAGACAGCCGTTGGTATGGTCGTAAAATCCTTGATGTTAACGTGCAAATTTATCCCCTCCATGCACCTATTCTTCTCTTTACGCATGAGGTGGAGAAAAGAAAAACAAGTCTAAGCTATTAGGCTTTCTAATGGGATGTTACTGTTTTTTCCATTTTAGCACTTACAATGTAAGCTATTTGTTGACATTAACAGTATTTTACGCTATATAAAAGAGTGATTAAAGCGTTTAAAAGCAAAACATTGGCAGAATTATTCAAAACGGGAAATTCATCCAAGATTGATAAGAAACTTGTAAAACGTATCATGGTTCGTCTTGATCGTTTAGATATTTCTGAAAGACCAGAAGATATGAATCTTCCAGGATTCAACTTTCATTCTTTGATTGGATATTCACCTACCCGTTACACTGTCCACGTTAACGGACCATGGTGTATTACCTTTGAATTTGACTCATGTAATGCTTACCGTGTTGATCTTGAACAATATCACTAAGGATACAGTTATGAATGACATTCCTGCACAAAGAGATAAAAACCGTTGTCCTACTCATCCAGGAGAAGTTTTAGCAGAAATTATTCCTGAGACAGGCAAAACAAAATCAGAAATTGCGCAGATGCTTGGTATATCACGCCAACATCTCTACGATATTCTGAACGCAAAAAAGCCTGTTTCTCCTGCTATTTCCGCTTGTCTTGGCAAAATGTTTGGTGATGGAGCTGCTATATGGTTACGTATGCAAGCCAATTATGATGCGTGGCATGCTGAACGCGAAACAAATGTTAGCAAAGTTCCAACACTTCACGCTGTTTGATCTCTTCCTCACTCTGAAGAGACGATGTTTTATGAAATACTGGATAAATAATAATATCTAACAACATCCCCCGCTTTAAACATGTTCATCACTATTCAAAATGTCATCTAAACCGCGATTTAAATCATCTAATATATTTTGCGGTGCATCTGCATAAACAAAAGATTGTGCACCAGAACGAGATTTTACTAATTCATTATATAAATCAACAGGAAGCATAATGATTTTTTCACGCCCTCGCTTTGTTAAAGCTACAGGTGTAGACATAGCCTCGTCTAAAATATCGCCTGCCCCGCGGTTTACATCTGTAAAACTATATTTTTTCATATGCACATCCTATCTTTAATGTATAATACGTATTATACGTAGAATATGTATTATGTAAAGATATTTTACGGCATTAACTACCTCCCCGCCTCAAAGACGAGGAGATAAAATCATGTTTTTAACTTAAGCTACTTTTACAACAGAGCTTACTAAAACTCGCTTGGCTTCTTCAACAAGCGTTTTATAATGTTTGCTCTCTTCTGCTAATGTAAAGGCTTTAACAAGATGCATGTGAAGCGGTCCATAAATATAAACAGCTTTTTCAGTAGATCCCATTTCATCCCAGTTGCTTGGAAAATCAAAGCGTGTATCACGATCATTATCAATTAATTGTTTTTTTAAATCATAGAAAGCTTTGACGAGGGCTTTTTTGAATGCACGCACCGTATCATTGTTACGCATATAGGTCATGAGTAGAGTGGCTTGTGGTTCGTTGAGAATAGCAATTACTCTTTTCTGTCTTCCGCCTTTGGTCCCAAAGGGTGAGATTTCAAATCCAACCCTTCCAAATTCTTCAAGGTCTTCAATGTTTTGACGTACCAGCTTTATAACTGTAGCGTGGCTATTTCCCATACCACCGGCAATTTTTAAAGAGGTTGTGACAGCAATACCATCATTGTTGATTGTTACTAGATTGTTCATAATGAACTCCTTACTATTTAGTTGTTTTCTATTGACGCCCTAGAGGGGTATCGGGTGCTAGAAAACACGGTAGTAAGTCCGTCGTTATGCTTTCCCCATAAGGGTATTTTATAGCGTAACTACACCCGATAACATTATTATACGCTATGCGCATATAACGAGTCAAAGCATTCAATGCACGGAAAAAGACTGTTTCGGTAACCAATCCGCTTGTTGTTTTAAGATGTTTTTGAAGCACCTTTGTATGAATCTAACGGTTTTAAAGTTTTTGTCAAGTCGCTCGTCAGAACGGCTTCCACCTCTAATTTTTCCCATTCATTTTCATTCACCACTTATTTAAAGGAGCATAAAGTATGGCAATAGGTTTTCTACACGGTGTTGAAGTCGTTGAAGTTGACGACGGCACCCGCCCCCTTCGCGCGGTTCAATCGGCAGTTATCGGGATTGTTGGCACAGCACCCGATGCCGATGACCGAGCATTCCCTCTCAACACACCGGTTTTGGTAGCAGGCTCTCTTTCACAAGCTGCAAAACTGGATAAAACGGGTAAGCGTCAAGGCACCCTACCCAATGCCCTTGATCTCATTTTCAAGCAAGTGGGTGCTATTGTTGTTGTAGTGCGCGTGAACGAAGGTGACAATGGAAATGCAACACTCACCAATGTTCTAGGCGGTGTGAACGCAAATGGTGCTTATGAAGGTGTTCATGCTTTGATTGGAGCACAATCCATTGTGGGACAAACACCACGCATTCTCATCGCTCCAGGCTTTACACACAAACGCCCTATCAGTCTTAGCAAGATTGATGTGATAAACCAAGGAAGCGGTTACACTCAAGCAACTGTTAAAATTGCCGGCGGGGCAGAAGCAGAAGCAATCCTGAAAGATGGAAAAATAACTTCTATTGTCATTAAGGACAGTGGCTTTGATTATCAAACCGCCCCAAATGTGACGATTGAAGGAGATGGCACTGGTGCGACAGCCAAAGCCAAAATCAGTACAACCTCTAATTCTGTAGCGGCAGAACTCATTGGCATTGCAGAGCGTCTGCGTGCTATTGTGGTGCTTGATGCACCAAACAGCACAGATGAAGCAGCACTTAGCACAGCAAAGGATTTTGATTCAAAGCGCGCCATCATAGTTGACCCATTTGTAAAGGTAAATCGTGATGGAAAGATCATAGAACAGCCAGCAAGTGCAGCAGTTGCTGGTGTCATTGCCAAAACTGATTTTACACACGGTTTTTGGCATTCTCCTTCCAACAAAGTGATCAATGGCATTGTTGGTATTACGCGCCCCATTGATTTTTCCATTGGTGATAGATCAAGCCGTGCCAACCTTCTCAATGAACAAAACATCACAACTATCATTCGAGAAAACGGCTATCGCCTTTGGGGTAATCGCACCCTTTCAAGTGATACAAAATTTGCTTTCTTATCGGTGGTACGCACCGCAGATATGATCAATGATGCCATTTTGCGCGGGCATCTATGGGCTGTCGACCGCAATATCAAAAAAACCTACATGAATGATGTCAGTGAAAGCGTCAATGCCTATTTGCGTGATTTAAAAGCACAAGGCGCCATTCTTGGTGGGCGTTGTACGCCTGATCCAGAGTTGAATACAGCAAGCGCCATTGAAGGCGGCAGAGTCTATTTCAATGTCGAATTCACACCAACAACACCAGCAGAACACATCACATTCCGTTCACGCATTGTGAATGATTACTTAGAGGAGATCTTTTAATGACCATACCTATTTTACCAAGAGTTTTGAAATATTTTAACATTTTTGTCGACGGCATTCCCTATCAAGCAAAATGTGAAAGCGTAACATTACCGAATTTGAATTTGGTTGTTGAAAGTTATCGTGGTGGAGGCATGGATAGCTCTATTGAAGTTGACCTTGGTCTTGAAACCCTCACACTTAGCATGACCATTTCTGATTGCTCTCCAGAATTGATGGCACTGTTGGGGCGCACAGATGTCGATATCTCATTACGAAGTTCAATGCAAGCGCAAGGCACACCCGCAGAAGGTGTTGTCATTACCATGAGAGGACTATGCAAAGGCTTTGAAATGGCAGAATGGCAACCGGGCAGCAAAGCAACATCCACAACTACCTTCACATTGCAGTATTTCAAATATGTCCAGAAGGACGTTGAAATCGTTGAGATAGACGTCCTCAACATGGTGAGAAAATTCAATGGCGTTAATCAACTCGCAGAACATAGAGAAAATATAGGATTATAAAATGACAGTCCAAACAAGCATTACACATAAATTACTTGTACCTGTTACCTTTGAAGGAAAAGATCACACCGAAATTACTTTACGGCGCCCCAAAACAAAAGATGTGCAAGCAATAGATAAGAAGGAAGGCGTTGAACAAACAATCGCTATGGTTTCTCGCCTTTCTGCATGGCCACATGAAGCTGTTGGTGAACTCGACATCAATGACTTATCGAGCATTGGAGAAATCTTAGAGTCTTTTATCAAACGGCGGGATACCTCGACTGGGAAACCGCCGCTAAACTCATAGCCGATATTACCATTGTGTTCCATTGGTCCCTTTCAGACATGATGGAAATGGAACCACAAGAATTAATATTCTGGCGAAAACAAGCAGCAGAAAGGTATAAGACAAAATGAGTAAAACAACTAAGGGTGCCGATGCAAAGGTAAAATTGACTCTTGAGGACAAACTCACCGCACCTCTCAAACGTGTACAAGAATCTTTTAAGAATTTGTCGCATACATTAAATATTCCCCACTTTTCTGCTGCACTAAAAAATATGACAGCATGCCTTAAAGGCGTTCAAAGAGCCCTTGGTACAGCGGCAAGTCGTGCTTCGGTATTTACCGGTGCTTTAGGGCTTACTGGTGATGGTCTTGTGGCAAGCTTGATCTCCGTTACCATGCAAACCATGCATCTTGGGGATAGTCTTCACCATGCATCACAGCATTTGGGAATGAGTGTTGCATCACTTCAATTATGGGGGGATGCAGCCGATAATTCAGGCACTTCTGCCGAGCTTTTTCAACAATCCTTAGCGGTTTTAAATAGGCGTTCAGCACAAGCATATGCTGGACAAAAAAGAGGCATGATGGGCTTTGAAGCGCTTGGCATTTCTGTCAAAAACACTTCTGGAAAACTCAAATCCACTTCTGTCTTGTTAGAAGAAATTACTGACAAGATGAGTAAGATGAAAAATCAAGCACAAAGAGAGCATATTGCTTCTCTGCTGTTTGGTGGGGATGGTAAAGAAATGGCCGCCATGCTTGCACAAGGCATGGCGCCTATCAAAGAACTATTTGCAAAGGCGCGAAAAGGAAAATGGCTGATAGGTGCCGATGTTGCACGCTATGCAGCAGATTTGAGTGATAAGCTTGGTGCTTTTAAGAAAAAAATAGGCGGTATCGCGAGCTTTATTGGCGTGCGTTTCATGCCCGTGATTAATGATATGATTGACGGTTTTTCAAAGTTGATTGATGAAAACCGCGACCTCATTCAAACAACCGTTGCGAGCTGGGCAAAAACCTTAAAAAAAGTCCTTAATGATTTGCTTAATCCTACCTCTGATTTAAGAAAAGGCATCAGTGATCTTACAGAGAGGATTAAAGGCTGGTTCCAATGGCTAGAACTTCTGATTGGTGAAATAACCCTCTTTAAGGTAGGACTTGTGGCACTTGGTTCGTTCATTTTTGGTCCACTCATTGCCGCATTAGCCGCAGCGGGAGCAGCGTTTGTCACACTTGGTTATACTATAATGACAACGCCCATAGGATGGCTAATTGGCGGCATCGCATCTCTTGTTTTACTCTATAAATATTGGGATGAACTCAATGGCTGGGTAGCTGCATCTTTAGCCGCGGTTGGAGCAGTTCTTACCGGAGCATTCATTGCGGCAATAGCACCAGCTGCTTCCGCAATTGCTGGTCTTGCTGTAACTCTTATAGCTTCACTTATTCCAGCAATAACTGCCGTTAGTTCTGCTTTTATATCGCTTGGTATCGCAATCATGACCACTCCTATCGGCTGGATCGCTGGCGGCATAGCAGCCCTTGTTGGAGTTGGATATCTGCTCTACAAAAATTGGGATACGGTAGTAAGCTTCATAAGCAACTTGTGGAATTCTTTTGCGAGCTTATGTAGTAACGTTTTCAATAACCTCTTGACGCTCTTTAAAAACTTTTCACCACTCTCTTGGATTTCGAAAAAAATCAATGCATTGATTGAGTGGCTGTTTGGGGTCAATCTCATGGAAGCAGGAATCAATCTGATTAACGGGCTTTGGGAAGGTATCAAAAACCAATGGAGTGCTCTGTCTGAATGGTTTAGCGGCATGATAAGCACATTAACCAGCTGGATGCCTAATTGGATGAAAGAACAGCTAGGCTTTAATGTTTCAATCAACAAAACTTCAACCCAGACTTTAAAAACCTTTACCGATGAAACCAATGCACGCGCAAAAAGAATGGTTGATACAGCAATTGTACCCAATGCTCCATCTGAAAAACGCAAGAGTGGTTTTAATACAGGGACAGTCGAAACAGAATACATAGAAACTCCAAATACAAAAGTGGGTTCCTTTGAAGTTCCAGAACCCATTACGATTCACAAACCTGTTGAAGTAGACGCCCGTGTAACCATTACAAATCTAAATATTTCAGTACCAAATGGTCTTAAGGACGAAATCAGAGACGCTGTCAATCAAGCACTTGAACGCTATGCAAAACAGCAACGTTTAGCCATAGCCTCTAGCCTTTCGGATTAAATACCATGATGTTAGCTTTGGGTGTTTTTATTTTTTCCATTGAAACAGCAACTTATCAAACACTTGATATGTCTTATGGGGTTCCATGGGTAGAGCAAGGGCGATTGGGGCGAAAGACTGCTCTTCAATTGCCTGCTGTTGCAAATGCGGAATTTTCTTTAACTGGTGTGATTTATCCAGATTTCAAAGGTGGTCACAGACAGCTCGAATATTTACGGCAAATGGCACATGAAGGACCTCACATTCTTGTGACTGGTCAAGGCAAAATCTTAGGTAAGTTTGTCATTCTTTCTGTAGAGGAAAAACAAAGCGTTTTTCATCATAACGGCACCCCCAAAAAACAAGAATTTACAATAAAGTTGAGAGAATATGGTGAAGAGCTATGAGTGATCTTTACGTGACAAAAGAAGGCGATATGGTTGATGCCATTTGCTGGAGATACTATGCAAAGGGTCAACAAGCCCTTGCTGTTGAACGCGTTTATGCAGCAAATTTTGGTCTTGCAGACTATGGACCCATCTTAAAAGCAGGCATCACAATCGTTTTGCCAACCCTCCCCTATCCGAAAGCCACACCAGTGATCAGAATTTGGGGTAGCAAATCATGAAACCTTTTTGCATGGTTCTGGCAAATGGAGAAGACATCACAAAAACTCTTATGGATTATGTTTTATCAATTGAAATTACCGATGAAGCAGAAAACAAAAGTGATCGTATCACTATAGAGATTGATGACCGCGCCCGGGACAGTGATAACGGCTTTCTTGATATTCCTCTCATCGGAACAATCATTTCTGTCACACTTGGCTATGAAGGGGGCAAAAACCGCGATATGGGAGCCTATCTGATAGACGAAATCTCTGTAAGCAGCCCACCACAAAGCTTAAGCGTGACAGGGCGCGCCGCATCAATGAACACGTCTTACAGAACCCCAAAAAGCCAATCCTATCACCAGCAAACCCTTGGCAGTATTGTTCAAGAGATAGCACAGCGTAATGGCTATACGCCAAAGGTTGATCCTTCTCTTGCAAAAATCGTTGTGCGTCACATTGACCAAACAGCTGAAAGCGATATGGCTTTTGCTGCACGCCTTGCAGAAGAATATGATGCGGTAGCAAAGCCCGTTGATGGCAAACTGGTGCTCGCCAAACGGGGTGAAGGCAAAGCCATCACCGGTGAAACACTCCCTATTGTTGTTATTCATGAGAAACATTGTACCTCTTGGGATTTTAAATACAGCGCACGGGATGAAGCAGGTGCAGCAAATGGCTTAGAAACGGATGTAGGAGACGACCAAAAAGCCGCTGCTGATGCACGAGAACCAGAAGAGATTGATGATGATGAAAACTTTATCCATATGGATGACAGTGATCGAGCAGCACCATTATCATCTGAATCGGAAAAAGCAGAAAAAGAATCGGAAAAACAAGAAGAAGACAAAGAGAAGAAAGGCGGTGTTCTCGCAACCTATCATGACTTACGCAGTGGTGAAAAAAAAGAAGTCAAAGTTGGCAAAGCACCGTTTCATGAACTCAAATATACCTACCATAACCAATCAGAGACTGTTGCAGCCATTGCTGCTTATCGCAATAAATCATCACGCGGTAAGTCTTCTTTCTCATGTGATATCGGTGGTGATCCCTTTGTGCAAGCAGAAGCAAAGCTTGTTCAGGAGCCCTCTTTCCGCCCCTATATTCCAGCAGAATGGCGCATCAAAAGCGTTAAACACAAGCTTGATAAAACAGGTGGTTATACCACAAAAATAGATTGCGAGCTTTTTGATGAAACCCAAGAAGATGCGGCTGGAAACGTTGCAAACACCACACCAGACAAGGATGATACCCTTGATCCAAACGCTCCACCAAACGCATGCGACGAAGGCGAAGGCGTTATCCATATGGATGAAGAGGATATCAATTAGCAAAAATATCAAAAAATTATCAGAAGCCACTTGACAATGTGGCGACAATATGAATAATCGAATTAGGTGCCTAAGAAACACCTTAATAGTAAGCGGATTTGGTTACGAAACAATCTCTTCTCCGCACGTTTAAAGGCTTTGACTCATTGTATGTGACATGCATATAATGATCTTGTCGGGTGTAGTTACGCTATACAATACCCTTTTGGGAAAAGCATAACGACGGACTTACTACCGTGTTTCTTAGCACCCGGCACTTTTTAAAAGTGTCATTGATAAACATCTAAATAGTAAGGAATTCTTATGAACACTCTTATAGAAATTAAAGAACAAAATATTGGTCAATAAACTGTTCAAACGGTTAACGCACGTAAATTACATACGTTTTTAGAAGTCAATTCTAAATTTGCAGATTGGATTGTACGCCGTATTAAAGAATATGGATTTTTGGAAAATCAAGATTATGGTTTTACGTTTCTCAAAAATGAGAAACGTAAAAATGTTATAAGTAAAGAATATCATCTTACCTTAGATATGGCGAAAGAGCTCTCAATGGTTGAACGCAATGAGAAGGACGCCAAGCTCGTCGTTACTTTATTGAATGTAAAAAGAAACTAAAAAGTCAATTTATTGATTATGATGATATACGTTTTGCTTTCCCAAAAGATTGGGATAAAATGTCTCCGACTAAAAAGGCTGTTTACATTTATGAACCTCTCCACATGCATCTTGTCAAAGCCTGTACGTTGGTAGAAGAAAGCAAGCATTACAAAGCCATAATCAAAGAAGCAAAACAAGTCTTAGAAAGATCTGTCGTGAAAGCCGCTTAAGTAAAAAATATGCCTCCCCTCCCCATTTCAAAATGAGGAGGTAGTCAAGATGCTTCTTCTAAAGCCGCTTGTTCCTTACAATTATTTTGGATAGGCGCTAAACTAATCTGCAAATTTAAAGCACTCAAAACACTGAGAAAAGTAGAAAGCCGTGGGTCGCCTTTATCACTTAAAGAACGATAAAGAGACTCTCTTGATAGCCCTGTATTTTGGGCGATTTTACTCATTCCTTGGTTTTTCGCTATTATACCAAGAGCATGGGCAAGATACTTACTATCTTTGCTTTCAAGAGCATCTTCTAAAAGAATCCTTTGTGTCTCAGGTGTCTTGAAATATTCACTTGTGTCAAATTTAGTAATTTCCATGTTTTATTTCCTTTACTAATTG
Organism: Bartonella sp. CB10SXKL; assembly: GCF_042195515.1. Taxonomy (NCBI): domain Bacteria; kingdom Pseudomonadati; phylum Pseudomonadota; class Alphaproteobacteria; order Hyphomicrobiales; family Bartonellaceae; genus Bartonella; species Bartonella sp. CB10SXKL. Next base: position 35,046 of record NZ_JBHION010000012.1, on the reverse strand, counting down.
AAGAGCTTTTTTGATATCCTTTTGTTGTGTAGATTTATCACCAGCATTCAGTAATAAAATGATTTGTTTACCTTGTTTTACAAAATAGATTCTATAGCCAGGACCATGATGTATCTTTAACTCTCCAATTCCACGGAAAAATTTTACATTTCCAAGAAATCCCGTTTCTATTCTTGCTATCCGTTTAACAATATGCGCTTGCGCAATCTAATCTTTTAAAGAATCTAGCCATTTTATAAAATGCTCTGTTTTGTATACTGTAAACATTTGTAACTTATAAGATACAATTATTACAATGTCAAATACATTCTTTTGTTCCAATGAAAAAGAGACATAAAGCTTAACCAAGCTATCTTTCCGAATGAGAAAGATGTCAATTTTTTAATCCAGCTCTGCTTTTTGCGGAGCTTTTTTTATGGAGAATCATATGCGAAAAATATCATCAGAAGGACTTGCACTTATCAAACAATGGGAAGGTTTGCGTTTGAACGCCTATAAAGATGCCATTGGGGTGTGGACAATAGGTTATGGACATACAAACAGTGCTGGAAAGCCTTTTATTTACGAAGGCATGACAATCACTGAAAAGCAAGCAGAAGAACTTCTTTGCCAAGACTTAAGACAATTTGAAAATGCTGTTGAACGCGCTGTTACAGTTTCATTAACGGATGAACAATTCGCGGCGTTAGTGTCCTTTTGCTATAATGTAGGAACAGGAGCCTTTTGTAACTCGACACTGTTAAAAAAGCTCAATCAAGGTGAATATGAAGCTGTCCCTGCCGAGCTACAGAAATGGACCACAGCAGGCGGGAAGCGTCTTGAAGGTCTAGCTCACCGGCGTGCGGCAGAAACAGGCTTATGGGCGAAAGGTGCTTTTGTTTCCTCTAACTACCAAACAGTCGAAACACAAGCACCAACAGGTTTTTTCAAAGCAGAAGCCCTTGCACCGATTATTGGTTCTTTTTCTGGGCTTGGAGGCTTATTAGCAGGAAATGGACCAATCCAATGGGCATTGGCCACCATTATGATTTTAGCTGCATGTGCTGGCATTTTCTTTGTTGCTAAACGCTTTCAGGAACACCGTTTATGATCTTATGGATGAAAAGAAATCTGATGGTAATAGGCGCGGCTCTAGCCGCTTTTTTTATGGCTTTGGCAAAAGCTTTCACCCTTGGAAAAAAGGCAGAACAGCAAAAGCAAACAGAAAAAACCTTAGAGGCAGCAACAACACGGCTTGAGGTAGAAAATGAAATTAATCAAAAAAGTGATGCTGATGTGCGTGCTGCTCTCTCTGACTGGTTGCACGACAAATAAATATGCTTCTTCTTGTGTTGGTTGGTTGCCAATTTATTTAGAGAGGCAAGATATCAACGTCATCAGTTCCAATTTAGCAAGAGAGATCTTAAAGCATAACAAGCAGGGCGAACGTGTGTGTGGGTGGAAACATGGCTAGGAAAAAAACAAAAGACGATATAGAACTTACAGAAGGAGAAAAAGAAATACTTCAAGAAATTATTATGACCTACAAAAGTATAAAAGTGATGTCACGTTATACGAAATGGATTGTACTCATTATACTCTTATTAGCGCTTGATTTTTCACGCCTTATAGATGCTGTAGGAAATATTTTTACACAAAAACCAAATATCCGACTCTAAATACATTCTGAGATGTGCGAAAATCTTTAGAAAATGAATTCTTAATTTTGCTCGTCTCATGGAGGCGATAGAGAATGTCTTTGCGCATTTAAAATAGTGGTTCTCAAAGAATTAAAAATTTGTTCTATAATAATAACAAATTGTTAATATACGTGCGTTTAATAGGTATATTTCGTAATATTATCGGCTAAAAAGGTGGGAATAATTATGGAAAACGTCGCAGTTCAAAAACAAGAAAAGAATAAAACTGAAAAGTTTTCTATGAAAGAGAATCTTGCTGGAAGAGTTTGTCGTTTTCCTAAACCGTCCACTGAAATGGAAGCTTTGCAGCCTGTTTTTGAAGCGGTAAGCAACGCTATTCACGCGCTTGAAGATTCTAAGCAAGAAGATTACAAAAGCGCGGGTAACATAGATATAGAAATCAAAGATATAGATAAAAATGAAACACTTGAAATTATAGTTAAAGACAATGGTGTAGGATTGGATGATGAGCACTTTCAAGCTTTTCGCACTGTAGATACTAATTTTAAATTAGAAAAAGGAGGAAAAGGAGTTGGGCGGCTGCTATGGTTGGATGCCTTTAAGAAAATACGAGTTAAAAGTATATTCCTTGAAGAAGATCAGCTTTACCAGAGAAGCTTTACATTTTGTTTGGAAGAGGAAAATCAGATTCTTGATCATTCAAAAATACCTCTTATTAATCAAGAAGTAACCGGAACAGAAATTATTTTTACCGGTTTAAGAGATGTAGCGTACCAAAAATATTTTCCACGCAAAACTGAAGCAATTATCGATCATATTGGAGCACATTTTTTTTCAGATTTAATTTTAGAACAACTTCCTCAAATAACTTTTCGTGATGATCAGATGTCTGTCAATTTAGCACAGAAAGTTAAAAAATATTTAGTAGAAAATAGGGGAGAGATTACACTTGAAACCGCAGATTTTGGTTTATTAAAAATTCGTAATTTTATTTGCATGGCGGATGCTAACCTTAACTTTAAAGGGAAGAACCACTATCTACATCTTTTCGCACATGATCGTACTGTGACTACTGAAAGCATCGATAACCTTATTGGTTTTGGAAAATTTGGAACCCAAAAGCTGGTATATCATGGTTGCATAAGTGGCCAATATTTAGATGATAGAGTTAATCAAGAAAGAACGCATTTTTCTTTTAAAAATAGTATATTAAAAGATATTTTACGTGCCGTTGCCAACAACATTACACAGAGTGTTCTTGCTCCAGAAAATAAAGAGTATGAAAGAAAACGTTTAAATACATTAAAAAAGTTTTGTAAAACCCATCCCTCCTATCGCTTTGAGAGTTATGAAAAATTATTAGAAACACTTCCTAAAGCTGCAAAGAATACAGAGGGGTTTGTTAAAACACTGGCTATTCACAAACTTAGGAGAGAGAAAAAACAAAATAAGAGAATTGAAGAAATATACCGTGAAATTACTGAAGGAAATGCCAATACAGACAGCTTTTCTCAAAAAGTTTCTGAACTTGCAAGAGAAGTTAAAGATGAAGAAACAAGACAGTTAGCAGAGTATGTTATCCGTCGTAAAGTTATACTTAAAATTTTAGAAGGATTAATAATAGAACTTAAGAAAAATGTTAATGGTCAAGAAGTACCACATCTAGAGAAAACATTGCATAAACTTATTTGTCCAATGCGTGTTCGGGGGGATGATCCTGAATCTCAGGAAAATTTAACACATGATTTATGGATTATTGATGAGCGATTAACATTTACAAAATACTTTGCTTCGGATGTGCCTATCAATCAAATCATGCAGGATAGTACAGAAAAAAGTCGTCCTGATTTATTATGTTATAATCAATTATATGCCCTAGGACTTGAAGGTCGTCTTGATGCAGATCTGGACAGGCTAATGTTAGTGGAGTTTAAAAGACCAGGTCAGAAAAAATATAAAGCGGGTTACTCCCCCATGAATCAAATAAACAAATACCTCAATGAACTTAAAGGACAGCGTATAAAGACATTTGATAATAAGAAAATAAAGATTTCAGAGCAGTGTGTTTTTTATTGTTATATTATTGCTGATATAGAAGGTGAACTTAAAACGCAAACGTCTACATGGCAAAAAACAGCTAATGGGCGAGGGAGAACTTTTCCTCTACAGGGAGAATTTCGAGGAACCGTTGAAATAATAGAGTGGTATGATTTATTAGAGGATGCAAAATTAAGGAATGAAGCATTTATTTCTACATTAAAGGTTTAATTTTTTGAGGCGATAGACAATATCTTCGCCCATTTAAAACAATAGATTTCAAAAATTAAAACTTCACCCCCTCCCCGCTTTTAAAACGGGGAGATGGATTGTGATTTAAACTAAGCGGCTTTCGTAACAGATTTTTCTAAGACCTGTTTTGCTTCTTTAATGAGAGCTTTGTATTTTCTGTTCTCTTCATCTACTCTGAAGGCATCAAGAAGACGCATATGAATAGGACCTAAAAGATATAAATTTTTTTCGCCAGCGTTCATACCTTCCCAATAGCTTGGCAAATCAAAGCGCGTATCATTATCATAATCAACAGATTGGTTTCTTAGTTTCTTTTCACACTCAATAAAGTAACGGCGTGCTTGACGTCCTTTCTCATTACGTTCCACCATTGAGAGCTCTTTCGCCATGTCTAAAGTGATATGATATTCTGTACTTGGACGACCCGCCTTTAGGTTTCAGTAAATTTTTACCAAAACTCACAAAGCTTTGATTTTCCTGAAAGGGATTAGGTTTTACTCTTTTTTGAGTAAAACTCACAAAGTCCTGATTTTCTTGAAAAGAATATTCTTCAATCCGTCGTGAAATCCAATCGTTGAAGCGTATATTAACTTCTAAAAACGTATGCAATTCACGCGCATTAACAGTTTGAATGGTTTGCTGATCAATGACTTGTTCTGATATTTTTATAAGAGTGTTCATGATGAACTCCTATCGATTAGATGTTTTTCACTGACACTCAATAAAAGAGTGCCTGGTGCTGAAAAACACGGTCGATAATCCGTCGGTTATGCTTTTCCCATAAAGGGTATTGTATAGCGTAACTACACCCGACAAAGCCATTATATGCGTGTAACATATAATGAGTCAAAGCCTTTAATGTGCGAAGAAGAGATTGTGTCGGCAATCTGTCCGCTATCGATTTAAGGCGTTTTTCAGGCATCTGATTCGACAATAGAAACATTGTTATAATCCTGTCAAGTAGTTCCTGATATAAAAGATGCCCATTGTTCTAAGAGAACACGTCGTTGTTCCAAAAAATCCGTTCGCATATAAGCTTTTGTCACTGAACTTCCAACTGAATGGGCAAGAACAGTTTCGGCAATCTCAAATGGTGTTGACGTTGTTTCTGCTATCCAATCCCGTAAGCTTGAACGAAAACCATGGGGACGATAAGTCAAACCACAAACTGTCATATACTTTGCCATGGTGGCATCAGAAATGGGGTTGCCTCTAAGACCAGAAAAGAGAAAACCATTCTTTTCAAAGGGGAGAGTTTTTTCAATAACTCTCAAAGCTTCATCACTTAGTGGCACGCGAAAGTCTGAAACTTTCCCTACAATACCTTTCATGTTTTCTTTTGGTATCGTCCATATATTTTTGTCAATTTGTTCAAGGCGCAAATAGCGCAATGGATATGACCGTACTCCCGTCAAAATGAGTAACTTCAGTGCTAAATTTGAAAGGATATCATCCTTTAAGTTTTGATAAAAAGCCGGAACCTCTTGCCATGGCATAGCAGGAATATTTGTTGATGTCGTACGTGGTTTTCCTAAAAGCGCGCGTGCCTTCATACAAGCCTGTAGATCAACATCTAAACCAAGAGCCGCAGCATATTTCAAGCAAATATTGATACGGTTAAGCGCTTTTCGCGCTGTGTCTGCTTTTTCATGCCAAAGGGGTGCGAGAACATTGCGAATGATATTGGCTGTTAATTTTTCTATAGGTAATTTGCCTATGTGTGGAATCACGTGCAACTCTAGAGGAGAAAACCAGCGGCCGTTTTTACCTTCATTTTTCAACTCTGCTTTTTTGCTTTCAAAAGCCGCTTTTGCAATTTCTTGGAAGATATTGCTTTGCTGTATTAAAATAGTCTGTTCTCGAAAGACGATAGGATCATTGCCTTCTTTAAGAATATCACTATAATATCTTGCAAGCTCACGCGCTTCTTTTAAAGAGAATTTCGTAACAGGACCAAGTCCCATTTCACGGCGCTTATTGTGGTGCGTATAGCGAAAAAACCAAGAGCGTGTATTGTCTTTTCGAACATTCAACCATAGCCCTGCCCCATCACAATATTTTCCTTGTGGAGAGGACTTTACAAGTAATGCTGATAACCGATGAATCGCCCTCACTTAACGTCCCCTCTCGTCCACCTTTTTTGGTCCACCTTTTAGACCACCTTTAATTTCTGATTTGAGATTTTTCCTTTAATACTTAATTTTTTTATTGAATCATAAAAAGCTACAAACATCAATACGCCCTTACACATCTTTATATACTTTGAATCTTGTTGCTAAAGCCTGATTCGCTCTCTGGGGGCACCATTTTTTATTTTACACATGTTTGTAAATGAATCGGCTTTTAAAACCTTGTCTGTTAAAGTTTATGCTTTCTGCTTCTGCATAATTTAGCATTTTTAAGTTCTATTCTTGAAAAACTATGTAATACCTTAACAAATTATCTATTGATCTAAGTGTATTGCTCAATAATTTTTTCTTCCATTCAAATTAACTTTTTGCTTATCCCACAGAAAAAACATTATAAATATACCTAATTTCCAGTCATATCTAGAAGAAATTTTAAACTATCGATGCAAATCTTACATAAAATTTTATTCAAATAGTGCAAATCAGCCATTCCCTCCAAGGTACTCTTTAGACGCACTAAATATCTGAATATTTTTATTTAAAAAATTAAAATCTTTTAAAGAGCTTTCTTATTGAATTATACTTAATTTAAACTCAATAAAAACTTTCCTTGAATATATATGTCATTCTTACAAATTTATCTCTCATAAACTGTTAGAGTAATAACATTTTCTTTTCGCCAATATGAACGATCTAAATAAAATAAATATCTGGAAAGGTAAAATAATTCAAAAATACACGACCGGAATTTAATATAATTTATCAAACATTTTCAACTAAACATTTCTTATTATTACGAAAACGATTGTTAGAACTTTAAAAAAATATTGCTTTATAAAAAACTTTTAAACAGGAAAAAAATGATAAATATCATAATTACCTTTCATTTTTTCAGAAAAAACTATCATGTTTAGAAATGAAACTCTTAGATAACACACTCAAAGAATTAACTTATGAAAAATTATTTTAATTGAAACTTAAATAGTTTTACAAAGAACGCTTTAAAATGCGTATTAAAATGATTGACCTTTTACAAGAAATTTGTCAAAAAGCATATCTAGTTTGGAGGGGTGGCCGAGCGGTTTAAGGCACCGGTCTTGAAAACCGGCGTGCAGGAGACTGTACCGTGGGTTCGAATCCCACCCCCTCCGCCACAGCACTTTTATGGTGCTATAACTTTTTGATTCTGTATAATCTTTTTTAAGGTTCGGGATAAATAAATAAAGGTTCGGGAATAGGATTTTCACACTTTCCTTTACAAAGCGCATTCTTTTTGCCAGCTTTCTCTAATAATTTTTTTAATAGTTCTAAATCTTCTTGTGAAATAATGTTTATCAGTCTAGAAAACATACCAACAGCTTCACATCTGAATGTATCAGAAGGCTTTATAGTGAAGCTTTTACGACAAGCATCTGATTCTCTTCTCAAAATTTCTGCTACCTCTTGATCTAAAGCATAGAGTTCAATTAGCTTTTCCTCCAGTCCTACAGGAACAGACTTTTTGCCAATTTCTATAGATGATAAAAATGCTACAGATATATCTAATTTTTTAGCCATATCTAAAAGGCGTTCTGAATGATCAATGCGAAGTTTGCGTAAGGTTTTACCAAATGGTGTTGGCATCTAAAAAATCCTATTAAAAAAGAAGCTCTCTCGTGATTCTAGCAGAAATTCTCAGGCTTTCGTTAACTGTTTTTTTACTATAATGGTTTTTTTAATTTTTTGAGAACCACTGCTTTAAATGTGCAATGACATTATCTAGCGCATCCATGAGGCGTGCAAAATCAAGGATAAACAAAAAAAGAAAAAATGCTATCCACTTCATCAAGCGAGACATCATTTTCACGCTTTGATAGGTGATGATCATTTCTTGAAGCATTTCTTTTTCTGATTCTGTAAGCTCTGTGTGTTTTTTGGATTTTTTTCTAACCATGTTTCCACCCACACAAGCGTTCACCTAGATTATTGTGCTTTAAGATCTCTCTTACTAAATTGGAACTGATGGTGTTCAGATCTTGCCGGCTTAAATAAACAGGTAACCAACCAACACAAGAAGAAGCATATTTATTTGTCGCGCAATCAATCAAAGAGAGCAGCACGCACATCAGCAGCACTTTTTTGATTAACTTCACTTTCCACCTCCAGCCGTGTTGTGGCTGCTTTTAAAGCTTTTTCTGTTTGCTTTTGTTGCTCTGCTTTTTTCCCAAGAGTAAAAGCTCTTGCTAAAATCATAAAAAAAGCGGCTAAAGCCGCACCTGTTACCATCAAGTTTCTTTTCATCCATAAGATCATAGGCGGTGCTCCTGAAAGCGTTTAGCAACAAAGAAAATGCCAGTACATGCGGCTAAAACCATAATGGTTGCCAAAGCCCATTGAATGGGTCCATTGCCCGCTAAAAATCCACCAAGACCTGAGAAAGAACCAATAATCGGTGCCAATGCTTCTGCTTTGAAAACCCCCGTTGGTGCTTGCGTTTCTACTGTTTGATAATTGGAGGAAACATAAGCCCCTTTCGCCCACAACCCTGCCTCTGCTACACGCCGGTGTACAAGACCTTGTAAACGCTTGCCTCCCGCTTTGGTCCATTTCTGCAATTCGGTTGGTACAGCTTCATAATCCCCCCGATTAAGCCTTTTAAGCAATGTAGAGTTTTGGAAAGCTGCAATACCCACATTATAACAAAAGGAAACAAGAGCGCCGAACTGTTCATCGCTTAAATTCACACAAACTGCTTTTTCTACCGCTCTCTCATATTGCTGCAAATCTGCTAAAAGCATGGTTTCGGCTTTTTTTTCCGTAATCACCATACCCTCAACAACTGTTGGTTGACCGGCTTTTTTCGTATGACCATAACCAATCGTCCATATGCCAGAAGTATCTTGATAAGCCTGCAAGCGCAAACCTTCCCACTTTTTTAAACAGTATAAACAGTCTTTACTTATTTTCCGTGCCATTGTTCAATTCACCTTATAAATATACCTTTATGAGTACTGCTCCATCACCGCCGTCGCCGCCAATTTTGTCGCTTCCGTGTTTCCCATCAAAATATCCACCGCCGCCGCCGCCGCATTCTTTACCACCTCTACCACCGTTACCACCTTTGTAACTCTCACCACCTTGCCCCATGATAGAACCCTTGCATTGACCACCACCGCCGCCGCCGCCGCCAAGAAACGAACTTCCACCGGTACCAGCTCTCTTGCCGTCGACTCCACTTCCTCCACCATTCCCACCAGAAAAAATAAAACTCTCACCACTGATGCCCTCTCTGTTTCCTCCTCCATCGCCACCTTTCCCTCCAAAGTTAACGAGAGTCATGGAAACGGAATATCCTCCTTCTGCTGTAACAAGCCCTTTGATCATTGTTCTACCACCATTGCACAAAATGTTACTGTCATTGCCTTTACCACCACGACCAATGTAAGCTGTTTTTAATTTATCTAAATCAGAACCTTTCATTTTAACATGCACACATTGACCGCCGCCGCCGCCACCATCCTTAACGCCACCACCTCCACCGCCCCAAGCCCATACTTCGATATCGGTGTCAGCAGTAATACCATCAGGCAATGGAATATCTCCGCTTTCTGTCATCAGAATTTCAACAGGTTTTCTAACCCCGCCACCATTGTTGCCGCTACCAGCGCCGCTGCTATTGCTACTATTTGCTTTGATTGAAGCCATCAGTTTGGCTGGTGAGATAAGTGCATCCACTGTCTTTATGCCATCAATCCAGTCTTTTTTTGCAAGAGGTTGAATGAGATCAACTTTTTTCTGTACACTATCCGCTGTTTCTTGTGCGACACTTGCCACAGCTTGTGCCCTGTCTCCTGTTTTTTGTGCGGACTCAGCGGTATTTTTCGCATCTACAGCGTGATCTTGCGCATCTTTCGCTGTATTGAATGCAGCACTCCCTATACTCCTTGCCTCACTTGCTGCATAAAGCCCTTGTTGTGCGCTTTCCTGTGCGTGTTGTGCCACATCTTCAATTTTATCAATTTTTGCAACCTGTGCACGTTCTTGAGGGGTTAAAATAAAATGCGTATTCCCCTCTTTCATATTCTCCATATCAAAGGCATCTTTTTCTATTTTATCTGGATCATAGACTAATCTTGACATACCAACAGACTTTAATCCTACAAAATAACTAATGGTATTTTTGAGATCTACCGGAGATATGGGATAATAAACACCTTCATCTCCCCTCCGCCATTTTTCCATCGTTGGCTGCGTAGAACTCAACCATCGTAGCTTTGATCTTTCCTCTGTGGTTAAGATCTTTTTGGTAGGACCCTCGTTCATATTTTCCATAGAAAATACATTTGCCCCCACATTATCGGGATCATATGTAGCAGCCTTCATATCGCCAATCCCTAAAGGCGATATTTTTACCCAGCCAGCGCCTGATAAAATCGCATTCTCACGAGCTTCACCACTTGCTTCAATATCGTGGATTGTGACCTTATCTTTGTAAGCAAGAGCTCCAATATCTCTCTTTGCAACAGCATCATCAGCCTTTTTCCCTTGAGCAGCTGTTGCAAAATATTCTACCTGATAAGCTGCTGCACTTCCTACTGAAACAGGTGCAAGAGCCTTACTATTTAAAATACCTTCTTTGACTTCTTTCTTTGTTGCTGGTTCAAGCTTAAATATGTGCGTATGATAGGGTAATGGCATCGCGTTTCATTCCTTAGTAAGTCTGTTTTTGAGATTTTTGGGGATGAGAGACTGTAATTCATCAATAAGTTTTTGCATGGTCTCTATGCGTTTATCTGTTGCTTCTTGATACTCTGCCAAAGCGCTTAAAAGATCATGCTGTATATCGTTTTTGACAAGATCAAGCACCTTATTTAAGGGTGCGTGAACCATTCTATTGCTTGCATAAAAAAGGACGCGGATTTGCTCCGCGTCCGCAATATCATCAATAGCAGACGGATTATTGATCATCTGAAAACCTTATGATTTTATGGCATAAACAACCGGTACATTAATAGGGCGCGTTTCTGCCTCACCCGTTGAAGAAAGTGTTACCTTGTGCGTATGCACTCCAGCAGGTTCTGTTATCCCTGAAAGGGTTTGATAGTGATAAGAGGGGTTTCTTCTACCAATATCATTGGCACTCCATCCCACTCCATTATACTGAAACTCGTGTGTATGCTGTCCCGCCGATTCAACACTACAAATATGTGTATGCGATTTAAGGCAATCTTGCTGTATATCGGCAAATTGTCTACTTCTGTCTAAACCGCGACCATTATCAAAGCCGCGCAAAAACACTCCTCTAAAATCTGGAACTTTAAAGGTTGTATCACTGTTTTTTCCCCATTTATCCTCTATCGCCTTGAATAATTGCGGATAATCCTTGCGTTCATAAGTAGCGCCATCACATAAAAGCCAGCCGTTTGGGACTTCTTGCATAGCAAAGGTCGCAATAAAACCACAAGGAAAGGTTTCGACCTTCGGTGGTGGAATGGGGGTAGGGTTTAAAAGATACCAGCCATCAAGACCTTTTGTTGATACGCCATCATTATAGACTATTTCATAAATACCATTTGTTTGTAACTCGCCACCTGTCAATGATACTATTCCCGTGCTGGTGGCTTTATAGAGTGGCTTTGCTCCTATATTATTCATGTTTATTGTTGTCGTACCAATATTTATACCACACGCCTTAAAGCGGATAATGATATCGTTTTTATATTTTGCTATTGGAGAAACCGTCGTCAACGTAATTGATGTTGTTTGTTCCTTTCCATTCACAATAAACTTTGAGTCAAGAGAACCACCATTATCGGCAAGATATTCACGTATACGCTGCATCATGACCCGCGCACTATCATTAACAGAACTAGGCGGCTGCCCTTCTGCCCAATTAATGATACTATCGGAATTGGCATTTTGATCAGCTGTGAGTGACCAGTCATAAATATCAGACATGATAAGCCCCCGTTCTTCTTAATAGCTCTTCGCGCAATTGCTCTTCTTTTTGCCGCCCATAGGAACCAACAGATTGCCGCCTAGAGGGATCAATAAGAGGTGTTAAATCTGTCGGTCCCCCAGTCGATTGTGAGAAACCCGCCATGACTGGTTGCTGTAACATTTGTTGCTGTACCATCTGTGCCTGCTGTTTTTGTCGTTCTCCATTCTCTCTCATTAAATGAAGCAAACCGGAAAAGCCCTTTTTAAGAGCACCTGCATCAATACCTTGTGCTTGCAATGGTGTGGTTTCCATAATCTGTCCTGTTAAATTGTCTCTGCTTTCAGGTGCCATCATTCTGTTTGGAAATGGCGTGTCATATGCCATCAATTGGTTGCCCCCTTGATTACCTTGACCCACTTGATTACCTTGAAGTGTCTTTTGAATCCTCTCAAACCCACGCAAAGGACCCACCTCGTTTGGTGCTGCTTGTCCATTGCTTTGGTTTTGCTGTATCGTTCTCTTCAAAGCATCTCCCGTTTTATTATAAAGCCCATAAATATGATTCATAAAATCCCCTGCTGTAGCTTCCATGTTGCCACCGTTGAGTGTGACTGCCTGTCGACCTAAAAGCTGGCTCGCTGGAATATGTGGATTTTTGATAAGCTTTACTGCCCCTGCTGGTCCTTGTTGGTGTGCGAGGTAAAGCTCTGCCTCTGATGGCTCTCTGCCTAATGCTGTGACTAAATAACGTGTATTATCCTTCGTTAACCGTGCCATAGCATCGGTTGCTTGAAAGGGATCAAACTTGTTATTGAGTTGATAGTGTTTTGCTGTTGAATCGAGAAATTGATACAGCCCCCCTGCACTGCTGTTCTTATTTCTTGCATTTGGATTACCATTACTTTCTATCATAGCAACACGTTCAAGAAAGCTTTCTGGTAAACCATATTTTTGTGCTGCCTGTGAGATAGCACGCTTCACATTGGGATGAAAATTGATCATTAGTTTATAACCGTTCTATCAGCACTGCTATTCAAAAGAATGCCAATAAAATTGAAGAATTTTGTGTGGTCTTCTTTGGTTATTAAGCGTTTCTTTTCTGCTTCATGAAACTTCTTAATTAATTCAACAGCTTTTTCCCTTGCTAACCCAAAATCTCCTTTTTCCCGCGCTGTTATAAGCGCTGCAATATCTCTCTCAGTATCTTTATGGACGCTTGAGAATTTGCGTCCAAATTCTCTTGCGAAATTTTTTACAACTGCCTTGATGAAAGCAATCTTTCCTATACCCATAGTCTGTTGTTCCCCCCTCTCTTCCACTTCACCTATATGGTTTGGCAAGCGTGCAAAAAGCTTTGTTCTTTCCACTTCTGGTCGCAACACTTTCATAAGCTGTTTTGCTTTATCCTCACCATAACTCCGCTGCAATTTTTCTTGACCATTTTTTGTGTCAAACAAACTCAAAAGATTGTGGTCAAAATTCTGTGCATTGCCTGCCGCATGTTCTAGTTGCGACCGTATACCTTTTTGAAACGCATCTTTTTCCATCAACCCAAAATCCGAAAGTTGACTGTTGATTGTGTCGAGATTAACGCTCTTCTTCAGCGCTTGCTCTCCCTGCTCGAGGGCATCACCAATAGTACGCTCGTCATAATAAATTTTCCGTGCTTTAGCATAATATGGAGAGGACGTATCCAAAACGTCCAGAATGCGTTGTTTGAAATCAGTCAAATCTCGAGCATATCCCCATTTTCCTTTGATGCGCGCAGAATTAATTTGATCATCCAAAACCTCTTTCATCTTATGTAAAATTCGCATATTCAGCTTTGGATATCCATTGCTCCCTATAACTGTTGCATCCGCTTCATTTGGCATTTGCGCAATTGCTTTTTTATAGGCTTTTTGGAAGGCAGGAGTTTCTTGCAACCGCGATAAATCTTTACTGACAGCATTAGAAATGGGAGAAGCTTTCGCCCTCTCATAAAATGGTTCAGCCTTTTTCTGTGCTTGTTTGATAATCTCTTGCTTTAAATCAAGCGTATCTACTTTTGGACCCATCACATCTGTCAACGCATCCTTTACCCGCAGTGCACTCGCATCTTGTCTTTCATTCAAACGATTACTTAAGAGCGAATATGTATCATGGTCTTTTTTTGCTGCCTTAAAAGCTCTTGTAGCAAGCCCATCATGAAGATCAATAATCATTGAATCAGGACCTCGCTGTTTTAATGCTCTTTCAAGTTTATCAACACCTTCATCCCCTAAAGTTTGGCTTACATCCCTAAGCGCTCTATCGCTTATCTGAAATGCTTCTTTTTCTACACCTTGTGTTATTGGTTCAGTTTTACCAAACAATTTTCCAACTGTGTTTTTGAGAGCCGCAGGTGTTTTTTTCACAATAGCAGGCGTTTTTTTAAGTGATCTTGTCGCAAAAGATGTTGCTTTTGATACACCACTGGCAACAAATGGTGTTGCAACGCCTAGCCCTGCACCTAACCCAGCAGATACTAGAGTATCTGCAAGCCCTTCCCCCTCACCACTGCCTGCTATTCCACCATAAATGGCTCCAGTTTTTGCTGCACGCCCCAAGCTAAATTTTGCCGCCTCTTTACTTGCTACTGCTTTCATTGCTGCTTCACCTGCAGCTTTTGCCGCTGCCCGTTCCGCACCCTCTGCTAAAGCAGATTGCACCGCCCTTTCTCCTGCTGCTAAAGCTTTACTGGTTATTTGTGCTCCTGCAACACCAGCTCTACCTCCCAGCACAACATCAGCCCCAATTGCCGCACGAGCAGCAGCAGTAGCCCCTGCCGCGGGTGGAAAGAGGGCAGAAGCAATTACGGGTGCCACAGCACCCGTTAAATTCCCCGCAAGAGATGCATAAAAATGATCTCGGTTCGCCGCTCTTTGATAATCACGCCATCGCTTTGTCACTTCATTATATTTTTTGACTGCCTCTTTATCTCCCATCCAATAATCCCAAGGTCCTGCTTCTAATATTCCAGCTATTTCATCATCATACCCCATGGTTAACCCATGAAGAGCACCCCATCCAAAAGCACCAGCAACACTTGGATGTGGACCATCTTCCTCTGTTGCACCATTATTTCCTGTAACAGAACCACTTAGCCTTTCCTTATTCTTCGCGAAAAGCTCTTGAAGCTGTTCTGGTGTATAGTCACTTATATGCCCAATGACTCTTGTGTTTTTACGATTAATAAGAGGGGGGATTACTTCAGCCATTGGTTTGTTTCTCCTTAATACGCCCGTCACTATCAACGAACAACATGCCTTCCGGCAATGCTTCTATCTGTTTTTCTAGTGGATCATTTGACTGTGCATGATTTCCCTTATAAGCATCTTGCCCATAGGCGGCTCGAACGAGCTCGTTTGTTGCTTCTGCACCACCAAAAAGAATTGCGCGCGTTGCTGCATTGGATTTATTGAAAGTGTCAATAACTGTTTTTAAAGATTTCTTCATTTGCTCTGCAGAAAGATCTTGATACAACGCCGCTACAGAGTTTTGCAATGCTTGCAATTCCATATTAGACAAATTCCCAAAGCCAGATGCGCCATTTGGTGAAAATGCTTTTGCTTTTCTCAAGGAATCAAGCCCGATACTTGCCTTCAATGAATCGAGCATATGCCCAAAATCTTTTGCCTTAGAATTAGGAAGGAACGACATTATAGGACCCGTGAAACCAACAACATGCGGGTGTTCCTCAACAATTTTTAGCAATTCTTTAGATGCTGAGAGTATACGATTTGACCTGTCTGCTGTTTCCAGAATTCGCATTTGCATTTGTTGGTTTTTACGCTCCTCCTCTTTCTGTTCTTGAATTAATTTATGTTCTGCACCACTGCCTGCAATTGGCATCGCACGTATGCCACCAAGTGCTTTTTTATCCTTAATATACATATAACCTGATTCAGGCTTTGACAGCATGCCATCGGTATTCCCCCCTAATCCAGAAGCAGTGGAACGCTGTCCCCCTTGGACAGGTATAATTTTCCCTGTGCTTGTTGAGACTTGGAAAGTCATATCCTCAGGCAATCCCTGCTCTGCCTTTTCTTCTGATGTCAATGTTCTATAGCCTTCTTGAGGGCTTAACGTGTTGCCTATGATTTTCATGGCAAGATCTGGATATTGCGTGAGTGCTTGCGCATCTTCATCGCTATACCCTTTAGAGCGTAAAAATTGCAAAGTTTGTTTATATTGTGCGCGTTCCTTGTTGCCCTGCCGCATAAGGATAGATGCATTTGAAAAACTTTCTTGTGGTGTCTTTCCTAACGCAAGCCCTGCAAAAAAATCCATTAAATGCTCGGAAAATTCTGATTTTCTAAAACGCTCCCATAAGCTACTTGGATTTGCTCCTGTCTGAACAAAGTTATCAAGTGACTTGATATAATCTGTTTTTTGTTCAAGATCACCACTTGCTTTTAAATGTTCCTCTTCTGGTAAGTGTGCATTCAAATGTTTTTCTTCTCCTATGGGTGCCTCAAAAAGCTTTTCTTCATCATTTCCAGAATTGTTTTTCAAAGAGTTTTCCGCTATAGATTTCTCATTAAGTTGAGCAATATAATCCATCACATCTTTTTGCTGTCGCCCAGCTTCATCCCCACTAGACTGATCAATGTTCCCAACAAGTGGAGATTGAGGAATCATTGATGCAACACCTCCCTGATCTGAGAAGTCATACTTTTGTTGCTCTGGCGCCTCTTGTATCTTAACAGTATCCTTTGAAGCATCCGGTAATGGAGGCATTTGGCGCTTTAAATCATCTGTAGACATAATCAATTCTGCTGGCGTTTTTTTCCCAGCTTGTTCTGTCCCTGCTTGAGAACCACGAATAAGCTCTGTAGGACTCAATTTTTGTGGAGTATTATCCCCATTGCTCACATCAAAAGGGTCTGTGCTAAAAGCAGCGCGTTCTAAAAAACTTGGCTTGTATCGCCCTTCCAACGGCGTGCTTGGAGGCGTAGAAAGCTGTTCGAACAAATGCTTTGGCAATTGAGGCATGACCTGATACATCAAGGGACGCAAAAATTTTGGATCAAACAACTTTAAAAGAGAATTTGTGTTTTCTTGTTCCATCACTGCACCCTTTCCATCTTAAAGCCAAGCTTGCTATAATCCACATGCAAAAAGCCTGTCGCCTTATGCAAGAAAACAGCTTCTGGCTTTGACTTCAAAACATCCTGTGCCATCACCCCGCGATAGCGCTCTGGGTGCCCCTTGTAGTTGTATTCATAGAGTTTATAGCCATTTCTCTGCCCAGCTTCTCTGATGTTTTCTTTTGCTCTGATATCACTAAGCCCAGCAAAAGTACCAAGGATAGTTCCAACATTTCCAACAATCTCCCACGGATTAGGTTTTGGCTGTGGAGTCAATGTCGTCATTTGTCCTGTTCGCGTTCCATAATTTCCAGCAACAGCCCCACCAGCTGTAAGCAACTTACTTAACTGGTCCCAATCAAGATTGTTCTGCTGCTCCCATTTTTGCCGCTCTTCATCTAATTGCCGTTGATGATTGGCATCAAGTACACTCCCTCCCGTCAACGCATTAAGATTTGCCTGACCTTGACCTTGAAAGAAGTTATTGGCGCCCGCCAACTGATTTTGGTTTGCTTGGTCAATGAGACCATTGGCATTCATCATGTTGTTGACATCTTGGTTATATTGCTGTGATAAAGCTTGTGTTGCTATGCCCCCCAATTCATCAGCCAAAACGCCGGTATGTGCACCCGAACCATAACGTCCAGCACCTGCCAATGAACTATTAATAGAGCTTGTTGCTTTATTTAATGCGTTTTGAAGTGCTTCATTAAAGTAAGGGTTATTGCCTATTTGTTGCCCTGAAGCCATGTTCTTTAAGTTTTGGCTTGTTGAATTTTGCCCTGTGGCTAATCCATTTAAAGTGTTGTTATCATAGTTATGCGTATTATTGCTAAGCCCATTAATCGCATTCTTTGTTTGATCACTTAAATCCGCAACACGCTGCCCGTCATAAACGGCTTTTCCGCTGCCTTGGTTATAAAAAGTCATGGCATCTTGAGCGGCGTGTTCAAAAATACCTTTTGCCCATGCAGGGGGTTCATTTGTTTGCGTCGTGTTTTGGGTATTCTGGATTGGTTTAGAACTTTTTCCCATGTTAAAGCTGCTTTCTATATTCTAAAAGATTAACGAGATATCCATGCGTTTTAAGAGATTTTTCCCACCCTCGCCTGCCTATGATGACAAGCTCTTTTGCCCCTTTTTCCTTGTAATAAGCTTCAATCTGAGTGATAAGCTTTGTTAAGGGTGCTCCTCCCTTTCCACCAAGCGTGACAACAACCGCCCTTAATGCTCCAGTGACGAGTTCTTGTAACTGTGTTGTGACATGCGCCATAAAGTTTTCATGCGCATCAACGATAATCCAAAGAACTTTTTCTCCCTTCAAAATATCGTTTAAAATGGTCTCTGTATTATAATCATCAGGGAATGTTTGATTAAAGTAAGCTATCGATTTTATGACATTATCAAAATAGGGCGCCATTTGTTCAGCGCTCCATTTTTCTGTATTATAGATCTTAAAACTCATCTTATGCCCGCGGGTTTCAGCGTTACATCAAAGCCTGTTATATGTGTCCATGGCGTGCCTTCTGGTATTCTCAGACGCAAAGCGTGATAACGCGCCCGTGAGCGGATATTATACATCCCAATATTATAGCCGGCATAACGCTCTTTAGCCCAATTTAATTGGTTCTTGTTATCAATGATAAAAGCCGCCCCAACACTTAAAAAACCTTTTGTTGTATCCGCTTGAACAAAAGCCTCACTCATCAAGTTGATTTGCCTGCCCGTATCCCCCACAATTTGTGAAGCAATAACTGCTTCCATTGGAGGACCCGCAAAAAAACCAAATGTGTTGTCTGGCGTAAAAGCTCCCAAAACAGGCGCACCATTTTGCCACATCTTACTATCAAGAGAAGCTGGTAAATCTTTCAAGCTCTCTTGTACTTCGTCTAAGCCTTCTAATGTATAACCGGCTGCAAAAAGGGGAAATAAGAGAAGGTTTTGCCCCTTAATGACACTCCATATTTGCAAAAGCCAATCATAAACATAAATATGCATCCCTTCAGTGTTATCATTGATAGAAAAATAAACACGAGAATAGACCGGATCAATACATGCTCTCATCTCATCAATGGCAAAATTATTGTAAAGTGTGAAGATGGTTTTATCGACTTTACCAAAGCCTATAGGGAGCATTTCACCAGCACTGTTGATTTGATAAAAACCATCATCAGAGACAAAGAAAGTACAGTCTCCACGGCTTGCAATTGCTGTGCTGCTTTTCGCCCCTATTTTGTCTTTTATTTTTGCAAAACTGAATATAATTTTAGAGCCTGGTACAAAGGTTGCATGATAAATGGCGGAGCGCATGAAAATAAGTGGATTTGTTGATTCCGTAGACCCTTGAACATATTCTCCATCGGGAAAATCTTGATAATCGCAACTTTTCTCCCCAACCGTCCAATGTGTCGCATCATTCAAACCGGACCACTGAACACGGTTTGGCTTATCTGTTAATTGCATCAGGCAAACAAAATCACCCCACACACGCACAAGTCCAGCACGCGGGGGATTACCACTCAAATCACAAAACCTTTCATCCGTTTTTAACGAAAGCATTTGTGGTGGGTCATTGCTATTAACAGCAATGATATGATCACCAAAGGAGGCAAAAGACCAAAGTGCAGTCTCATTGGCGTGATATTGTGTGTGAGGTTTGCTAATGTCTTTCCAGCCGCGCGTGCTGTTGTCATATTCATAAAGTTTTGTTGGTGCCCCCACAATGATGCGCACACCACCCAATGAGCGCACCGCATAGACCCCCAAAATCACATCCGGAAAAGGATCTGAGACCGGCGCCACAATGGGAAACGGAATATACGAATTTGGTGCAGGTAAAACGTTCACGATCTCACTAGAATAACCACTATTAATAAATGCAACATCTGGTCTATACTCAGCAATAGGAATAAAGGTCATCAGAAATCCGTGTGTTGAATTTTTAACAAATTCTTGCGCCGTGATGTTTCAATTTGAAGCGCATCGAGTTGCTCTTGAAACATGGCAAAAGCTGCCGCTGCCATCTGTGGTTCTTTAATAATATTGGTATAAATTTCATATTTTGCACGCGTTTTGATCAGTTCATAGGCTTCTAAAAACCATATGGACGCTTCTTGTGCACTCTCAATATCTTTTATTCTTACAGGGTCAAGAATAAGCCTGATAGAATAAACGCGCTCTGGTGTTGGATACAAGACAAGCTTTTGTTCAAAATAAGCATAGCGTGTAGGCATGCCATGGCTACAATCATCCTCAAGATTCTCAATAACAAGAGGATCTACCTGCAAAAGCTTTGCTTTGCTGTGATTATCTTCATAAACGTAAGCATCAACAATGCGAACAGCAGCCGGAATAACTGGATTTTCCTCTGCGCCATAACGGCTTTTGCCCTTTAGAGTGGTAAAAACAACTTCGCGGCTTTCATTGAAATAAAAAGGCAATCGTTCACAAAAGCGAATAGCCGAAAATATCGCCCTTTGCACTTGATCAACATACTCATCTGTTTGATCATCTATTTCATCCTGAATATCGTTTAACATCTGGATAAAATTTTTATCCCAAGGAGCAATGGTCTGTTTGTCTCCAATCGGACCACCTGTCTGTACTATTATTGTCATATCAGCCTCTTCCAAATGTATTGGGGCATCTTGTATAGGAGGGGGACGCAAGCAATAAACGCCCCCTTGCCTTTAACGATTAGTGTAAAACTCAACAATCACCTCAGCATCACCTTTGGTGCTTTTCTTGTCTCGTGTCATGTAAATCGTATTTTCAGCCTCTAATGGAACATCTCGTTCCTCCATAGGGAGGTACAGATTGCCATCGGTAGATTGCCGAAGCCCTACATCTCCATAATCATTACCATGAGGCTCTTTTCCAAATGTAGCTGTTACATCTTCAAAATCCTCCATGGTATAAGCTGTAATACTTTTTATAAAAGCCCCTCGGGGTAGAACGCCAATTTTTGTTATCAACCCTTGATCTGTACATTTAACACGCGCCCGTAAAAAACTAACCTGCTGCGTAGAGTTGTTACGTCCCTGCAAAACAGGTGGCAATCCCTCATCTATCATGCCAACGGTTTCAATGGTTTCAACGATTTCATCAGGTTCCTGTGTAATTAGCGATTTTTCTGCCATAATTGTCATCCTTTAATAATTAGCTTGCTTCGGCAAAAGAAGGGATAACAATCGTACCAAAATCCTGCCCCCCTTGATCAGAATGCGGCAAGGTATAGCGTGATTTTTTCATGCCGATAATGGTTTTAGCTGCAACCCCAAATTCACGTTGATAATCAAACAGTTCTTCAACAAGTTTATAGCGTGTTCCCCCTTTCCCATCGCCTCCTGTTGCTCCATTGCCAACGCGCCCATAAGCCATGATAACACTTTGCGCACCAAGCAACACAGCACGGCGAACAGATGTTACAGGCTCTTGTGTCTTTGAATTGATACCATTGGGGACATGTTCAGCTTCACGCAAAATGACACCGTTATACATCCCCAAAGAACCATTAAAAATTGGGTTCTTAGCTCCAGAGCCATCATAAGCTGCCTTGGTAATGTCTAACCATTGCCCGCTCTTTGTATTGGTACGCAATTGGGTCACCTGTGTTGGGTGGAGATACATCACATATGCCGATTTTCCATCAACACGAACAGGGCGCAAACGTGGATTAGCAAGTTTAGCGCGTTCAACAGCCTGATCTATAAGATCTAATGTAAAAACATCGTCTTTTGTAAGTTCTTCATCAGTCTTTTTCTTAGCTGGGCGAATAATACGCAATTTGCTTGGCTCTAATGGAGCATTAAAGCCATAATGTACGGGTTTAAGGGTTATGGTGCGTCCTTCGAAGTGAATCCATGGTGCTGTATAACCTGCTGCCTGAATGAAGAACATCAAACTTAAGCGATCTGCATACCAATCAACAAGCCCATCCTTTGCTTCTGTTCGTAAATTAAATAAAACACGTTGTTGATCAATGGTGCCTTCATATTTTACGCGTACAGCATGAGAAAGCTCGTTAATACGCACCGTTTCATTCATAAATTGGAGTGCTTCTTCATTGCCTTCCAGCGTTTGTCCCTCGCTAACGCCATCCCCCATAAGTTGGACTCTTAATCCGCTCGTCACAGAGTCACCAGCGGATTTTCCTAGCATATCCAATACTTGAATAATGCTGTTTTTTCCTTTTCCCATCAGCGGTGCAATGGGCAACGCTTTTGAAGTTTCTGTGTTTAGCATCTTAGCCCAAACGCCAACGGCTAATGGGTCATTAAGATTTACCTGTGTTACTGCCATTTCAATCAATGCCTTTCTTGGTTTTAAAACTCGCCTTGCGGCACCCCCAAACGATAACAATCACTTGGTTCTCTCTGTTGCGTCACCACGCACATCTCACGCTCTGCTCATAATTTGTTCAAATTTTTCGGGATTTTTCTCAACCCATACAGCAAATTCGGCTTCTGGCATGGAAAAGAGCGTTCTCACATCCATACCGCCTGTTGGAACTTGCCCGCCGCGCGCTGTAAGCGTCCGCGCTGCTTGAGAGCGCTCTTGAAGGGCTCCCACTTCGTCCTTAACTGGCGCTCCACTATAGCCAAAAGCTTTCGCTTTTTGCACCAGCACCTCAATTGGATTTATACCGGCTTTCTGACACTGCTGGCATATTTGGCGCAATTCAGCACCAATTTGTTGTTGCCGTGCCTCTGGGTCTTTCCATTGCGGATAAAGGCTTGCTTGCGCTTGTAAGACACTGTCTGCTCTTTCATAGAGATAGTCCGTGATACTGTCTAAATCTGGATATTTATCTTGTACTTGCGCTTTAGCTTCCTCGAAATAATCCCCCAACTTTTGGCGTTCATATTCCTCTTGACTCATGCGCTCTTGGCTCTCTCTCATATGAGAAAACTCATCAAGCAATTTCTGTTGTTCTTGTACCTTATGACTAAGCCATGCAAAATGTGCTTTTGGGTCGTCTTCTAGGGAGGGAATATTTTCCTCACGGCGGCGCGTGATTTCTTCCTGCATTGCGGCATATTTTTGCGCAAGTTCAATAGCCAATTCACGCGCTTCAATGGCGCTTTGTTCTGCCTTTTGTCGTGCTTGCCGCTCTTGCTCTAGTTTATCAGATTCTATTACATCAGAATTTGGCTGCTCTTGAAGTGGTTCTACAGCTGGCTGTTCAGAACTTTCCTCTGCATCAAAAACTTCCTCAACTTGTTCTGGCTCGACCAACTCAACAGCATTATCACTGGCAAAATGTTCATCATAGATTGCTTGTTCTTCAGGCGTAAACTCTTCTTCCATATTCTGTCCCTTCAATGTGCTATTATATTTTTTGTCAAAACTCGATAGTGTTCCAACTGTGTCTGTAAAGCTTTGCGTTCTAAATCACGCTGCGCTATCTCATTTTTTGCCTGTTGAAGTTCGAGCTGCATGCGCGCTTGTTCTTGTTTCAAGAAAAGTTCGATATTTTTCTGCTGCAATGCCGCTTGTTTCTGCTGCGCATCAAGTTGATAGAGTGTGCTCTTTGCTTGCGCTTCTTGCTGTAAAACAGCAATCTTTGCTTGTTGCTCTGGAGTTAATTGCGCCCCTTGGCTTTGTTGCATCATCTGCTGTTGCTGTTGTTCTTGTTGTGCCTGCTGTGCTTTTGCCGTTAAATTTGCTACCAATGTTGCCGGTAGTGGGGAAAGCTTTAAAAGATCTGGAATCATCTCCGGTGTTAAGAACCCACCAAGCAATGGCAACATCTGCGTAATTGTCGCAAAAGTTTTCTCTTTTTCATTGGGGCTTGTCGGTGAATCATCAACAATAATGTCGTATTCAAGCGTTGTGACAGCTTCACGTGTTAATGGAACATACTGCGCATTCTCTTGTCCAGAAATACGCACCAAACGCCCATCAGAGAGATAATTCTGGATAAGATAAAGGATAATCTTTCCCTGCCTACACCGATAAAGCTTGAGATTATCAAACAGCCCCGCAAGCAAATTAAGCGTTGATTGCCGGCGTGTATTTTCCAGCACATTGGCTTGGTTGACCTCCCGTGTTCCGATAAACTCAGCCGATAACCCTGTTACATGCGTTATCGCTTCACGCGATTCATTAAACAGCTGGAAAAATCCATTGGGAAATTGTGCACTTGGCTTTGGTTGAATTTTCCCTCCTGTAAGCGCGCCATTTTTAACCCAAGTAATCGTATCCGTTCGCGCCCAGCTTTCCATGGCTTGGCGATCATCATCGAAAGCGCCTCGTTCTGCCATCAAGCCGCCCTTAGACTGGCTATTAAGGATATACATCACTTGGCTAAAATATTTATTCGACCATTTTTGTGGATCTTTTGCGGGGCGAACAATCCCGTAAAACTGGTTTTTAAGCTTATCCAGCGTGCCCGTGATACACTCCCACCCAAGTTGCCCATCAGGTGCTAATGGCTTATCGGGCTTTGCTAAAAGACGTCGTCCCAGAAAAGCGCGTCTCACCACTTTTTTATTAAAACACACCCCTTGTAATTGTGGCATTACCCTTTGAAGCTGTTCAAACTCCTGTTTGCTATAGTTGCGCATCTGTCCGGTTTGAAGATCAGGCGCCTTGTAAGTGGTCTCATATTCAAACCAACGGCATTCAACCAGCGTAACATAGCGTTTCCCAGAATACGGATCTGAGAGAGAAGTCGCATTGGAGTCATCTTGATACGCATCAAGCGACACATGAGAATCCTCAGAAGCGGTTGTACTATCGATAGCCCAATCGGCGTTAAGATCTTCAACAGCAACATCAGGAAAAAGACTTTTAGCATCCTCAACGGATTTGCGATCAACATACCACATACGCTGTGCGTCAATGAGATTTGGTCTTACAGCATTAGCATCCCAAACCATTTTTAAGGGATCTAAACGTTGAACAGCAGGTATCCCTTCGGGATCTGTATCATAATCAAGCCGCGTATCTGTCCAGCCCATACCGCAAATAACCATATCCTGAAAAGCATCGGAATCGGCATATTCCGCCTCTGCCTCATCACGAAACCATTCTGCTGCTCCAGTAAGCAATTCATTGGGTATTGCCGCTCCCATTTGCCGTGGTTGAAACTGTACTTCGCGCTTATTATTACGCTCCGCCCCAACAATAGCATTCACAAGGGGTGCAATGCGGTTAAAAGTCATGACAGGACGGCGTTGCTCTTTTAAAACCGCAAGATCTTCCTCTGCCCATTGACGACCATTATAAAAATCAAAATCTTCACGCGCCTGTTCACGCCATTCATTAACATGTTCAACATCTTCTGCGTACCAAGACTTTAAACGCTTATAGAGTTCATATTCATCAAGGATTGTCGTTTTTTGAAAGTCTTGATCTAGAATGCCATCCATGATGCCGCTTCTCTTTCCATAGTGCAATAACGCTCTTGCTTGGGTTTGACACTGGGTGCTTCATAGACAATGCACATTAAACCAAAGGCATCCGCCCCATGGCTCGACCAATCATGCTCTGCACCCAAACCAATGCCGCGCTTCTCATCCCATTTCTCATGATACCAATTCAGTGCTTTGCGCCCTGCTACCGTCATCTCTTCATTAAACCAAACAGACGGCAAAATACGACGCACCGCCTCTATACGCATCTTAACCGCCCCTGCCCCTTGATTAGGGATCACTTGCGTTTCAAAACCCGCATCATTTAAAGCACTCTCAAAACTCACATTGTGCACACGGTCTCTCGTCGCACCGTCATGGGGGAGAACCATCAACGCCTTCTCATAACCATTTTGACGCAACCAACCGATATGCTCCGATAAAGGCTGCCCCTGTGCTTCGTAATAATTAAGCACTCTGATCTCTCTACCAACAAATTGCGCTATCCATATCGCTGTTGCATCTGCCTTGGCGCCCGTACCCCCAATGTCCCAAAAAGCACGTATTTGCATCAAGGGGTCACGAGCAACACGCCCTATCCGCCCCTCCTGCTCGGCTGCCAACATTTCCTTTTGATAATAAGCGCCTTGAACCGCTTTCAGATAATCCCCTTCCCAGATATGCTTATAGGTCTCTGGACGGTTTCTCAGATCATCCAATCGCGCTTCATTCAAAATCTTGGGAAACTTCGGGTTGTCTGACCAGTTGATCTCAACACGCTTAATTGCCGCATTGTCTGAAAAGCGAAACCGCTTCTCAACGGGGGCATTCTCTCGCAACGGGTTCCATGTCACCCATAATTCTGCCCGCCATCCCTCTCCTTCTTCTCGCAACGTCGGTATAAGCGTCTGCCAAGCCGTCTCTGTAACGGGCTCTGCCTCATCAACCCAACAAAGCAAAATACGCCCCATAGACTTGATACTAGCTATATTCCGGTCCAGACCAGAAAACTGAAAGGCTATACGACCATCAATCGACTTAATCGACGACTCCCCAACCTTGTAATAGTCCTTTAAAAAGTCGTGCGCTTCAATGGCGCGTTTAATCTCCTCCAATGAACTTTCTGCCAAAGAATTCTGAAACTGACGTGCACAAAGAATAGTGCCTGATATTCCTTCCCTACCAAATTGATAGCCTTTTAAAGCAGCCATCAAGGCAAATGATCTTGTCTTTCCAGACCCTCGTCCACCCCAAGCCGCACGCACCAAAGCCTTATCTGTAAAAATCGGTATAAGCTTTGGAACAATATTAATCTGTCGTGTTGTCATGAACTAAAGGCGCGATTTCCACACGCGTTATCATCTTAATCGCCCCGCCATCTTCCCCTGTCACTTGAAGAGGCAAAATCTTCCCCAACAATGCCAAATAAGCAGCGGGGCATTTGATTGCCTGTTTTTCAAGATAAGAGATCAAACCATCATCACCATATCTCTTACCAGCGCGCTCTGCTGCCTTAAGCACTGCTTCTTTCAAAATACGTGTCGTTTTATTTGGCACACCTTTTACCCGCCCTTGACCTGCCTTTGGGGGCGTTCTTTTTGCAAGTTTTTCAGTGGTTTTCATGTGTGTTTCTTTTTGTAAACAAGACAATAAAAAAACCCCGCAAAAGCAGGGTTCTGAACAATCATATAAACTTATAAGAAAGGTTATACCTTTACCGTAATTCTAGACGCAATTCGACTAGTACAGCAACGCCATAAAACACTATTTTTCATATCCTGTCAACAAAAAAAATCACGATATTGTGTATTTTTTATTTTTTTCACCTAAATCTAGTGTCTTTAGCACCCAATAACTCACAATTGTATTATCTCAACGAATCAATTATACGGAAGCACTAAATTATTGATTAGCAAAAAGTGGGGGGGAATTAATGTTATTTTTCAAAAAAGCTGCTTTATGCAGAATTAAAAAGACATTTACACTAATTTTGTTTTTACCGTTCTTTGCTATAATTAGTCTTATGATACTTGCTTTTAATCCCTTCGGATTAGACAATCAACAACAAGATAAATTAATTGTACCAATATTTGTAGCATTTGTATCGTATCTTTTGATACTAAGTGCATGTGCAAGAGAAGAAAAGCTAAGTTTAAAAGATGAAAATATTGACAGCGCATTTTATGAGCTCTTGTCCCTCCAATTCCAAACAGCGGCTTGGGCGGCTGGGTCGGCAGTTTTTGTGTTTTATCCTGTAATAATATTAGCATTTTTAGGAGTGTCAATTTTTATTGCTATAATACAAAATTTAGATAAAATTCTACCGATCGTAGCAATTATAGCATTGATATTAATTTGTCTTATAGCGTTTATAGCGTTGATCAAATTTATTTGGAAAATTGTCTAACAATCAAAATATTTATTAAGTCTTTTTCCCTAATCTTTAATATATACTTAAACTCCAACCATAAAAGAAATAATGAATTATTTATCAGCAAAAAAAATAAGTTACTTATTAGTCGTAGTGATCAGTGTGCTTTTTCTTACCAACTGCGGACAAAAATCAGATGCAGATGAGAACCGCATTCCAAATAACCTAGCTGATGCAGTTGATATGTTTGATGTTGGTCCTCGAAATTTATATGATCTTCCAAACGAAGTGCTCGAAAAATTTGATATTAATCGATACAATTTATGTAAAATGTTAAAACAGCAACATAAAGATTACTATGGTTATGATAAATTTCAAGATGTTGATTGTAATAGCTATAAGTGAAGAATAAAAATACTAAAAATCATAAAACAAAACAAATACTTCATATCTTTCTTATTTTTAGAAACAAAAAGAGGCACTTCTGCGTACAATAGAATGAATTATTTTCCTTAGTCTTTTACAAGGCGTTATACAGAGAAACGTTTCACGTCACATTGCTTACTTTAGCATCGTTCTTAAAGATGCATAAAAAACTAAGTTAGAAATGTTGATAGCTTGGCAAGCACTTCATTCATAATCATGGGGGGAACTGTTTCCATTTTCCTTCCCTGACGCGCTGCTATATCGAGAGCTCGTGGTTGATCACAACGTATCACACCTGTGGTATGTAATCCTGTTCCTGCTAATGAAACAGCAAACCCTGCGGTTCTCGCAAAATTTCCTCCACTTGTAATAGGTAAGACAATTGGTGTTTTTGTGACACGATTAAACGCCTCCGGTGACACAACCAATACAGGACGCGTTCCTTTTTGCTCATAACCAGAAGTTGGGTCAAGCGATACAAACCAAATTTCGCCCCGCTTCATTACAAGAGCTCTCTGCCAACAGGCTTGGCATCAAACCACTCCATATCATCATCTGCAAAATCGTCCGAAGGATTACATTGCGCTAACAATTCTTCAAGAGTATAGCTAGAAAATTCCTGTGGTTTTACAACCAATTGTCCATTGTCAATAGCCAAACCCACTTGCGTGTTTTCAGAAAGATGAAGAACATCAAGCAATGCGGGCGGTATAGAGAGCATAACTGACCCTCCAACTTTACGTAATTTTGTTGTGTGCATAAAACACTTCCTTTAATATTATATAAAAATATAACATTCTAGTGCATATTCTTCAAGAGGTTTTCATGCTTTTATGGAAAAAGAACAATAAAACATTTACCATTTAGTTTTTCTGTCAAAATATTTATGAAGCGCGTTAAGAGCGACCCGCAATGAATTCACAAGATGTGGTAATGTTTGGTCTTCGACAATAATATATTGTATTGCTGCATAAAGATTATACTGTCTATAGAGATGTTGTGTTTCTTTTATCGCCTCTTGCATATTAGAAAACTGTACTGTTGCAAATTCAACCCATTTCTCTCTTGCTTTGTCATCAGAAGATGATGGTATTTCGTCATAAACAGCGCTTGGTAAACCTTTTGCACACAAATAGTCATTTTTCACTTCAAGATATTTTTGCGCAGCATCATACTGGTCTTGAGTAAGCACACCTTGCAAACAAAGCCGCCCAACATAAGTACCAGCAAGCGGATTTTTAGCCTCTTCAATAGTCAAACCAAAGCGTTTAGCACGCATTTCAATTGCCAATTGATTAACAGGATCTTGACGTACTTTCACTTGTGAAATGTAAGCATCTTTCTTTTTATTTTTTTTCACTTATACCCCCAAATGTCTGTCTAATATCTTGCCCAATTTCATCTGATGCTAAACATGTTTCTTTATCCAAAATAAATAACCACGTGGATAAAGAGAGACCTATAATTATAGTTAATACACTTATCTTTATTTTATCATTAGCCAGCCCCCAAACGAATACAACCAATGTCAACATAAATACAATGATTATTGCTATTTCAAAACCAGTAGCAGGTACATCATTACCCTTATTCCCTAACAACGCTTGTTGCATAAGCATATTATTCTGTATAATTATTTGCAAAGAATTGGATTGACTCATTAACATCAAAAAGGAACCTCATCATTTATAACAGTATGAGGCGTATCAAGAGGTTGCTGGAAACTTCTGTCATAAGAAGATAATGGCTCTTGATTATCGTTATTTTTTCCGTCTAAGAGCTTTAACTCGCCTTTGAATTGCGGTAAAATAATCTCTGTTGTGTAACGGTCATGCCCATTTTTATCTTGCCATTTGCGTGTCTGTAATTTTCCTTCTACGTAAACTTTTGAACCTTTGTTGAGATATTGAAGTGCAATTTTTGCCAAATGTGGATTAAAAATCACAACTGAATGCCATTCAGTTTTCTCTACTTTTTGATGAGTATTTTTATCTGTATAGCTCTCAGAAGTTGCCATACGAAAATTGACTACTTCTGTTCCAGAATTCATTGTTTTGCTTTCGGGATCAGCACCTAAACGCCCGATTAACATCACTTTATTTAGCATATTTTTTCTTACCTTAAATTTGTATTTTAATACATACAAAATCCTAGCATGATTTGCATATTTTTTCAATTATTTCAAAAGGATATTATTGTTTTTTAACATATAAAATTATGTTTAATATGCTCTTTGATAAATAATCAATTGACATAAATGCATGGTGTATAGTATCAAGTATCAAGAGGGTATATATGGCAATCGTTAGTTTTAAGCATAAAGGGTTGAAATTATTCTTTGAAAGAGGAGTCTGCAAAGGCATACAACCCGCGCATGCTAAAAAATTAGCAAACATTTTAGTAATTTTAGATACAATATCCGCGCCTGAACAAGTTACTCTTAAATCGTATCGTCTACATGCGCTTACGGGCGATTTAAAAGGTTACTGGTCAATGCGTGTCAATGGAAATTGGCGTGTTACTTTTCGTTTCATTGGGACAGACGTTGAACTGGTTGATTATCAAGATTACCATTGAGTTTTGAGGTGTTATTATGATGTACAATCCTCCACACCCTGGCGGCATTTTGAAAGAAGAATTGCTTGATGAATTAGGGTTAACAGTAACAGAAGCTGCAAATCGTCTTGGCGTTGCACGTTTAACTTTATCCCGCGTCTTAAACTGCCATGCGGCGATTAGTATTAACTTAGCTTTACGGTTAGAAAAAGCGGGTTTAAATGATGCGGAATTCTGGCTTAAATTGCAACAAAAGCATGATTTGTGGCAAGCTCGGCATAACAGCCCAATCCCACATATTTCACCTTTAGAGCAAGTAGGGCATCTTTAGAAAGACTTAGCCCATCTTTCTTCACACCTAGAGGTCATGTTCTTTAAAATCAAGCAGCCCATGATAGTTTTTTATGCTCTTGTTGATTTTATAGAACGTTGAGAAGAGACAACGTAATCTAAACAGTTTTATAAAATCGGAAATTTTACTATAGCTTTTTAACTGAGCACTGTAGTGTGTAAATAGATATGTTTATTAAACTGCGTGTACGTAACATAAGGAAAAATACACAGACTAAAAAGGAATACCAAAGAGCAATATCTGAGTACCAAAGTACAGTATCCAATGGAAAAGAAAGCTTGTACTCCACGTACTTAGAAATGAAAGGTAAAGAAACAGTTTCCTTATAACTATTTGGAAAAATTAAAACGACAAGTGCTAAACTTATTAGCTTTAAAAGTCTGTGCAAATACTGTTGTAAATCACGTGTTAATATCTTCCAACCTGTTGTATCATCATCTTTATATTTTGGATTGTTCTGCAACTCAAAAGGAATATGAGAATTGCATAAAATTACAAAAATATTTGTTATTATTATCAAACCAAAAGATGCAAATATCAAAATACCTTGGATAAAATAGGGATTTTTTTTAATTCCTAGAAAGCATAAAAATATAAAAATTATAATACCAAACAAGGCTCTTAGCTGCTTATCTGTAAACATATTTATTTCCTGCGGTTTTCGATAATTTTTTGATCTCTTTATTGATCTCATCTATAAGAGGTTCGTAATTGAGAACGCTTTTCGGAATATTCCCACCGTAAACCCATGCTTTTACTTGCGCTTTGGTACTAAAATCCGCATTTTCTGGTGTGGTATAATACTGTCCGCCATCAAACTTTTCACACTCTCTTGTGCCATCTTCATATTCGTAGAGGTTGTAAAAATACTCCTCTGCTCCGTCCCCCCAAGGAACATAACCAACAGCTGTTGCAACAAACTCTTTTTGCATGGGTTGTTTACGCTTTTTTAAGAACAGGTCTTTTAATATTCTCATGTTTTTAGTCCATAATTTTACCAATTGGTCTATTTACCTAAAATTTGACCGTACAGAGCGTTTTATATTGCAGATGTTGATTCTATCATAAAATCTTTAAATCGCTTTGTACGGTGCCTTTTTGTCGATTTAAACACATACCTAATCGTAAAATGATCAGCACTTTTCACTAGTTTGCTGTGGACCAAAGCGTTTCATTATCCCACCAATGCCATTTAAAGTCTCTTCAAGCTCTTGCTTGTGAACAAGCGTTATAGGCGTTGAATGCTCTTTCGCTGCTTGTTCTTTCAACTCCTTTTCACGGAATCTCAAAACAGCATTGCGTACAAAATTGACTTTTCTCAAAAGATCGTTTTCCAAATCACGACACAACCTGACAAGTTCTCGTGTGCTCGGAAAAAACGTATCGGATAAACAATTTATTTCATCACATAAAATCCGTTTGACCACTGTCATCAGTGACCATGCAGAGACATTTTCCAAAACCATTCCATAGGTCAACGCCATTCCCTCATGGTCTGATTGTTGTGCTATTTTCAAACCACACGACAGCATGCGAATTGCTTTTGCTATATCCTCTTTACCTGCTTTCACTGCGAAGAGCTCTTGCAATTGATCACCAGCCTCTAAAGCAATCGATTCCTGCTGTTTCGTTAATTGGCTGCCATCCTTCAAAACAAACGGACCGCTCGGAGGTATCATCGCATGAATGTGTTTCAAAATACCCTCGATTTCCGATATCAAGGAGACTGTCTGCGATACGTTCCCCAATGCTTTTTTGCTTTTGAGTGTAATTTCCATTGTTTCCACCATTGTTGTTCGTGTTTTTCGTTTTTTCTAAAACCTCGATAGCCTTTCGCACCCAGTTTCTCCATGTTGCTTGCCAATCACGTTTGATAGCATTCTTTCCTGCACAGGCTTTCCAAAAATCTCGAAACTTTGCAATTTCGACTTTCACGCGCTCTGGAGGCAAGCCCTCTGCAATGGCAAAATCGTAATCGGGTTCAAAATCCGTAGGCAATCGACAACCGCGATTAGCTTGCGCTCGTTTTGCTTTTTTGGGAACGTTCTCTTGCTCGTGAATGGGAGGTTGGTTTTCTACACCCGTTGTGATTTGCTCTGATGTGGTCTCAACAGCAGCAACCTCTGTTGGCTCGTCAACCTGTTCGTTTGTTTCTAAACTTTCAGAACCAATTTCTTTTTTTGCTAAAACGTTAGTTTTAGTTTTTTTATATATATTCTTATTCTGGTTCTTTATAGCTTGATTTTGCTTAGCGTTTGCTTCAGCAAAAAAAACGTTTTGCTTGTCATTTGCTTCAGCAAAATTATTAACATGTTGTTTTGTATTATTTTTTGCTTGCGCACCTTTTTTACCAGCTTCACTACGAACTTGCGATATGTGCTCTTTTTTATCAGCAAAATCGTTCAACTCTTCTTCAACACGCGTATTCCACAATCCATTATCTGTCTCAACAAGTTTATCATTCCTCATTAAGTATTCGACAATAGCTGCAAATTTTTTCTGCGAACAATGACAAACCCGTGCAAGCGTTTGAAAATCTGTTTTAAGTGGTTCTTTTTTTTCATACATGCAAACGAGAAGGGTTATATAAACCCCCCGTTGTTCAGATGTCATTCCATTTGTACCACTTATCCAGTCATACAAATGGAATCTTATCCATGGCATACCATTAGACATGCGCGCCCCCTTCTTTCATTAAATATAAATTAGTGATCATAATCCCCCCCTTAAAGCTGTTGCGTATTTATGCGTGCGCATGGTGACGCGTAATCTATTTATTTGATCTCTTTATTTTTGCCTGTTTAAGAGTGTGAATGATGCTGTTGATGTTCATTCTTTTCTTCATATTGAAGCTTCGTCATTTCATTTTGTTCACATGGCTTCATGCAAACAGTGGAACCCTTGACAAAAGAAGGCGTTGGAGGAGATTGTTCATTCCATAACGCTTCGAGAAGATATGCAACGGCTCCTCTTGAAGGAACACCATATTTTTCCCAACGCCATACTGTTGACTTGTTGACGCCTAACCGTGCTGCCATTTCTTTCAGAGTTAAATTCAGATTTTTACGTAACTGTTTTACTGCTATTTTTCCCATAAAAAATAATATGCATTATGAGTACTTAAAAGTCAAGTCGAAATGCATACCAATTATATGCAATATGAATATATTAAGGAGATAAAAATGCTTAGTAACACGATAGACCAATCTGCTAGATTAATAAAAGCGCGTTTAGCGCGTGGTTTTAGAAGTGCTAAAGAAGCAGCTAGATATTTTGGCTGGAACTACTCTAGCTATATACAGCACGAACAAGGATTAAGAGGAATATCACGGGCATCTGCGAAATATGCAAAAGCATTTAGAATTAGTGAAGGATGGTTATTAACTGGAGAGGGAGAAGGCCCCTCCTTTCCAATTCCTGCCACAAAACAAACTGTTGATGAGCAAATTATTAATCTACTGCAAAAAACAACTCAACCAGATAAAGAAACAATTCTTCACCTTTTAAATCGCCTGCATGCAGAAGAAAAAAAATAAAAGCTTTTTTTCTTTCATTACTAAATGTAGAAACCAGATGCATTATTTTATTATCTAATTCTATATCACTTTTTATTGTTTTCATAACCATTCACCTTCCCCTTTCATGAGAATCGTCATTTAGAAAAAATCTTCTTACAAGATTTTTATACCGTTAAAAATAAAATACACATAACGCATATTTTATTGTTGACAAGTATGCATTATGCGTATTATATATATTCCATAAACCACGCACAAACAATCGCCAAGAGGCGTTAGGGAGGAAAAATTATGGAAAATCCAATTCTTATAAATTCTGATGAAATTTTATTAGTTGTCTATGATGATGATCAAAACATTGGTCGGTCTGGACCACT
>NZ_JBHION010000011.1:0-78174 GCF_042195515.1 Bartonella sp. CB10SXKL | reverse complement strand
GTTTTGCTATTCGTGAAGGTGGTCGTACTGTTGGTGCCGGTATCGTCTCTAAGATCATTGAATAAATAATGCTTGTTAAAGGGGTGTTAAAAGTGTTTTAGTTTTGAGAGTTAGGGGTATAGCTCAGTTGGTAGAGCGGCGGTCTCCAAAACCGCAGGTCGCGGGTTCAAGTCCTGCTGCCCCTGCCAAAGGGGGGATTTTACATATAAGGGAGTGGATTTTGCTGCCTTTTTCGCTTTTTTTGATATGGGGCTTGTTTTTTTGTGTGTGAAACGGTATTGAATAGAAAGTAAGGAAGTTGCATAAGTCTGAAAGTTGGCTTTTGCATTTTTTCCTGTTTATTTTGTTCTATAAAACACAATAGGACTAGAGAGAGTATAGTGTGACGATGGCATCTAAAACCAATCCGATTACCTTTTTGAAGCAGGTTTATGCAGAAACAATTAAAGTGAAATGGCCTACACGTCGTGAGACGGTTATTTCTACTATTATGGTTTTGTTGGTAACTGCATTGGCTTCAGCTTTCTTTTTTATTGTGGATCAGGTTATGCATTTTGGTGTTTGGCGGGTTATTGATCTTCTGAAATATCTTTTTAGTTGAGAATGTAAGGAAGTGTGACTGTGGCAGCTCGTTGGTATATTGTTCAGGCATATTCAAATTTTGAAAAGAAAGTAGCGGAAGCTATTGATAAGGAGGCAAAGCAAAAGGGACTTGATCATCTTTTTGAAAAGATTTTTGTTCCAACAGAGCGTGTTGTAGAGGTTCGTCGTGGACGCAAAGTTGATACTGAGCGAAAATTTTTTCCTGGTTATGTTCTTGTTCGTGCTGAGTTAACAGATGAAGTTTATCATCTTATTAAGAATACGCCTAAAGTGACAGGTTTTTTAGGATCGGATGCGCGTCCTGTTCCAATTTCTGATCGAGAGGTTGAGCAAATTCTCAAACAAGTTCAGGAAAGGGTTGAGTCTCCAAAGTCCTCTGTATTGTTTGAGGTTGGAGAGCAAGTTCGCGTTGCTGATGGTCCTTTTGTTTCGTTTAATGGAATTGTTCAAGAGGTTGAAGAAGAGCGCTCTCGTCTTAAGGTTGAAGTGCTTATTTTTGGGCGTCCTACGCCTGTTGATTTGGAATTTGGTCAGGTTGAAAAACTCTGATTAAACTTAGAGTAGTTTTAATTACTTTAAGGAAGGAGTGGGAGGTGATTTATAGCTTTTGTCGGCTTAATGATCCGAACCACGTGACTGCAGCGGGTAACGGGCAAGGTGAATTGTCAGTATACCAGTGAAATTAAAGGCAGATTGTTATGGCAAAAAAAAGTATAGGTCAGCTTAAGTTGCAGGTTCCTGCAGGAGCTGCTACTCCATCTCCACCGATTGGTCCAGCTCTTGGGCAGCGTGGTATTAATATCATGGAGTTTTGTAAGGCGTTTAATGCAGCTACACAAGAAATGGAAAAGGGGGCACCGATTCCAGTTGTTATTACGTATTATCAAGATAAGTCTTTCACATTTTCTCTCAAGACGCCTCCTGTATCATTCTTTTTAAAGAAGGAAGCAAACCTGAAATCTGGCTCAAAAGAGCCTGGTAAAGTGTCTGTAGGAAGCATTTCTCGCGATAAAATTCGTTCGATTGCGGAATCAAAGATGAAAGATCTTAATGCGAATGACATTGAGGCAGCAATGCGTATGGTTGAAGGTTCTGCTCGCTCGATGGGCTTGGAAGTGGTGGGCTAATATTATGGCAAAAGTAGCAAAAAGAATAAAAAATATCCGAAAAGATATTGATTTTAATGAACTTTACGCTTTAAAAGATGCCGTTTCAATGGTTAAGGAGCGTGCTGTTGCTAAGTTTGATGAAACAATCGAAATTTCAATGAACTTGGGTGTTGATCCTCGTCATGCTGATCAAATGGTTCGAGGCGTTGCTCATTTGCCTAATGGGACAGGGAGAAATATTCGTGTTGCCGTTTTTGCTCGTGGGGATAAGGCTGAGGAAGCTAAGGCGGCAGGAGCTGATATTGTGGGTGCCGAAGATTTATTTGAAAGCGTTAATAGAGGGACTATAGACTTTGATCGTTGTATTGCAACGCCAGACATGATGCCTCTTGTTGGTCGTCTTGGTAAGATTCTTGGTCCACGGAGTTTGATGCCAAATCCGAAGGTTGGTACTGTAACACTTGATATCGCCGGTGCTGTCAAAGCTTCTAAAGGTGGTGCTGTTGAGTTTCGTGTGGAAAAAGCTGGTATTGTGCATGCTGGTATTGGTAAGGCTTCTTTTGGTGTTGAAAAAATCGTAGAAAATATAAAAGCCTTTGCAAGTGCAGTTATTAAAGCCAAACCGCAAGGTGCAAAAGGTGAATATATTAAACGCGTTGCTGTTTCGTCGACTATGGGAATTGGTGTTAAAGTTGATCCAGCAACGGTTCGTTCAGAGTTAATGTAAGCTGATTTATGATTTTGTTTTTTGGGGTATGGGAATATCAAAATTGTATTTTAAAGTGCTGGTTTTGATCAGCATTTAGCTATCTAAGCTTTATAGGGCTTAGGTTGTGCCGGGAGAAATTCCGGAATATCCTGTCCGAGATTGTAGGTGATACTTTTAAGTATCTTAATCAAAAAAAACCTGCATGAGACTGGGGTAAAAACTGAGAGTTAAAAGACTTAAAGGGTTTGAGCCAAGGTTGCCTTTGAACGCTGTGCGTGAAAAAGGGGACAGGATCCTCATCGGTGACATGAAGTATTTTATGTTATCAAAGGTAACCAACAGGTTTGTTTTAAGTAAATCTGTTAAATGGAGAGAGACAGTGAATAGAGCGGAAAAACGCGAATTTGTTACATGGCTTAACGAGGCTTTTCGGAAGTCTGGTTCTGTTGTTGTTGCACATTATTCCGGTCTGACAGTTTCACAGATGAATGATCTGCGTTCGAAAATGGGTGAAGCTGGCGGTGCCGTTAAAGTCGCCAAAAACCGTCTTGCTAAAATCGCTCTTCAGGGCACGGAATCTGAATCGATAGTGGGTTTGTTTACTGGACAAACACTTATTGCTTATTCAGAAGATCCAATCACAGCACCGAAAGTTGCTGTTGATTTTGCGAAAAGCAATGACAAATTTGTCATACTTGGCGGTTCAATGGGTGCAACAAGTTTAACTGTAGATGCTGTGAAGTCATTGGCTTCATTGCCTTCATTAAACGAGTTGCGTGCAAAACTTGTGGGTATGATTTCTACCCCTGCGACCCGTATTGCACAGGTTGTTAATGCCCCTGCTGGTCAGGTTGCACGTGTCATTGGAGCATATGCTCAGGAGGATAAGGCGGCTTAAGGCTGTTTGTATTCACGTTTATGGAAGAGCTTTAATGCTTTTCTGTTTTTTTGGATAAAATTTAATAATGGTTCAAATCTTTTAATTGAAGGAATTTAAAAATGGCTGATCTAGAGAAGATCGTAGAAGACCTTTCTAATCTAACCCTTTTGGAAGCCGCTGAGCTTTCTAAGTTACTTGAAGAAAAGTGGGGAGTTTCGGCTGCTGCTCCTGTAGCTGTCGCTGCTGTTGCTGGTGCTGCTGCTCCAGCTGCTGAAGAAAAAACAGAATTTGATGTTATTCTTGTTGAAGGTGGCGCACAAAAAATTAATGTTATTAAGGAAGTTCGTGCTCTTACTGGACTTGGTCTTAAAGAAGCTAAAGATCTGGTTGAAGGTGCACCTAAGCCTATTAAAGAGGCTGCTTCTAAAGAAGAAGCAGAAAAAATTAAATCTCAACTTGAAGCTGCTGGTGCTAAAGTGGAACTTAAGTAAATTTAATTTTATCGGCGGGCATTTATGTTCGCCGATTTCTTTCTCTTAATACAAAGAGGGAAAATAATGAGTAAAAAACCTTTTCCTAATGGTTTCGTAACAGGAATGGGATAGGTTTAGATTACTTACTCCTTCATCATAGAGTCAAAAAGATAAATGGCTTATGTTGGTGGGGAAAGTTAATGATGCTCATTATTGAGTGTCAAGTGAACTGGTCTGCATATGCAGGTTAATGATATAAGGCTTTCAAGGTTGGTCTACCTTGAAGAGTAAAGATCAAGGAGCGACGATGGCTCAGACTCACGCAATGATGTCTCAATTCAATGGTCGTAAGCGCGTACGCAAATTTTTTGGTAAGATTCCTGAAGTAGCAGAAATGCCGAATCTTATTGAGGTTCAAAAAGCGTCATACGATCAGTTTCTCATGGTTGAGGAACCGAAAGGTGGACGACCAGATGAAGGTTTGCAAGCTGTTTTTAAATCTGTTTTTCCTATTTCAGATTTTTCCGGTACAGCTATGCTTGAGTTTGTAGGTTATGAATTTGATTTACCAAAATTTGATGTTGAAGAGTGCCGTCAACGTGATTTAACTTATGCTGCCCCATTAAAGGTCATATTGCGTTTGATTGTTTTTGATGTTGATGAGGATACTGGCTCCAAAGATATCAAAGACATTAAAGAGCAAGGCGTTTATATGGGCGATATGCCTTTAATGACGACGAATGGTACCTTTGTTGTTAATGGTACGGAGCGTGTTATTGTTTCTCAGATGCATCGTTCTCCTGGTGTCTTTTTTGACCATGATAAAGGAAAGTCCCATTCATCAGGAAAGCTTCTTTTTGCTGCTCGTGTTATTCCGTATCGTGGTTCTTGGCTTGATATTGAGTTTGATGCTAAGGACATCGTTTATGCGCGTATTGATCGACGGCGCAAAATTCCTGTTACAAGTCTTTTGATGGCATTAGGTATGGATGCGTCAGATATTTTATCAACGTTTTATGATAAAGTGACTTATGAGCGTGATGGAGAAGGATGGCGAGTTCCTTATTCTGTTGATCGCTTTAAAGGAATGAAGCTCATTTCTGACCTTATAGATGCAGATAGTGGTGAAGTCGTTGCGGAGGCTGGTAAAAAATTAACAGTTCGTACTGCGAAGTCTTTGGCAGAAAAAGGACTCAAAGCGGTTAAAGTTAGTGAAGATGATTTATTAGGTTGTTATCTAGCCGAAGATATCGTCAATTACGAAACAGGTGAAATCTACCTTGAGGCTGGTGATGAAATTGACGAAAAAGTATTAAAAATTTTGCTTGATGTTAGTGCTGATCAAATCAATATTCTTGATATTGATCACATGAATATTGGCGCTTACATCCGCAATACTTTGAAGGTGGATAAAAATGAAAGTCGGCAGGATGCGTTATTTGATATTTACCGAGTAATGCGTCCAGGTGAGCCTCCAACAATCGATACAGCAGAAGCAATGTTCCATTCATTGTTTTTTGATCCAGAGCGTTATGATCTTTCTGCTGTTGGGCGTGTTAAGATGAATTTGCGTATGGATCTTGATTGTCCAGACACAGTTCGCATTTTACGCCAAGAGGATATTCTTGCTGTTGTTAAGATGTTGGTTGAATTGCGTGATGGACGTGGTGAAATTGATGATATTGATAATCTTGGCAACCGTCGCGTTCGTTCCGTTGGGGAGTTGATGGAAAATCAATATCGCATTGGTCTTCTTCGTATGGAGCGTGCGATAAAAGAGCGTATGTCATCGGTTGAAATTGATACAGTTATGCCACAGGATTTGATCAATGCAAAGCCTGCTGCAGCAGCAGTTCGTGAGTTTTTTGGGTCTTCACAATTGTCGCAGTTTATGGATCAAACCAATCCATTGTCGGAAATTACCCATAAGCGTCGTCTTTCTGCTCTTGGTCCAGGCGGTTTGACTCGTGAACGTGCGGGTTTTGAAGTCCGTGACGTACATCCTACGCATTATGGTCGTATTTGTCCGATTGAAACACCAGAAGGCCCTAATATTGGTCTAATCAACTCCTTAGCAACATTTGCGCGAGTTAACAAATATGGCTTTATTGAAAGTCCATATCGAAAAATTATTGATGGAAAAGTTACAAAAGAAGTTATTTATCTTTCAGCGATGGAAGAAGCAAAGCATTATGTCGCTCAGGCTAATTCTTCATTAGATAGCGAAGGTCGTTTTATAGAAGAGTTTGTTGTTTGCCGT
This sequence comes from Bartonella sp. CB10SXKL, assembly GCF_042195515.1. Lineage (NCBI taxonomy): Bacteria > Pseudomonadati > Pseudomonadota > Alphaproteobacteria > Hyphomicrobiales > Bartonellaceae > Bartonella > Bartonella sp. CB10SXKL. The sequence continues at coordinate 72,140 of NZ_JBHION010000011.1, read as the reverse complement.
CATGCTGGTGAAGTTTTAATGGCGCCGCGTGATCATGTTGATTTGATGGATGTTTCACCAAAACAGTTGGTTTCAGTTGCAGCAGCGCTTATTCCTTTTTTGGAAAATGATGATGCGAATCGTGCACTTATGGGATCAAACATGCAGCGTCAGGCAGTTCCTCTTGTACGCGCTGAAGCACCATTTGTTGGGACGGGAATGGAATCCATAGTTGCGCGCGATTCAGGAGCTGCTGTGAGTGCAAAACGTAGTGGTGTTGTTGATCAAGTTGATGCTACCCGTATTGTTATCCGTGCAACAGAAGATTTAGATCCTTCAAAATCAGGCGTTGATATTTACCGCTTACAGAAATTTCAGCGTTCTAATCAGTCCACTTGTATTAATCAGCGTCCTCTTGTAAATGTTGGTGATAGGGTAGAAAAAGGTGATATCATTGCAGATGGTCCATCCACGGATCTTGGTGATTTGGCTCTTGGGCGGAATGTTCTCGTAGCCTTTATGCCTTGGAATGGATACAATTATGAAGATTCTATTTTGTTATCCGAGCGCATTGTTGCTGATGATGTGTTTACTTCAATTCATATTGAGGAATTTGAAGTTGCGGCACGCGATACAAAACTTGGGCCTGAGGAAATTACGCGCGACATTCCTAATGTTGCGGAAGAAGCGTTAAGAAATCTTGATGAAGCTGGCATTATTTATATTGGTGCTGAAGTTCAACCGGGTGATATTTTAGTTGGAAAGATTACACCAAAAGGTGAAAGTCCCATGACGCCGGAAGAAAAGCTTCTGCGTGCGATTTTTGGGGAAAAGGCATCCGATGTTCGTGATACTTCTATGCGTATGCCTCCTGGGACTTTTGGTACTGTTGTTGAAGTTCGCGTTTTTAATCGCCATGGCGTGGAAAAAGATGAACGTGCGATGGCAATTGAGCGTGAAGAAATTGAGCGTTTAGCAAAAGACCGTGATGATGAACAGTCTATTCTTGATCGCAATGTTTATTCGCGCCTCACCGATATGTTGACAGGTAAAGTTGCTGTAGAAGGTCCGAAAGGCTTTTCGGGCAGCAAAAAGCTTGATAGTACAGTGATGGGGCATTATCCACGATCCCAGTGGTGGCAATTTGCTGTTGAGGATGAAAAACTTCAAAATGAAATTGAAGCTTTGCGCAAGCAATATGATGAATCAAAGGAAGCATTACAACGTCGCTTTATGGATAAAGTTGAAAAGGTCCAAAGAGGTGATGAAATGCCTCCTGGTGTCATGAAAATGGTGAAGGTTTTTGTGGCTGTGAAGCGCAAAATCCAACCAGGTGATAAGATGGCGGGACGTCACGGAAATAAGGGTGTTGTTTCACGTATTCTTCCCGTAGAAGATATGCCATTTCTTGAAGATGGGACCCATGCTGATATCGTCTTGAATCCGCTTGGTGTGCCTAGTCGTATGAATGTTGGACAAATTCTTGAGACGCACCTTGGTTGGGCATGTGCGGGGATGGGCAAGAAGATTGGTGATTTGTTAGAGTTGTATCAAGAGACTGGGGATATATTGCCGCTGCGTCAGCGTATTGAAAATCTTATGCCTGATGATAATCATAATGAACCAGTCCGTCAGTATGATAATGAAAGCCTCTACAAATTGGCATTACAGATGAAAAAAGGGGTTTCAATTGCAACGCCTGTTTTTGATGGAGCACATGAGTCTGATATTAACATGATGCTGGAAGACGCAGGCTTAGATAGTTCAGGGCAGGTTACGCTTTATGATGGTCGTACTGGGGAGCCTTTTGATCGTCCAGTAACGGTGGGATATATTTACATGTTGAAATTGCATCACCTTGTTGATGATAAGATTCATGCACGTTCTATAGGTCCCTATTCACTTGTGACGCAGCAGCCATTAGGAGGTAAGGCACAGTTTGGTGGTCAGCGTTTTGGTGAAATGGAGGTATGGGCACTTGAAGCTTATGGTGCTGCATACACTTTGCAGGAGATGCTAACAGTAAAATCAGATGATGTGGCTGGGCGGACAAAAGTCTATGAGGCAATTGTGCGTGGTGATGATACATTTGAGGCAGGGATACCCGAAAGCTTTAATGTGTTGGTAAAAGAAATGCGCTCACTTGCTCTTAATGTGGAGCTTGATGATGCGCGTGAACTTATTGCACAGCGGGCATTGTCTGATACGGCAGAGTAATAATTCAAGGAGCGCACTGGAAAAAGGCTGCGCTCTTATTACTTTAAGAGGCTCAATAACCTTATTAAGGCTATACAGGTCGTTTTTAAAAGTAAATGTCTTTTAAAGAAGATCTGTTATAAAATAAATGAGATATTACAACAGGTTCTAAGAATCTTTGAAGGAGAACAGCATGAACCACGAGGTCATGAATCTTTTCAATCCTCAAGCGCCAGCGCAGACATTTGACTCTATTCGTATTTCTATTGCGAGTCCTGAGAAAATTTTGTCCTGGTCGTATGGTGAGATTAAGAAGCCTGAGACTATTAATTATCGGACTTTTAAACCAGAACGTGATGGTCTTTTTTGTGCACGTATATTTGGCCCTATTAAGGACTATGAGTGTCTATGTGGCAAATATAAACGCATGAAGTATAAGGGCATTATTTGTGAAAAATGCGGTGTAGAGGTTACTCTTTCGCGCGTACGTCGTGAGCGTATGGGGCATATTGAACTTGCGGCACCTGTTGCACATATATGGTTTCTTAAATCATTACCAGGTCGTATTTCTACACTTTTAGATTTAACTTTAAAAGATATTGAGCGGGTTCTTTATTTTGAGAATTATATTGTAACCGAACCAGGGTTGACATCTCTTAAGCTCCATCAGCTTCTTTCTGAAGAAGAATATATGCTTGCTATTGATGAGTTCGGAGAAGATCAATTTACAGCTATGATTGGCGCTGAAGCTATTTACGAGCTTTTAGCTAGTATGGAGTTAGATAAAATCGCTAATGATTTGCGTCTCGAATTAGCTGAAACAACTTCAGAGTTAAAGCAGAAAAAATTGATTAAACGACTTAAAATCGTTGAAAATTTTCTTGAATCTGGAAATAAGCCAGAGTGGATGATAATGAAAACAATTCCGGTTATTCCACCGGATTTGCGTCCATTGGTTCCGCTTGATGGTGGGCGTTTTGCGACATCAGATCTGAATGATCTTTATCGGCGTGTTATTAATCGTAATAACCGCTTGAAACGGCTGATTGAATTGCGTGCTCCTGGAATTATCGTGCGCAATGAAAAGCGTATGGTACAAGAAGCTGTTGATGCATTGTTTGATAATGGACGGCGTGGGCGTGTGATTACTGGAGCCAATAAACGTCCTCTCAAGTCTCTATCAGATATGTTGAAGGGCAAGCAAGGACGGTTTCGTCAGAACTTACTTGGGAAGCGAGTTGATTACTCGGGGCGTTCTGTTATCGTGACGGGTCCTGAATTAAAATTGCATCAATGTGGTCTTCCTAAAAAAATGGCTCTTGAATTATTTAAGCCTTTTATTTATGCGCGGCTTGATGCAAAAGGCTATTCATCAACGGTAAAGCAGGCAAAGAAGCTTGTTGAAAAAGAACATCCAGAAGTTTGGGATATCTTGGATGAGGTTATTCGTGAACACCCTGTTTTACTCAACCGTGCGCCAACATTGCACCGTTTGGGGATTCAGGCTTTTGAACCTATCTTAATTGAAGGCAAAGCTATTCAACTTCATCCACTGGTGTGTACTGCTTTTAATGCAGATTTTGATGGTGATCAGATGGCGGTTCACGTTCCGCTTTCTCTTGAAGCACAGCTTGAAGCCCGTGTTTTGATGATGTCCACCAATAATATTCTTCATCCGGCCAATGGTGCTCCCATTATTGTTCCCTCACAGGATATGGTTCTTGGTCTTTATTATCTTTCAATTGTTTCTGAAAAAGAACCAGGTGAAGGAATGGCCTTTTCTGATATAGGTGAGCTTCATTATGCCTTGGAAAATAAGGTTGTAACGCTTCATACGAAGATTAAAGGCCGTGTTAAGAATATTGGGAAGGATGGAAAAGAAGTTTCTAAACTTTATGATACGACACCTGGTCGTTTGATTATCGGTGAGCTTTTGCCAAGAAGTGCGGATATCTCATTTGATATTGTCAATCAAGAGATGACGAAAAAGAATATTTCTAAAATGATTGATCATGTTTATCGGCACTGTGGACAAAAAGAGACGGTTATTTTTTGTGACCGTATTATGCAGCTTGGCTTTTCTTATGCTTGTCGTGCAGGAATTTCATTCGGTAAGGATGATATGGTTATTCCTGATAGTAAGTCTCGTTTAGTTGCAGAAACAGAAGCTTTGGCTAAGGAGTACGAACAGCAATATAATGATGGTTTGATTACACAAGGTGAAAAATACAATAAGGTTGTAGATGCTTGGGGTAAATGTACAGATCGCGTTGCAGATGAAATGATGAAACGTATTCAAGCCGTCGATTTTGATCCTAAAACAGGTCGTCAACGGCCGATGAATTCGATCTATATGATGTCGCACTCTGGTGCTCGTGGTTCTGCTAACCAGATGAGACAATTGGCCGGTATGCGTGGATTAATGGCAAAACCATCGGGTGAAATTATTGAAACGCCCATTATTTCAAATTTTAAAGAAGGTCTAACTGTTAATGAGTACTTCAATTCCACGCATGGTGCACGTAAAGGACTTGCTGATACTGCGTTAAAGACGGCGAACTCTGGTTATTTAACACGGCGTCTTGTTGATGTTGCACAGGATGCTATTATTTCAGCAGTTGATTGTGGTACCGCAAAAGGGCTTACCATGCAGCCGATTGTTGATGCAGGACAAATTGTTGCCTCCATTGGGCAAAGAATTCTTGGTCGTACAGCGCTTGTTGATATTCTACATCCTGTCTCTGGAGAGGTTATCCTTGAAGGTGGAGCAATGATTGAGGAAGCTGATGTCGCGAAGATTGAAGCAGCTGGGATTCAATCTGTTCAAATTCGCTCTGCTTTAACATGTGAAACACGTCTTGGTGTTTGTGCAAAATGCTATGGTCGTGATTTGGCGCGTGGAACACCTGTTAATCAGGGAGAAGCCGTTGGTGTTATTGCTGCTCAATCCATTGGTGAGCCGGGAACACAGCTTACTATGCGTACTTTCCACTTAGGAGGAACTGCGCAGGTTGTTGATTCATCGTATTTAGAGGCATCTTATGAAGGTAAGGTGGAGATTCGTAATCGTAATGTGGTTCGTAACTCTGAAGGCCAGTTGGTTGTTATGGGGCGTAATATGGCTATCCTTATCAAGGATGAGTTAGGAAAAGAGCGCGTTGTACATCGTGTTAGCTATGGTGCTCATATTTTTGTTGATGATGGTGATGTGGTTAAACGTGGCCAACGTATAGCAGAATGGGATCCTTATACACGTCCAATTTTAACGGAAGTTGAAGGTTATGTGGGTTTTGAAGATATGATTGATGGTTTATCTGTCACTGAAACAGCTGATGAATCTACGGGTATTACGAAGCGTTTGGTGATTGATTGGCGCGCTAATCCACGTGGTGCGGATCTTAAACCAGCCATTATTATTCACACAGATAAAGAAGGTGAATCCATTGCTAAATTGTATAAGGGAGGTGAAGCCCGTTATATGATGTCAGTGGAAACTATTCTTTCTGTTGAGCTTGGTGCTCATGTTAAGGCTGGTGATGTTATTGCTCGCTTGCCAATGGAAAGTGCCAAGACGAAAGATATTACGGGTGGTTTACCACGTGTGGCTGAGCTTTTTGAAGCGCGTCGTCCAAAGGATCATGCGATTATTGCTGAAGTAAGTGGCACGATTCGATTCGGCCGTGGTTATAAGAATAAACGTCGTATCATTATTGAACCAAATGATGAAACTCTTGAGGCAGTAGAATATTTGATTCCAAAAGGTAAGTTGTTTCATTTCCAAGAAGGCGATCAAATTGAAAAGGGAGATTATATCCTTGATGGTAATCCAGCACCTCATGATATCTTGGCGATTAAGGGGGTTGAAGCTTTGGCATCTTATCTTGTTAATGAGATTCAGGAGGTTTATCGTTTACAGGGAGTTCTTATTAATGATAAGCACATTGAAGTGATTGTTCGTCAAATGTTGCAAAAAGTTGAAATTACTGAATCTGGAGATTCTGGTTATATTCCAGGTGATAATGTTGATCGTATTGAACTTGATGAAATCAATGATAATTTGATTGCAGAAGGGAAGAAACCAGCATCTGGTAATCCCATTCTTCTTGGAATTACAAAAGCTTCTCTTCAAACGCCTTCTTTCATTTCGGCGGCATCGTTTCAGGAAACAACACGTGTTCTTACTGAAGCAGCAGTTTCTGGTAAAATTGATACTTTGCAAGGACTTAAAGAGAACGTTATTGTCGGTCGTCTTATTCCAGCAGGTACAGGCGGTACGATTTCTCAAATCCGTCGTATTGCTGCGGTTCGTGATGATTTGATTGTAGATGAGCAGCGTAAGTCTAGTAATAACGAAGTGGCTAAGGCTATGTTGACAAATATGACAACCGGGGCCGTTGCTGAATAATTTAAATACAACATCACATAATATAAAAACGTCTGAATAGAAAGTTCAGACGTTTTTTTATCTCAAAATGCAGAAGTTGCGTATTTTCTTGAAAATGTCAAAAATTATAAGGCGACAGTTATTTGGAACGTCTTTAGTAGCTTATTATTTTGTAATGATGTTTATCTTTTTTGTTACTTTATTTTAAAGTTTCTTAATTTCTAAAAGCAGTATAGAATTTTTCCAAAATATGTAAAACTCAAAAGCCATATTCAAGGAAAAGAGTGATTATCTACAAATCAAATAATGATTGATTTTGAATTTTAGGAAAATTTTTGATTGATATCTTCTATAAAGATTTAAAAGGACTTATCATGAAAGGTCAATAGTCTTTTCTGTAATCTAAAAAATAATTGATTCTCTACTATACAATGCTTGTATGATAAGAATGTATTTTCTTATAAATTAGAATGCAGGAAAGTAGAGATTAGGATGCTTACTAAGTTTTTTATAAAAAATAGACACATTTCTTATAACAATGTGATCTATGCAGACAGAATGATAAAATGTACGAATATTATTCAATTGGAAAATTAACACGTGAGTTTTCAATAACAGCTCGAACTTTGCGTTATTATGAAGAAGAGGGACTTCTTAGTCCTTTTCGGCGTGGAAGTACACGGCTTTATACACAAACGGATCGTCATAAGTTAAAGCAAATACTGCGTGCTAAAAGAGTTAAATTTTCGTTGTCTGAAATATCTGATATGTTGACAATAGTTGGAAAACCACCAGATGATGAGAAAAAGCTTAAGAAATTAATTGCAGGAATTCATAAAAAACGAGCTGATTTAAAGCAGATGCAGCATGATGTTGATGATCTTCTACAGGATTTAGAAAGAATTGAGGAGAGTTTTTTTGAGAGCTTAGCGGAGTTGGGGGTTAGTCATTGATTATAAAATTTATTTTGTCTACTTTTAGACAATTTTCTTTCTCTTAAAAGGGATAGGTTATACTATCTCTAAGGGGGATATTTAACACTGCGTGAAATGTGTAAGTCATTTAAAGAAATAGAGTGTTTGAAAAAGCTGCAAAGGTATTTTCGCAGTATATTGTCCTTGATAAGAAAAAATTATTTTTCATAAAGAAAGTAAAAACAATGACAGTTTCTCCTATGAGTGTTTTTCAATCTATTTTGTCACGAAAGTCAATTCGCGCTTTTACTGATCAGCCAGTTAGTTTGGAAACAATCAAAGAAATCTTAAAACTTGCAGCACGTGCACCATCTGGAACAAATATTCAGCCATGGCAAGTGATTGTGCTTACAGGAAGTGTATTACAGAAAGTAGGGCAAGAGCTTTCACAACTTGTGCTTTCAGGTGTAAAAGGAGAGCGTGAATATAGTTATTATCCACGTCAGTGGCGTGAGCCTTATATTTCAAGGCGTCGAAAAGTTGGTTTGGATCTTTATCAGAGTCTTGGAATTCAAAAAGGAGATAAAGAAAAAATACTTCATCAAAAGGCGCGAAATTTTTTATTTTTTGATGCACCTGTAGGACTCTTATTTACAATGGATCACGACATGGAAATGGGGAGTTGGCTTGATTTGGGTATGTTTATGCAGACCATTATGTTAGCTGCACGTGGATTTGGATTAGATACCTGTCCTCAAGCTGCTTTTGCTGATTATCATAAACAGATTCGTACGCTTTTATCTATTCCTTCTGATCGCCATATTATCTGTGGTATGGCACTTGGTTATCGCGATATGAGTGCTCCAGAAAACAAGTTTGAGACAGAACGAGAATCGTTAGAAAACTTTGTACGTTTCATTGAAACATACCCATAAAATATTTCATACAATTAAGCATACGTTTTGAAGAACTTAGTGCATTATGAAAAATATTTCCGATAAGATTTCTCATCCTTATTGAATTTTAATATTGCATATTAACACTTATTTTACTACGCTTGGAACATTAGGAGTGGTGACTCTAGGGGCATTGCCCGTTTTGAAGGTTGGCTAATGGAAAACACTATAGAAAGAAAGTGTTGGGTGGTAGCAAGACGAGCGACATTCGTGTTTATTGCTGTTATTTTTTTAGTTTATCTCGCAATTTGATTTTAAACGGGAGAAACGTTATGAAAAAGCATATATGCTCAAGCTGTACTATAGTTTTGAGGTGATACGTGTTTCTATCTGTTTTTGAACTTTTTAAAATTGGGATTGGTCCTTCTAGCTCACATACGATGGGACCGATGACAGCTGCTAATATGTTTTTGCAAAAGATAGGAGATTTTTCTCAGTCGTCTGATATTCAAGTTTCTCGTATACGTGTTTATCTTTATGGTTCTTTAGCTTTCACGGGTATTGGTCATGCAACAGATAGGGCTATCATATTAGGACTTTTAGGAGAAAAAGCTTCTACTGTTGATCCTGATAGCATGGGGTTTCTGTTAGAAAAAGTTATACGTGAAAAAAAAGTACAACCAGAAGGCCATCCCGCTTATCAGTTTGATGTGCAATGTGATCTTATTTTTGAACGAAAGCAAATCCTCCCTGGACATACAAATGGACTAGCCTTTGAAGGACTTAATACTGATGGGAATGTTCTGTTGCGGCAGATTTATTATTCTATCGGTGGTGGCTTTGTTGTGACTGAGGATGAATTAAGCCATATGAATGATAATATACAACCAGAAGCATTTGAGGTACCATATCCATTCGATTCTGCTTGTACAATGTTATCAATGGCAGAAAAATCAGGACTTTCAATTGCTGAAATGAAGCGCTTAAATGAAGAAACAAAGATAGAGCGTTCTTCTCTTGATGTAGGGCTTGATGAAATTTTTTCAGCGATGACAAATTGCATTGATAGAGGTCTTTCACAAGAAGGTGAGTTGCCTGGTGGATTGCGTGTTCTAAGGCGTGCTAAAAAGCTGCATGAAACGCTTTTGGAAAATCAAAGGAAAAATCACAATTATCCACTTTGGGCAAATGATTGGCTTTCGGTATATGCTATAGCAGTCAATGAGGAAAATGCAGCAGGTGGTCGTGTTGTTACAGCACCAACAAATGGCGCAGCTGGTGTTGTCCCAGCCGTTTTGCGTTATTATCTTCAATTTAATGATGATTCAGATCGAGAGGGAATACATAATTTTCTATTAACGGCAGCAGCTATAGGCGGTGTTATCAAACATAATGCCTCTATTTCTGGTGCAGAAGTTGGGTGTCAAGGTGAAGTTGGAACGGCATCTTCAATGGCCGCAGCAGGGTTGACCGCAGCATTAGGTGGAACACCAGCTCAAATTGAAAATGCGGCAGAAATTGCGCTTGAACATCATTTGGGAATGACATGTGATCCTGTTGCAGGTCTTGTACAAGTTCCTTGTATTGAGCGTAATGCAATGGGAGCTGTTAAGGCGGTAACGGCTTCTTCTCTTGCATTATATGGTAATGGAGATCATTTTGTTTCTCTTGATGCTTGTATAGAAACAATGCGCCAGACTGGTCATGATATGAGTGAACGCTATAAAGAGACAAGTAAAGGTGGTCTTGCAGTCAATGCAATATCTTGTTAAGAGCTAGAACATTTTTCAATCCATAACTGGACGTTTTGGAGAAGAATCGTATTTCCTGATAAAGCTTATGTTTTTTGTTCCTTATAAATCAAAACTCCAAATTAATTCAGCAGCATGCTTAAAATAAATTTGAGATGGCTCAGTGCTTTCTTAACGAATAGTAGCTGTTGATGCAAGTTTGGAGAGAGTGTATTGTTGATATATGTTTGATTTGTCCTAAAATGGAAAAAATAAAAAAGCGTAAAGTAAAATTAGTGATCAATTTACCATTATTTTTTAGCTGGGTTTTATGGTTTTAAAAAGTTTCCATAGCCATATCTTTTAAGTAATGGAAGATTATACCTGAGTATCCAAGGAAAATTTATTTTAAATCTGAATAATTATGATAAAGAGAGATTTTTAAAGATTTTAATTTTTTAAAAGTGAAGTTTTTTGCTACCTATATGGTAAAAAATATCTTGAAAAGAAACACTAATTTACAATAATTAAAGATATATTGGGAATATCTTTTTTATTTATAAATTCTGTACCGACAAAAAAATTAAAATAAATAATAACGTATACATTAGGAAATATTTATAAAAATTTTCATGAGAATAGAATGCACACAATAGAACATTATCGTGTTACTTGTTCGTGAGTTCGTTTAAAAAATATCTCTCAATGCTCCTAAGCTCATTTCGCGATGGCACCCGTGAATGATATAATAACGGTAAATCCATTGAGCTGTCCCATCTTTATGCTTAATAAAAAGAGTACGCTGGGCATGATTGCACACTTTGCCAAGCCCCCCGTACAGGGATCAAAGCCCTTAGCATTTGAAATGGTTCATTATAGGTATTTTGAGTATTTTGGGTACAGTTTTACGCCACACACTAATCTCGCCCATAACATGCAAGAGAACGGTTTTTATTAATTCAACATAAACAAGTTTCAAATGAGAGAATCTTACGATATTCGAGATTATCATCTAACATGCAAAATAATGAATTATCTTTATAAATCAGCATCTTGAATATGAGTAGTATAATGTAAGTCATTCCATGAATGGTATAAAATCTATAGAGTATTAGCATCTTTATTTATAAAGGGAGAAAACCAGCACTATCATCCTTTTTTCAACGTTCAATGTTACAAAAGATCCTCGTACTTGAAATAATTCATAAGGGATATTTGATTCCTTTTTTAAATAGTTTATATGCCAATCTTTCTCGTGATGAGCAGGCGGACGATTTTGACTGATTCAATATAAGAAGGAAAATAAGAGAATTTTACGAAAATCTCTTATTCAATATGCAAAAAATAAATTATAATTATAAATTAAAATCTTATGGAAATCGTTATCATAATATTTAATCTGATAATTTCTTTTACGTTTTTTCATCGGTAGTATTTTTATTTTTCAATTTGCTTTGTCTGTTGAAAGAAATGCAAGTAAGAGGAGTGAGATTATTTTTTACAGCGTTTATGTTGTCAGGGGAGCATTAGTAAGAGGGACTTTCTTTATTGAACGTTTAGAATAATTCCTAAAATGATAAGCTTTCATCGAATGAAGCTATTCATTTTTCCAAAAAGATATCAAGGATAATTTTTTATATTAAATCCAAAAGTGGAAAAATATTGGATGTTTTTTATGTTCTTAACAATGGTTTTATTGAAAGCTTGGAGATATTGGATAGTTGGAAAAGCTGTCAAAACAATTCCACAATTTAAGAAAAAAGTATGTTTATCAAAGGGTTTTCTAAGGCTATAGATAATGGTTAATAATAAAATAGTTTTTTAGAGATGGTCTGTAGAATTAAATATTTGTTGCTCCTAGACGGATTTTAATAGGCACATTACCAGTTTGGCTCGCAACGCGTAAATGAATGCGTACAGGAGGCATTATGAGACGACGGTTGCGCATTGTTTGGCAAATGAGAAGGTTAACAAGAGATTGTGTATCTAATGCAGTCGAATTATATTTTAAACCAGTAAGTTTTGCAGCAGCATCGTGAAGAGAACGCAATGAAAGGAGGGATGATTGCTTCAATAAAATTTCTTTTTTATGGAATGAAGCAAAAGCATTATCTGTCATAATACTATCCTTAACGCAGAATTCAAAATTTTTTAGTAGGCTACAGTATAGCAGTTAAAATTTGCTTTCTTTAATGTAGAACAAGCATCAAATGCAGCTTTTTTTGATTGAAACCCTGTAAAGCGCGCCCGGTAATAACGCTGCCCATTCTTTTCAAACAGTTGCATATGTGAAGATGCGTGCTTTAAAGTAGAAAAAGCTATATTTTTTGCTTTTAAAAGTAGAGTTTTTGCTTGTTCTTCACTAGGAAGAGAACCTATTTGGATAGCCCATCCGGCATTTTCGGACAAAGAGGCTGTTACAATTTTATGAGTCTCAACCGGTATAGTTTTTTGAGGGTTCGGTATTGGTATAATTACCTTATTTACAGCCGTTATTGCGATGTTGGAGTTTTCAGGTTGTTCTGCAAATGCTGTCAACATAGTCGAAATTTCATCGTCAAAATTACTTAAATCATCTTTAATGGTTGGTATAGGAGTATTGGCGCCAGTGGGTAAGTGATAGCGTACAGAAGCTATTAAACGTTCACCACTTTTCATTTGGCTTGCTTTGGGCAAATATTGATTCAATAAGCTAGCCATATGCTCGTCACGTGCAGTAGATGATTTTCCTCCCATAACAACAGCGACAATAGAGCGCCCCTCAAGACGCATCGAAGTTGCTAAATTAGAACCTGACATTTGTGTGTATCCTGTTTTAATTCCATCGACACCTTTCATTATTTTAACAAGTTTATTGTGGCTGTTAATTTTATGTCCACGGAAATTAAAACTTTTTGTTTTGAACAATTTATATTGTTTGGGAAAATGTTTACGTAAAGCTAAGGACAAAGTCGCTATATCTCGTGCTGTAGAATAATTGCGCACATCCGGAAGTCCTGAAGCATTTGCGAAATGTGTATGTTTCATGCCAAGTTTATGAGCTTTTGCTGTCATCATTTGAGCGAATTTTTTTTCACTACCTCCAAGATATTCTGCAATGGCAGCAGCAACATCATTTGCAGATCTTGTAATGAGTGCTTTAGCTGCTGATTCTGCAGAAATTGTTTGGCCTGCTTTAAACCCAATTTTTGTCGGTGGACGCATTGCTGCATAATGTGAAACAGGAATTGGTGTATTGGGTGTCACACGACGCATCTGCATAGCTTCAAAGAGTAAGTACAATGTCATCATTTTTGTTAAAGAAGCAGGATAACGTTTCAGTGTTGCATTGGCTTGAAATAGAGTTTTTCCCGTAGTAGCATCTATAACAATAGCTGCATACTTATCAGGATAGGCGCCTTGAGGTGTGGCTGATGCCCAACAGTAAGAAAGAGCTAACACAACAAAAGAAATTGCTATTGTTTTACAGTAGCGCATAATTTTTTGATAATTAATATACACTTGCAGTATCCTATTTCTCCATTTATCCTGAAAAACTTCTATAAAGCTTCCTTTTCTGTAATTTGTTTATGCAATTTAGACGAATGGTATTACTAATTTGTTTACAGAAGTTATTTTATGAGTGAGTGATTGAAGTCTAACCATAGAGGGAAATTTTTTTCTAATACAAACAGGTATTGCAATAGTTATGAAAGAATTTAAAATTAATAAAAAATGTGCTGCATGGAAAACGATAATGGGACAGATGCTCATAATAAACTCTATAGCTCATATTATGCATAATGAAAAGGGCAAGAATTGGGATGAAGGTAGGCATGGTGCGGTTATAATGCCTAAGGCTAGAGAAAAACTCGAAAAACCTAAATTATGTCGAGTTTTTTTGCTTAATGATGATTACACACCTATGGATTTTGTTGTTTTTGTTTTGAAGAACTTTTTTAAAAAAAGTTTCGAAGAGGCAACGCGGATAATGTTAAATGTTCATCACAATGGGATAGGAGAATGTGGGACTTATACTTATGAAGTCGCTGAAATGAAAATATTACAAGTGAGAGAATGTGCGCGTCAAAATGAACATCCGTTACAATGTGTAATGGAATGGAAGTGAGGAGCTATGCCATCTTTTACACCTAGTCTTGAAGAGGTTTTGCATCGTGCATTAACAATTGCTACTCAAGCACGGCATGAATATGCAACATTAGAGCATCTTCTACTTGCGCTGTTAGATGATGCCGATGCAAATTCCGTTATTCAGGCTTGCCAAGTAGATGTGGAGGAATTGCGAGAGCGCTTAACCAATTATCTTCGCTCAGAGTTAGATGAACAGATTAGAGCTGATGAGGATACAAAGCCTACAGCTTTTTTCCAGCGTGTTATCCAACGTGCGGTGATTCATGCACAATCGGCTGGAAAAGATGAAGTATCGGGGGCAAATGTTCTTGTTGCAATTTTTTCTGAACGTGAAAGCCATGCAGCATATTTTCTTCAAGAGATGGGAATGACACGCTATGATGCTGTACGTTTTATTTCACAGGGTGTCACGCGTGATGATGGGTTATCCATGTTACTTGAAGGACTTGAAGAGCAATTAGATCAGCAGATTTCGGATAATGGTGAAAGAGGAACAAGTGCTTTAACGAATTATTGTGTTGATCTCAATTGTAAAGCACGTAATGGAAAAGTTGATTTATTAATTGGCCGTGAAATAGAAATTTCACGCATGATTCAGATTTTATGTCGAAGGTCGAAAAACAATCCGCTTTTGGTTGGTGATCCTGGAGTGGGGAAAACCGCTATAATTGAGGGATTGGCAAAGCGCATTGTTGATGGGCAAGTGCCTGAAGTTTTATCAAATGCAACAATATTTTCTCTTGATATGGGGGGACTTGTTGCAGGTACACGTTATCGCGGTGATTTTGAAGAACGCTTAAAGCAA
Source organism: Bartonella sp. CB10SXKL (assembly GCF_042195515.1). Taxonomy (NCBI): domain Bacteria; kingdom Pseudomonadati; phylum Pseudomonadota; class Alphaproteobacteria; order Hyphomicrobiales; family Bartonellaceae; genus Bartonella; species Bartonella sp. CB10SXKL. The sequence goes on along the minus strand of NZ_JBHION010000011.1, from coordinate 57,105 downwards.
GTTATTAAAGAGTTTGAGCTGTATCCCGATGCTATTTTATTTATTGATGAAATTCATACCTTAATTGGAGCAGGAGCGACATTAGGGGGAAATATGGATGCAGCAAATCTTTTGAAACCTGTATTATCTTCTGGAACTATGCGATGTATTGGTTCGACGACTTATAGAGAATATCGCAAATTCTTTGAACAAGATCGTGCTTTAGAGCGTCGTTTTCAGAAGATTGATATTAATGAACCTTCTGTTACAGATGCGATTAAGATTTTGCAAGGGATGAAGCCTTACTTTGAAGATTTTCATCAGATTAAATATACAGATCAGGCGATGAAGGCATCTGTAGAATTATCTTCACGTTATATAATTGATCGTAGGTTACCTGACAAAGCAATTGATATTATTGATGAAAGTGGCGCAGCGCAAAAGCTTTTGCCACAAAAACAACGCAAGAAGAGTATAGGTGTTAAAGAAATTGAAGCGACTGTTGCTACAATTGCAAGAATTCCACCAAAAACAGTTTCTCGGAATGATCAGAAGATACTGAGTAAGCTTGAAAGAGAACTCAAACATGTTGTTTATGGTCAAGATCAGGCAATTTCCGTCTTAGTTTCATCCATAAAATTGGCGCGAGCAGGTTTACGCGAACCGGATAAACCAATAGGAAGTTATTTATTTTCAGGACCAACAGGTGTAGGAAAAACTGAAGTTGCAAAACAGCTTGCATCATCTTTAGGCATTGAATTATTGCGTTTTGATATGTCAGAATATATGGAACGGCATACGATAGCACGTTTAATCGGAGCACCTCCAGGTTATATAGGGTTTGATCAAGGAGGTCTCCTTACAGATGCCGTTGATCAGAAACCTCACGCAGTTCTATTGCTAGATGAGATTGAGAAAGCGCATCCAGAGTTATTTAATATTTTATTGCAGGTAATGGATTATGGTAGATTAACAGACCATAATGGTAAGAAAATTGATTTCCGCAATGTTATTTTGATTATGACGACCAATGCGGGTGCTTCAGATATGGCAAAATCAGCTATTGGATTTGGGAAAGTACATCGTGATGGTGAGGATATAGAAGCAATCAATCGGTTATTTACACCAGAATTTCGTAATCGGTTAGATGCAATTATTCCGTTTGCACCTTTATCTCATTTAATCATCAATCAGATAGTGCAAAAATTTATTTTTCAGCTTGAAGCACAATTAGCTGATCGGGGAATTTGTTTTGAATTAAGCCCTTCTGCAACTTTATGGCTTTCCAATAAAGGATATGATTCTCAGATGGGAGCACGCCCATTAGGGCGTGTTATACAAGAATATATTAAAAAGCCATTAGCTGATGAAATTTTATTTGGAAAGTTACGCAATGGTGGTACCGTTCGCGTATTGACACAAAAATCAAATGGTAAAAAAGAAAGCTTACAGTTAGAAATTTCATCTTCCGATATATCTGTAAGTTCAAAGAAAAGTAAAATGGAAAATTTTACAAAAAAACGTGTAGGAAAAAAAAGCTCAACAACTTAAGAGTGTGTTATAAGGCAGCACGGATTTTTTTTGCATTCTCCTCAAGTATTTCTGTAGGCGTTATCATATCATTATGAGGGGTAAGTTCTATTCCCTTCATACGTGGTATAATATGAAAATGGAGGTGATAAACGGTTTGTTGACTAGCTGCTTCATTAAATTGCATGACAGTTATGCCATCTGCCTGAAAGGCTTTTTTGACGGCATTTGCAATTTTTTGAACAGCTTTAATAACAGGAAATAATGTTTCAGTATCCGCATCAAGTAAATTTCTCGAGCCTTTTTTAGGAATGACTAGCGTATGACCTGGTGCCTGTGGCATGATATCCATAAATCCAATAACATCATCATCTTCGTAGACACGAACAGAAGGGATTTCATTGCGAATCAATTTAGCAAAAATATTGTTATTGTCGTAAGCTTGTTTCATACAAATATTTCCTTTTATTGTAAGTTTAAGATTCTAATTTAAAAACGAAAAAATGCAAGTTTTATCAGAGTGTAAGACAAAGAAGTATTTTGACTTCAGTTATATTTAGGATGGTGCACTGTCTTAATGAAGGTTTAAATTTCTATGATGGCTTCAACTTCTACAGGAACATCCATAGGAAGAGAGGCAACACCAATAGCAGAACGGGCGTGTTTTCCAATTTCACCAAGGATATTGACGAATAAATTAGAAGCTCCATTGGCAACAAAAGGAATATCGGTAAAATGAGAATCTACAGCCACAAAAACAGTAATTTTTACCACACGTTTTATTTTATTTAAGTCACCCAGAGTTGCCTTGAGTTGCGCGAGAATATTGAGAGCGCAAGCTTCGGATGCTTTTTGGGCTTGTTCGGTATTCACAGTTGCACCAACTTTACCGATGGCTATTGGTTTTCCATTAATAAGAGGGAGTTGTCCAGAAATAAAGAGTTGATTGCCACTTTGTGAAGTGGTGATGTAATTGGCAAGGGGGGAGATTACTTCAGGAAGAGTGATTCCGAACTTCTCTAAGTTTTTTTCAATCATATTGGTCATAATGTTAACTCCATAGCTGCTCTATAAATATATTCATTGCATAATCTATTTTTTGATTTAAGAAAATGTGTGGTTAATTGAGAAATTAGCCTTTTTTGCCTTATTGTATGATGTTATGCAACGGGGATAAAGTTCGGAAGTTGGGAATGATTAGATCATTATTTATAATAATTTTATATATTGTTTTTTTATGTACTGCGAGAGCTGAAGAGCCCATTTTTATTGTGCCTCATCGAGCAATTTATGATTTTCATCTCGATAGTGTTTCTCATGAAATGACAATTTCTGCGATGTCAGGACGAATGGTTTACGAGCTTACTGGTTCGGCATGCCAAGGCTATAGCACACGTTTTCGTTTCATTAGCCGTGTTCACATTGAAGATATGCCAGTACGTTTGACTGATCAACAGACGACGAGTTATGAGACAGGAGACAGCCGTACATTTCGTTTTAATATCACAGATCAAGAGGGAGAAGAGGTTGTGCATCGTGCCGAGGGGGTTGCGGAGCGTACTCAAGATGGTATTACAGTTACCTTAAAAAAGCCAAAGGAAAAAGAGTATAAGCTTGCAATGGCTGAATTTCCAATAATGCAACTAAAAAATATTATCCGCCATGCAAAAGCAGGAGATCATTTTTACAATGTTACTGTATTTGATGGGACAAATAAAGCAGATAAAGTTATAAAAGAAAGTATCGTCATAGGGGAAAAGAAGACGCTTTTATCTGATAGCGAAACGGAAAAAGTAAGAAAATTGGATGAAGAAGAATATTGGCCTGTTACAATTTCTTATTTTGATGATGGAGAAAATAAAGATGGTTTGCCGGTTTATCGTAGCAGTTTTCTCTTACATGAGAATGGTGTCATGCGTGATCTTCATATAGATTATGGAACTTTTTCAGTGCGTGCAAAATTGAACAGTCTCGAATTCTTGGAACTTGGAAAAGATCTTAATCAATGTGAAAATGCAAATATTAAATGATTAAAGAAAATAACTTGAAAAAGAATCAAATATTAGTATGTTTGCGCTATTCCACACGCGGAGTCTGGGTGTTTGCAAATGATCTGTGAGAAAATTCTAGCAAGCATCCGCCGGTAGCAGGTCTTTCTGCTTTTTCCGCGGAGGTTGAACCGGAAAGGATAAGATTTATGGCACTACCCGATTTTACTATGCACCAGCTTTTAGAAGCCGGTGTGCATTTTGGTCACCAGACTCATCGCTGGAATCCCAAAATGACTCCCTATATTTATGGTCAGCGTAATAATATCCATATTATTGACCTTGCTCAGACCGTTCCACTTTTACACCAAGCGCTTAAACTTGTTTCAGATACTGTAGCGCGTGGTGGTCGTATTCTCTTTGTTGGTACGAAACGGCAAGCATCTGACATTATCGCAGATGCGGCAAATCGTTCCGCCCAGTATTACGTTAATGCACGTTGGCTTGGCGGCATGCTCACAAACTGGAAAACGATTTCCAATTCGATCCATCGTTTGCGGAAGCTTGATAAAATTCTTGCTGCTGAAGCGCAAGGCTTTACCAAAAAGGAACGTTTAAATCTTGAACGTGATCGTGAAAAGCTTAATCGTGCGCTTGGTGGTATTAAAGATATGGGTTCTGTTCCAGATCTTATCTTTGTTATCGATACGAATAAAGAAAATATTGCACTCCAAGAAGCAAAACGTTTAGGTATTCCAGTGATTGCTATTATTGATACCAATTGTGATCCCGATGACGTAACACATCCAATACCAGGTAATGACGATGCTTCACGTGCAATTTCTCTTTATTGCGATCTTTTTGCCCGTGCAGCTCTTGATGGTATTGCACGCCAGCAAGGAGCAATGGGTATCGATTTAGGAGCTCAAGTTGATGCACCTGTGGAGCCTATTTTGGAAGAAAATGCAGTTTCAGAAGTTTCTGAATAATATAAAACGCCTAATTAAGGTACTTTTATTGTCTAAAGAAGAAGTTATAGGCGTGCAGAGGGATTTTGCGCGCTTTCACCGTTACAAAATAAAGAGGCAAATATGAGCATTACTGCTGCACAAGTAAAAGAACTTCGAGAATTATCTGGCGCTGGTATGATGGACTGTAAAGCCGCTCTAGCAGAGACCAATGGTGATATGGAAGCTGCTGTTGATTGGCTTCGTAAAAAAGGAATAGCTAAAGCAGATAAAAAGGCTGGTCGTACAGCAGCTGAGGGATTAATCGGAGTCGTATCAAAAGATTCACATGCAGTTTTGGTTGAGATTAATTCTGAAACAGATTTTGTTGCACGCAATGATGGATTCCAAGACATTGTGCGTAAAGTAGCAACTGCTGCCTTAGATACGCCAGGGGATGTTGAATCTGTTTCTGTTTCTCTTTATCCAGGCTCTGAGAAGACTGTAGAGCTTACGATTAAAGATGCAATTGGTACAATTGGCGAAAATATGACATTTCGTCGTTCCGCTAAATTGTCTGTTGAGAATGGTGTTGTTGCGACTTATATACACAATAGTGTGGCTGATGGGCTTGGAAAACTTGGTGTTTTGGTTGCGATTGAAACAACAGGAAATAAGGAAGCTGCTCTTGCTTTTGGTCGGCAGGTCGCGATGCATATTGCGGCAACCAATCCATTAGCACTTACAGCTCAAGATGTTGATGCTGCTGCTGTTGAGCGTGAAAAAGCAATTTTTTCAGATCAAGCACGTCAGTCTGGAAAACCTGAAAATATCATTGAAAAAATGGTAGAAGGACGTATGCGTAAGTTTTTTGAAGAGGTTGTTTTGCTTTCTCAAGCTTTTGTTATGAATCCTGATATAACTGTTGAGGCCGCTTTAAAGGATGCTGAGAAATCAATTGGTGCTCCAGCAAAAATTACAGGCTTTATTCGTTTTGCATTAGGTGAAGGTGTGGAAAAAGAGGAGTCTGATTTTGCTGCAGAGGTTGCTGCTGCTGTAAAAGGCTAGTTATTGCAAACTCTTGAACAGAGATTTAAAGTCATATCGTTGGTTGTAGAATCTCTGAGGGGAACAATGTAATTGTTGAGAGGGCGTCACGTGAAAAAAGTGGTGCCCTTCGTGATGTCAAAAGCAAAAAGTAAATGGGCTTTTGGGGAGATTATTAATGGCATTAGCACTTCCGTATAAACGTATTCTTTTAAAGGCTTCTGGTGAAGCTCTTATGGGAGGGCAGAATTTTGGCATTGATGTTTCTGTTGTAGACCGTATTGCCGCTGATATTGCAGAAGTGCGCACAATGGGGATAGAAGTTGCGGTTGTTATCGGTGGGGGAAATATTTTTCGTGGCGTTGCTGTTGCTTCGCATGGTGGGGACCGAGTGACAGGTGATCATATGGGAATGCTTGCAACTGCTATTAACTCTTTAGCATTGCGAACATCTTTGACAAAATTAGGGGTTGAAACTGTTGTACTCTCTGCGATTGCTATGCCACAAATTTGTGAAAGTTTCTCGCAACGTAAAGCAATAGCTTATATGAATCAGGGAAAAGTTGTGATTTTTGCAGGTGGTACAGGAAATCCATTTTTTACCACTGATTCTGCTGCTACTTTACGTGCAGCAGAAATTGGTGCGGATGTCCTTCTTAAAGGAACACAAGTTGATGGTATTTATTCAGCAGATCCAAAAATAGACCCTACGGCTAAGCGTTTTGACCAATTAACACATGTTGAAGTTTTGCAATGGGGATTATCTGTTATGGATTCAACGGCGGTCACTTTAGCACGTGAGAACAATGTACCGATTATTGTGTATTCCATTCATGAAAAAGGCGGTTTGGCTAAGGTCTTGAATGGAACAGGACGCTTTACAATAGTATCGGAATAAGGGTAAGCTTCAAAGGACAATTGAAGGAGACAGAAATATGAATGTTACATCAATTATGGATGATCTGAAACGTCGCATGGATGGTGCCATTACGGCTTTTAAACATGAATTAGGTGGTTTGCGGACTGGACGTGCATCGGCCAGTTTATTAGAGCCGTTGACCGTTGAATCTTATGGTTCTGTTGTGCATATAAATCAGGTTGCTAATATTTCTGTTCCCGAACCTCGGATGCTTTCTGTTTCTGTATGGGATAAAACGATGGTCGGAGCTGTAGAGCGCGCTATTCGCGATTCTGGTCTTGGTTTAAATCCCATAACTGATGGTACGAATCTACGTATTCCTTTGCCTGAGTTGAATGAAGAGCGCCGTAAAGAACTTGTAAAAATTGCGCATCACTATGCAGAGCAAGCGCGTGTTGCTACACGTCATGTCCGTCGGGATGGTTTGGACAATTTGAAAAAGTTAGAAAAAGATGGTGAAATTGGACAAGATGAAGCCCATAGTTTGTCTGAAAAAGTTCAAAAACTCACAGATGAAACTATTGCTGATATTGATAAAATTTTAGCCGTAAAAGAATCTGAAATTATGCACGTTTAAGACGGTTTTGTCGCTAGAAAAAGGATGTTACACTCCCAAGCCTGTAAATTGTTTCTAGGGATAATAGGAGGGGTGGTGTGTTCTGTGATAGCAAGGTGTGATGCAGGAAGGTATTCTATCATTTTGATATGGGAGAGACTGATTTGAAAGGGCGGATGTTTAAATTTTTTAATCTGCGTGGTAAATCATGCCCTTTGCTGGAAGACACTATTTAACAGCATAGTGTGGGCTTTTAGTTGAGTACGTCTTTGTTAAACTGCATAATGAAAGCATTATTAGAAATTATTCAAATATTCTAAGATGAAGGTTGGGGAAAGAATATTAAGCCTAACCTTTCTCTTATTTCTCATTATAAAACATGTGGGTATGATCGATCAAGCAGATGTTATGTGGCATAATTCGTTTTTTAATGACGAATAGTTGATAGAAAAGTGTTTTTATACGAAACCTATATTAGTTAATTTGTATGGGGCAGAGATAGCTGCTTTTTCATTTTATATTTGAGAAAATATTAAAAAAATATTTAGGATTAATCTTGACTGAGATTTTTGAAGCTGTTTTCATTGATTATTAGTCTCATAAGCGCTATCTTAGTAGACTGAATTATTTATGATAAATTATAAGAGAAATTATACAGGTATGAGATAAAAACACTGCGTAGGGGAATTTTTCTTGCGTTAATTTCAGGGCTTGTATTTTCTATTTTTATTGTTTGGATGTTGTTTTGTCTAATTTGGTTTATCGTATTCTGACAGCTTTTGTTTTTGGCGTTATTGCGTTGTATCTAACATGGTTGGGAGGAAACTTCTTTTTTTTATTTGTATGGTGTATTGGCGGTTTTGTTCTTTATGAGTGGATGAGTATTACTAAAGAGAAGTGGTGTGTTTTACAAAAAATATTAGCAAGTATCTTTTACTTGATCTTTGGCTTTTTTTTAGTGTTGAGTGTATCTGCTCCGTTGATTTTTTGTGTTTTAATCGTTTTGGCTGCGGTGTTGGCTATTATATCTATAAAAAAGAGTGGTTGGGTTTTTTGTGGTTTTTTATATGCATCTTTTCCTGTTGTTGCTTTATGCTTTCTACGGGATCATGAAATGTTGGGGTTCCAAGTTGTTATTTTCTTATTTACGATAGTGTGGGGAACAGATATTGGTGGTTATTTTATCGGACGTGCATTAGGGGGCCCTAAATTAGCACCACAATTTTCTCCTAATAAAACATGGTCAGGAGCACTTGGTGGTACATTTGTCGGAGTTTTCGGTGGTATATGGGTTGCTTTTGGATTTTTTGATATAAATTTAGCTAGTTTTTTTGTGCCACTCCTTACACTTGTTTTATCAATTGTTTCACAATTGAGTGATTTAGGGCAATCGTGGCTCAAAAGACGGTTTTCTGTTAAAGATTCTAGTTCTTTATTGCCTGGACATGGTGGTTTTATGGATCGTATAGATGGATTGGTAGGGGCAGCTTTTCTTCTTTATTTAATTGGTTCATTTATGTCTGATATGGATGCGCCTTTTAATCTTTTTAGTATGATCTAATTGGGAGAAGATCGTTTGGAACTTTTAAATCATATCGTCACTATGGGTGATTTTCTTTTAAGAAGTTTGAGTATTCTTTTCATCATTATGATTATCATTTTTGTGCACGAATTTGGGCATTATCTCATTGGTCGGTGGTGTGGTATTAAGGCGTTAATTTTTTCGCTTGGATTTGGACCAGAAATAGCGAGTTATACAGATAAGCATGGCACGAAGTGGCGTTTAGCACTTATCCCCTTAGGAGGTTATGTAAAATTTGTTGGGGATGAGGAAAAAATCGATACGGAATCATTCCAATCATCTCTGATTGTCGATGGTTCATTTGCTAGTGCGCATGCTTGGAAAAAAGCAGCAACTGTTTTTGCCGGTCCTTTCTTCAATGCCCTTTTTACTGTTGTTATTCTAACATTTTTTTTCTTTATCTATGGTCGTGTAGCCATTGAGCCCGTTGTTGGTTCTTTGGTAAAAGATAGCCCTGCTCTTCAATCCGGTTTGGAATTAGGTGATCGTTTTGTTGAAATGGATGGACGACGGGTTGAAAGCTTTGAAGATTTGATGAATTATGTAGCTTTTCATGGAAGAGAACCCATAGAGTTTAAAATAGAACGCATGGGGCGAGTCTTTACAACCATGATTACCCCGAAAGTCGTTGAGCGAGATGATGGATTTGGTAATCGAACACGAAGTGCTATGATAGGTGTAGGTGTTCCTGTTGATTTAAATAATCCAGCACATTTAGATCCAACTTATATAAAACATATTCGCTATGGTTTTGTAACAGCTGTAAGAGAAGCGTCAGACCGTACTGTGTTTATCGCCACTCAAACCGTTCTTTTTATGAGTCGTTTAATAGGAGGCAAAGAGGATCGTTGTCGGCTAAGTGGACCTTCTAAAACCGTTAAAATTGCTTGGAAAGTGAGCGAGACAGGTTTTATCTCTTTGTTGAATTTGGCAGCTTTTCTTTCAATAAGTGTTGGGCTTATTAACCTTTTTCCGATTCTACCGCTTGACGGTGGGCATCTTTTATTGCATGTCATTGAGGTCATTACTGGGAGGAGAATATCTACCAAAATTCAGGGAATTGTTTTTCGTTTAGGTTTTTCCATTCTTCTCCTTTTTATGATCTTTGTCTTTTTTAATGATTATTTTTGTTGGTTTAGCTAATTAAATTATGGAAAACGCTTTATAAATTAAGTAATAATAGCAAAAACAAATTTAAGGTTGTTTACCATGTCTACAAAATGTTGTGGCGTTGTAGATTATAATGAGTAATTAAGGAATGAAAAGTCTCGCTGTAAAAAGGTTGTTATGGCAGTTAGCTTTTTAAGGCATCATGTCCAAGGAACGAGAGTAAGGTAAAAAAGCCAATGACTACGAATTCAAAGTTTTTAAATGCAGCATCTGTATTGGTGTTAAAGATGGGGATGATTGCCCCAGCAACGGTTTTTATGTCAATTGCTGCGGTCGGAGAAATACAAGCGTCTGTAGTCCGCTCTATTGAGGTTCGTGGGAATAAGTTTGTAAGTTCTCAGGCGATTCGAGACAATATGGGGATTAAGGTTGGGCAAGGTGTTTCCAGTGGTGATGTTGATAGTGCTGTGAAGAACCTTTTCGAATTGGGTTTATTTTATGATGTTAAAATAAATCCGGTGGGTGATAAATTGGTTGTATTCGTAAAAGAATATGAGGTTGTCAATCAAATATTGTTTCAAGGAAATAAATCTTTTAAAGACCCAGATCTTAAGCGGTTTATTTCTTTAAAACCGAATGAGCCTTTTAATTCTGCTAAGCTTTCTGCTGATATAAATACAATTCGTGAGGCTTATAAAACTCTTGGTCGTAATAATATCACTGTTAACGTTCAAACGATTAACCTTGGAAAAGGGCGGGTTAATGTGGTATTTAATGTCGTTGAAGGGAAAAAAACAAAGATTGGTGATATCACTTTTAAGGGCAATAGTGTCTTTGGAAGTCGCCGTTTGCGTGATGTGATTTCAACAAAAACTTCAGGAATTTTTTCGAAGTTGTTGGGAGGTGATGTTTACAGTGAAGAGCGCCTCGCTGTTGATGAAGAAGCTTTACGTCGCTTTTATTATAACCGTGGTTATGCAGATTTTCGTGTAGTCTCTTCTAAAGCAACTTTTGATGCAGCAAGCAATACGTATAAAATTTCTTTCGTTCTTGATGAGGGTGCGCTCTATAAAATTAGCGATATTCAGGTTGAAAGTGATGTTGATGGAATTGACGTTCAATCTGTGAAAAGGGTGCTTAAAACCCAGCCAGGTAATGTTTATAGTGCAGAAGATATTGAACAGTCTGTTGCAACTATTAATAACAAAGTTGCTGATTCGGGATATGCTTTTGCTAAAGTTGAACCGCGGGGAAATCGTAATTTAGCAAATCATACAATTTCAATTTTATATAATATTGAACAGGGTACACGTGCTTATATTCAACGTATTGATATACGTGGCAATGAGAAAACGCGTGATTACGTCATTCGCCGTGAGATTGATTTAAATGAAGGAGATGCTTACAATCAAACTTTACTACAGCGGGCGAAACGTCGTCTAGAAAGTTTAGGTTTCTTCAAAGCCGTTAATATTTCAATGGTTCCCACAGATCAATCTGACCAAGTTGTTTTGGTAATAGATGTCGTTGAAGCTTCAACAGGAGATCTCTCTCTTTCTGGAGGGTATACAACAGGGGGAACAAGTCCTGGTATGTCACTTGAAGTTTCTGTTACTGAACGTAATCTTGGGGGACGTGGTCAATATGTTCGTTTAGGATTAGGTGCGGGGCAAGAAAAATCTCGTAATTATAATTTATCATTTGTTGATCCTTATTTCTTAGGATATCGTTTATCTGCTGGCGTTGATGTTTTTCGTAGTACTTATCGTGCTGATAAAGCCTATGATGTACGGCAGACAGGTGGATCGCTGCGGTTTTCGTTACCTATTAATAATCAATTATCTGCTAATGTAGCTTATTCTTATGTGCAGGAAGAATATGATTTTGGCGGAGAGTATGATTTTGACAAAGAGGGTGACATAATAGAATTATATGGGAAATATTCTGGGGCGATTGTTCAAGCTGCAAAACACAGCCCTTGGAAACGTTCATCAATTAGTTATGGTTTCACCTATAATACGATTGATGATATGAGATCCCCCCATGATGGGTGGTACGTGCATCTGCTTCAGGAATATGCAGGGCTTGGTGGGAGTGCAAAGTTCTTGAAGACCACGGGTAAGGCGATGATGTACAAGACTCTTTCTGACCAGAAGGATATCGTTGGTTTGCTTTCCTTTGGGGGTGGTTATATCCATGAAGTAGGCAAAGAAGGTGTTCGTATTTTCGATATGTTTAAAGTAAATTCTGATATGATTCGAGGGTTCAAATATAATGGAATAGGTCCGCGCCAGGTTTCCAGTAAGGGTGAGGTTTATTTCTTGGGGGGAACGACATATATGAATGCGACTGCTGAAGTACAGTTTCCTATCCCTGTTGTGCCTGAAGGATTCGGGTTGCGCGGTGCTTTATTTGCGGATATTGCCACGCTTTATGGCAATAATTATAAAGCCGTTTTTCAGGGTGAACCGTCTGTTACCAATACCAAAAGTGCTTGGCGTTCATCTGCAGGTGTGAGTTTGATGTGGGATTCTCCGTTTGGTCCTTTGCGTTTTGATTATGCTTGGCCAATAACGAAGCAGGAAGGTGATCGTTTGCAACAATTGAATTTTGGTATTTCTACGAAGTTCTGATTTGAGCGATTTTAAGAAGGAAAAATTTGAAGAGAATAGCTTAAGCTGGGAGAGAAAGTGTTTTGATGGCGGATACATTTTTTTTTACGCCGTCCCGACGATTGACAGTTGCAAATGCTGCTGAGTTGACGGGTGCAAAGCTTCTTAATCCAGAGTTTTCTCATAAAGTTATCAATACTCTTTCTTCACTTGAGAGTGCGGTGGAAGGTTCGCTTGTTTTTGTAGAGCATCGGAAGTTTTCTGATGCTTTACTGGACAGTTCTGCTGTTGCTGTTTTGTGTACGAATGAGATTGTTTTTAAAGTTCCCGAAACTATGGCAATTTTGGTGACATCCACACCACAGCGTGACTTTGCTCAGATTGGTCGTATTTTGTTTCCAGATTCTGTCAAGCCAATGCCTTGGTTGGGGCAGAAGGGGATTTCATTACATGCGCATATTCATCCAACGGCTAAGTTGGCACATGATGTGTGTATTGAAGCTGGAGCTGTTATTGGTAAAAATGTTGAGATTGGTGCAGGAACTCTTATTTCATCCACAGCTGTTATCGGTGAAAATTGCCGTATTGGATGTGACTGCTATATTGCTCCTAAGGTAACAGTTCAGTGTTCTATAATAGGTGATAAGGTTCAGCTTTATCCTGGCGTTTGCATTGGACAAGATGGTTTTGGTTATGTTGGAGGTGGAGTTGGAATCGAGAAAATTCCACAGCTTGGTCGTGTTATTATTGAGGATGGTGTAGAAGTTGGTGCGAACACGACAATTGATCGTGGGACATTTCAAGATACTGTTATTGGTGAAGGAAGCAAGATTGATAATCTTGTACAAATTGCCCACAATGTAAAAATTGGACGCTATTGTCTTATTGCCGCTCAATGTGGCATTGCGGGAAGTACATCTATAGGGGATATGTCTCAGCTTGGCGGAAGTGTGGGAGTAGCTGATCACATCATAATAGGTAAATCTGTTCAGATTGCTGCTCGTAGTGGTGTTATGAATGACATTCCGGATGGCGAAAAATGGGGAGGTAGTCCAGCGCGACCATTTAAACAATGGTTTCGTGAAGTAGCGGCGTTGCGCAGTATGGGAAAAGTTAAAAAGGAGAAACGCTGATATGATCAGCAGTGAAAAAACTAAAAACTTAGAGGCTGTCGATATTGAAAAACTATTATCAATATTACCGCACCGTTATCCATTTTTATTGATTGATCGTATCGTTGATATTGATGGTGAACAAGAAGCGATTGGTATTAAAAATATAACGATTAATGAGCCACATTTTACGGGACATTTTCCCGCAAAGCCTGTTATGCCTGGAGTTTTGATTTTAGAAGCTATGGCACAAACGGCAGGAGCAATAGCACTTTTAAATTTAGGCAATAAGCAAACAAATTTAGTTTACCTTATGACGGTTGATAATGCGAAATTTCGTAAGCCGGTTATGCCTGGTGATCAGCTCAAGATTCATGTTCAGCTTTTGAAAAAAAGATCTGGTATGAGACGTTTTTCATGTGTTGCAAAAGTAGAAGATGTCCGCGTCGCTGAAGCAGAAATTGCTGCGATGATTGTCGAAGAAGAATAAACGATATTTGATGGGAATTTAAAAATGTCCGGTACGAAAATCCATCCAACTGCTCTTGTGGAGAAGGGAGCGCAGCTTGGTGAGAATGTACGCGTTGGACCATTTTGCCATATTAGTTCAGAGGCTGTTATTGGTGATGAATGTAGTTTGACAAGTCATGTTGTAATAATGGGAAAGACAACATTAGGAGCCAAGAGTAAAGTATTTTCTCATGCTGTTTTGGGGGCAGATCCGCAAAATAATAAACATAAAGGAGGAGCTACAACTCTTTTTATTGGTAAGAATTGTACGATTCGTGAAGGTGTAACAATGCATAGGGGTTCCGATTCGAGTGTAGGAATGACAGTTGTTGGTGATAATTGCCAATTTTTTTGTTATGCGCATATCGCTCACGATTGTTATGTAGGCAATCATGTAACATTTGCCAATAACGCAATGATTGCTGGTCATGTCACTGTTGGTGATTATGTGATTATTGGTGGTGGTGCTGCTGTTCATCAATTTGTTCGTGTTGGACATCATGCATTTATCGGCGGCGTATCTGCACTGGTTGGTGATCTGATACCTTATGGAACAGCTGTTGGTGTGCAGGCAAAACTTGCCGGCCTCAATATTATTGGCATGAAGCGTGCAGGACTTGAGCGTCAAGATATTCATGCACTCCGTCATGCGGTTGCCATGCTTTTTGATCATAGCAAACCATTTAAAGAGCGTGTTAGTGATGTTGCTTCTTTTTATTCTTCTTCTCAGTCTGTTTCTGAAGTTGTTAATTTTATTAAAGAAGAAGGAAAGCGTTTTTATTGTACACCAAAATTTGAAGGTGATAAAATAAAAGAACATAAGGATTAAAAATGCCTATTTGGGGAGCCAGAAGTTTTCTTTCCGGCCGTACTGCTATTATAGCAGGAAATGGTGTTCTACCGATTACTGTTGCGCAGACTCTTGAGAAGAATGGAGAAAATCCTTTTCTTGTGCTTTTGCATGGTGAGGCAGATTCTGTTCTTTATCGCTATGAGCATTGCGAGCTATCAATTGTAGAGTTAGCGCGACTCGTTAAAATTTTAAAAGAGGCTGGTGTATATAATGTTGTTTTGGCAGGTGGTGTGAAAAAGCGTCCACTTCTTAAACAATTGCGACTGGACTGGACAACATTTTTAGCTCTTCCTAAGTTAATCGGAGCTTTGAAGAGGGGGGACGATGCGTTATTAAAAGCTTTTATACGGGTTATTGAAGCACACGGTTTTTGTGTTATCGGTGCTCACGAAATAGTCCCAGATCTTTTAGCTCCCATAGAATTTAATTTAACAGTACGGCGCGCTACTCCAAAAGAGAAAAAAGATATTTTTTTAGCAGTAGAAGCAGCAAAGCTTTTAGGTCAATTAGATATCGGGCAAGCCGTTGTCGTTGTCCAAGGAAGGGTGGTTGCTCTGGAGGGTGCTGAGGGAACTGATAATATGCTGTGGCGTGTTTGTGAAATGCGAGAAAGAGGGCAAATTCCCCTTAAAGGTGGCATTCTTGTAAAATGTGCAAAACCACAACAGGATAATCGCGTTGATTTGCCATCAATTGGGCCAGCGACAATAATGAATATTGCAAAGAGTGGTTTATCTGGTGTTGCGGTGGAGGCAAATAGAAGTCTAATATTATCGGTGAAAACAACAATAGAAAAAGCCAACAAATATTCTCTATTTATAGAGACATTTGAAAGGTTTGGTCATGAATAATTGTTTCTTAAAGATTGCTGTGGTTTCAGGTGAGGAATCTGGTGATTTACTTGGGGCCGATTTAATTACTTGTTTATCACAACAGATAGGATGCAATATTCATTTGATTGGTGTTGGGGGGAGGCATTTAAAGGCATTAGGTTTAAAAAGCTTTTTTGATTCCCATGATATTGCTTTAATAGGTTTAAAGGAAGTATTGAAAAAACTACCATTGTTGTTGCTACATATTCGCAATTTATCCAAATTTATTGCACAAGAACAACCTGATTGTTTAATTATTATTGATAGTCCTGATTTCACACATCGTATTGCAAAAAAGGTACGTGCTTTAGCGCCTTCTATTCCTATTATTAAATATATTGCACCAACCGTTTGGGCATGGAGGCCAGAGCGTGCAAAAGCTATGCGTGGATTTGTTGATCATGTTTTAGCGGTTTTTCCTTTTGAAGAAAAGATTATGCAAGATTTGGGAGGCCCTGCCACGACCTATGTTGGACATCGTCTTTTGACATATCCTCCCCTTTTGAGAGTTCAGTCAGAAAAAAAAAGCCAATTAGAACAAAGAAATTTGATCGATACACAAATATCATCGCCTACATTAGTTATTTTGCCAGGATCACGCAATTTAGAAATTCGTTCCTTAATGCCTATTTTTCGAGAAACAGTAGAGATTCTTGTACAACGTATTCCTCATTTACGTATTATTTTACCAACCTTACCTCATTTGGTAGATAGAATCCGTGATTTTGTGCAAGGCTGGAAAAGCAAGATAGAAATTGTCGTTGGTGAAGATGAAAAATGGCGTGCTTTTGCACAAGCAGATGTTGCTCTTGCGGCACATGGAACTGTTTCACTTGAATTAGCCTTAGCAAAAATTCCTATGGTTCTTTGCTATAAACTTGATCGTTTTTCTAAATTATTTATTTTTCCTAAAATGATGTTATGGAGTGCTGCTCTTCCAAATATTATTGCTGATAAGCCTATTGTTTCGGAATATTTGAATGAATTAATCCGTCCTGGTATGTTAGCAAGACAAGTAGAACAACTTTTGGCTAATCCTTTATTGCGACAGGCACAACTTGATGCCTTTGAGATGGTAGAACAGAAAATGAAAACTGAAGTACCATCGGGGGTTGTTGGCGCACAAACAATTATCGCTCTTTTAAAAAACAGGAATAAAATTGTATAAATAAAGCAATATTTTAATGATTAATATTTAATTTTAGCAAGAAAATTACAAGCACGTTGGCTTTTAGGATTGGTAAAAAATTCTTCAGAGGCTGTATCTTCAACAATTTTTCCATTTTCTAGAAAGAGTATTCTTTCTGATACTTTACGTGCGAAGCCCATTTCATGGGTAACACAAAGCATTGTGATCCCTGTGTCGGACAATCGAGCCATCACTTCCAAAACTTCTCCCACACTTTCTGGATCAAGAGCAGAGGTTGGTTCATCAAAAAGCATGACTTCAGGTTCCATACAAAGTGCACGGGCAATCGCAACACGTTGTTGTTGCCCACCAGAAAGTTGTAAAGGATATTTTTCACAGTGTTTTTCAATACCAACATGTGTTAAGTAACGAATTGCCCGTTCTTGTGCTTGTTGTTTGGAAAGTCCTTGAACGGTCATAGGTGCTAAAATACAATTTTGTATAACGCTCATGTGGGGAAATAAATTAAAATTCTGAAAGACCATTCCTATCTTACGAAGAACTTTTTTTTGCTGTTGTATAGGAGCGGTATGGATATCAACGTTATGGATACAGATTGAACCTTTTTGTGCTTGTTCTAATTGATTAATACAACGAATTAACGTTGATTTTCCTGATCCGGATGGTCCACAAATAACGATATGTTCACCAGCTTGAACATTAAAGTTGATATCATGTAGGACCTGAAAGTTTCCATACCATTTATTTAGATTTTGAATAGAGATCACTGGTTTTTTATTGGGAGAGATCGATTTATTATTTTTCAAATTCATCTTATTTTATTCTTTCATTGATGAATAACGTGATTAATTCAACATTTTGGTTTGGTAAAGTTTTTTATGATCATTTTATTTAACGTAAATATCGAGTGAGGCGCTGTTCGATAAAAACAATAAAACGATGAATGAGTTCAACGATAAAGAGATAGATAAGAGCAGCCCAAACGTAAACTTGAAAATCAAAAGTCCGTGAATAAGTGAGTTTAGCAACTCCCATTAAATCATAAACAGTAATAAGTGAGGCAACAGCACTGGATTTAATCATTAAAATCAACTCATTTCCTAGGGGGCGTAATGCTACAATCATTGCTTGTGGAAGAATAACTCTAAAAAATGTGACAGAGTTGCTTAAACCTAAAGCTTTTGATGCTTCACGCTGTCCAGTTGTTACGGATAAAAAACTTCCTTTAAAGATCTCAGATTGATAGGCAGCAGAATTGAGTGTAAAAATAAAAAGACAACAATACCACGCATTTTGAAAAAACCACCATAGTCCCACCTGTTGCCAAAAACTATTCATTGAACCAAGCCCATAATAAAAAAGAAAGAGTTGAGCTAATAAAGGAGAGCCACGGAAAAAATAGACATAAGCATTTGCAAAATATTGTAAAAATGTATTCTTTGATAGACGAGCAAAAGCGATAAGCATACCAAGAAAAAGACCTAGAGAACAAGAGATAGAAACAAGCTCAACAGTAACAATAAAGCCATTAATAAATTTGGGTCCATAATGGCTTAAAAGATCAGGATTAAAAAGGAAATAAAGCCACTCAGGAATCATTGACCTAGCACCTTTTTATAGCCTATTTGAGTGTATGTTTCCAAATGGCGTAAGATTGCAGTAAAAACCGCTGAAAATAACAAATAGAGTAAGCATGCTACAAAATAAAATAGCATGGGTTTATTGGTAGCAGCGACAGCTAAATTCGTTTGTCGCATGAGGTCAACAAGCGCGATGGTAGAAACAAGGGATGTATCTTTCAGTAAAGTAAGCCAATTATTAGAAAGTCCTGGCAAGGCATTTCGGATGAGCTGAGGGAAGACAATACGAAAAAATGTGGTTGACCGTGAAAGTCCTAAAGCTTTAGCCGCTTCATATTGACCTTTATCAAAAATATTAAATGCTCCAAGCCAAACTTCACAAGAAAAAGCTGCAAGAACCATACTAAGGGCAAGAACACCAGCAACAAATGCATTGATACTGAACATGATTTCAAAATTAAAATAGTCAAATAAATTTTGAATAAGGCTTTGTAATCCGTAGTAAACTAAAAACAAAGTTAAAAGCTCTGGTAGCCCACGGAATACTGTTGAAAAGAGGCGTGCCATGGCTTTGGCCATCTTAATATTGGATCGAATCATCACTGCATTGAGAAGTCCTAGAGGAAATCCTAGAAAGCCACAACATAATGCCAATGACAAAGTCATTCCTGCACTGGAAAGTATAACCACTCCCCATCCACCATTGCTAAATGATAGCAATGCTAAATTTTCAATCATTCCTGTGTTCCTCATGAAAGAGTTCGATAATATTTTTTAGCAATAACCAGTAGGTTTCATTTAAATATCATATCGATATTTAATAAACATCACCTGTAAAATACTTTCTCATAATTTTTTCATAAGTTCCATCCAAACGGATTTCTTTTAGCGCCTTATTGAACTTATTTTTAAGTTCATTATTATTTTGACGGACTGCAATTGCAATAGGAAATCTTGTTTCTTCTAGAGTTCCCAAGAGGAGACAGCAATCTTTTCCTTCATTTTTAAGCCAATTTAATGCTTGTAATTTATCAACAATAATCACATCAAGTCGATGATTTAAAAGGTCACGATTCACTTCTATTGTGGAAGGGTAGAGTTTGATTTTCACCTCTTTAGAAGCATAATGATCTTCTGCATAGAAAGCTTGTGTTGTATTTGATTGCACACCAAGATTTTTACCTCTAAAGTCTTGTGTCGAGATTTCTTTAATTCCCGAAGCTTTGGTAACGATAACAGCCAGTGCTGTATCGTAGTAAGGATCTGTGAAGTCAATTTTTTGTAAGCGCTCTTGTGTGAGAGAGAGGGAAGCAATGATAGCATCATATTTTTTTGCAATAAGTCCAGGGATCATTCCCTCGAAGTCTTGTGTAACAATAGTACACTCAACATTCATTTTTTTACAAAGTGCATAAGATATATCAATATCAAGTCCCTGCAATTTATTATTTGAGTCAATATAACTAAAGGGAGGGTAGGTGCCTTCACTCGCAATTTTTAATGTTTTCGCATCAGCCAATTGGGTGAATAGTACGGCGCTTATTATAAGAGCTCCTGCTAATAATTTCATGATGTTCTCCTATTGGATAAGCGGGCAAATATGAAATCATTATGTTTTTATAATCTGTAAGCTTTTTTGGAGCAATTCAAAAATTTATTAATGCTTATTTTAGATCATTATGTTGGGCATTATTATCAAAAAAATAGATTTTGATACGATAAAAATACAACTTTATCGTTGTCATTAGATTCTATAAAGTGTTTAAATATTGAGGAACAATTAAAAATTATTTTGATAAATGTAAATTTTCTTATAGAAATGCCGAATTTCCAATTATACCTGCATGTCCAATAAAGAGTTAAAGATACTCCTTAAATATACAGATTGAATTTTAATTCATAGTGAGATCTAATCGATATCGAAAGTAAAATATTTTCTCATAATTTTCTCATAGGTTCCATCGGCGCGGATTTCTTCTATTGCTTTATTAAAACTGTTTTTAAGATCATTATTATTTTGACGGAGTGCAATTGCAATAGGAAAATTTGTTTTTTCTAGAGTTCCCAATAGGAGACAGCAGTCTTTTCCTTCATTTTCAAGCCAATTTAATGCTTTTAATTTATCAAAGATGATGATATCAAGCCGATGGCTTAAAAGATCACGATTAACTTCTGCTGCTGTAGGATAAAGTTTGATATTAACTCCTTCAGAGGCATAATGATCTTCCGCATATGCAGCTTGTGTTGTATTTGATTGTACACCAAGGTTTTTACCTCTAAAGGCTTGTGTTGAGATTTCTTTAATTTCCGAATTTTTGGTAACAATAACAGCGAGTGCTGTATTGTAGTAAGGATCTGTAAAATCAATTTTTTGTAAGCGCTCTTTTGTAGGAGAAAGGGAAGAAACAATAGCATCGTATTTTTTGGCAAGAAGACCGGGAATCATCCCCTCGAAGTCTTGTGTGACAATAGTACATTCAACATTCATTTTTTTGCAAAGAGCATAAGATATATCAATATCAAACCCTTGAAGTTCGTTATTTGAGTCAATATAACTAAATGGCGGATAAGAAGCATCACTTGCAATTTTCAGCGTTTGAGAATTGGCCGATAGGGTAAATAGTGTCGCGCTTATTATAAGAACTCCTGCTAATAATTTCATTATGTTCTCCTATTAGATAAGCTGGCAAATATGAAACCATCATGAATTTTTATAATCTGTAAGCTCTTTTGGAGCAATGTAAAAAATTTATCTGTGGTCATTTTGCTATCATTATGCTGAATATCATTGTCAAAAAATAATTTCTTTTTATCAAGTATGGGAATAAAAAATACAGGAAAGAAGGACACCTCTATTGATTATATGATTTAATGATTTTACTTAAAAAATCAATAATTTATCTTTAAAAGAAAAACTATTAACTTAAATACAAAGAAAATTTCAGCTCTTAACAGGACAAAATGTAAAGTATTTTTATTCGAATCTATTTGAAGAGGGATAAGAAGTTTTGGCATCTTAGAGAAGCACTTAATGTAAGTCTTTTGCAATTTTATCTGAAGAAGATAGAAAGAAAAATTCTGACATTGCTAGATTTTAATATGTAATAGGGCTTTTAAACATGGGGGAATGATAGGGAATACATTTCCATTAAAGATAATGAGGATTATAAGGTAAAATTTTCAATTTCTTTTTGCTAAATGTTTGGCTAATTCGCAGAAGAGTATTCTCAATTTCTTTACAGAGCTAAAACTTAGAATTTTTTAGTAAATTTTTATGATGATGTTATCTCTGTAGAAAGAGTTTTAAAATCACGTTTTATAAAAATTCTTAAAGGATGTTTTTTGATTACTCTCAATAAAGCTTCAGTAAACTGAAGCTTTATTGATCTCTTTTTTAATTTGCACGTTCATCTATAGGAACATAGTCACGCATAGCATAGCCTGTGTAGAGTTGTCGAGGACGACCAATTTTTTGTGCAGGGTCTTCAATCATTTCTTTCCATTGTGCCACCCACCCGACACTGCGCGCCAATGCAAAAAGGACAGTAAACATTTCAGTTGGAAAACCTAGAGCTTTTAATGTAATGCCGGAATAGAAATCAACATTGGGATAAAGCTTTTTTTCAATAAAATATTCATCACTTAAGGCAATTTTTTCAAGCTCTATTGCAATATCAAGAAGAGGGTCATCTTGAATGTTGAGTTCTTTTAAAACTTTATGACAGGTTTTTTGCATGATTTTTGCACGTGGATCATAATTTTTATAGACACGGTGCCCAAAGCCCATAAGGCGGAAAGGATCATTTTTATCTTTTGCACGTGCAATAAATTCAGGAATTCTTTTAATAGAACCTATTTCTTGTAGCATTTTTAGACATGCTTCATTGGCACCACCATGTGCTGGTCCCCAAAGGCATGCAACTCCTGCTGCAATACAGGCAAACGGATTAGCACCCGAGGACCCAGCAAGACGTACCGTAGATGTAGAAGCATTTTGTTCATGATCTGCATGAAGGATAAAGATTTGATCCATCGCCCGAGCAAGCACAGGGTTTGTTTTATATTCTTCACAAGGAACTGCAAAGCACATATGGAGGAAATTTGCAGCATAACTAAGATCATTACGTGGATAAACAAATGCTTGTCCGATACTGTATTTATAGGCCATAGCAGCAAGCGTTGGAACTTTTGAGATAAGACGAACAGAAGCAATCATTCTCTGGTGAGGATCTGTAATATCAATAGAGTCGTGATAGAACGCAGACATAGCGCCAAGGCAGGCAACCATGACGGCCATAGGATGAGAATCACGACGGAAGCCATGGAAGAAGCGTGCAAACTGTTCGTGTACCATGGTATGCTGCATAATACATCGATCAAATTCATTTTTTTCTTGCTGTGTTGGGAGTTCACCATAAAGTAAAAGATAACAACTTTCGAGAAAGTCTCCTTTTTCAGCCAATTGATCAATAGGATAACCACGATAAAGCAATATGCCTTTATCACCATCGATATAAGTAATTTTTGATTCACAAGAAGCAGTTGAAGTAAAACCAGGATCATAAGTAAAAATATCGGTTTTTTTGTAGAGAGAAGCAATTTCAATGACTTCAGGTCCACTCGTGCCTTTACGCAAGGGAAGCTCTACTTTTTTATCATTCACAATAATATATGCGTTATTCTCAGACATTCGGTATTCCTTTCAGATCCTTCACTTCTAAAAATTAAGACTCTGCTTCATCAGAGTGGGGGATGTATAACTGAAGCTTTTCTTACTTATATTAAGGGTAGATTGCCTCTAAAAGTGAGTACATGCAATCTAAAAATATTTCCTTATTGATCATTATTACTCAATAAGAAATGTATTTCAATGATATAACATAAAAAACTCTTTTAAGGCGCGTTGAGATATCTGTATAGATCCTTATTTGAGGAAATATACTCAGTGCACATCATGGGCATATTGTTGTGATAAGTTGGTCCTTGATGCGATGAAGGGATTCATCGCGTCCTAATAAAATAAGAATATCCAAAACACCTGGTGATGTTGCACATCCTGTAAGAGCTGCGCGAAGTGGTTGGGCGATAGATCCAAATTTGAGATTCTGTGTTTGGACAAAAGAGCGAAGTGTTTCATCTAGAGTTTTTGTATCCCAAGAGGGGCACGCTTTCAGAGCAAGATAAAGATCGTTTAAAATGGTTTGTCCATTTTTATCTAAGAGCATTTGAGCTTTTTCATCAAGTTGTAAAGGTCGTTGCGTAAAAATGAAGGAGGCATTGTCAATCAGTTCGCACAGTGTTTTTGAACGTTCTTTCAAATGCGGGATTGCTTTTAAAAATTGAACACGGCGTTTTTCATCAAGTTTTTCAATAATTTGTGCTCCCCTATCGGTTTCTGGTAGAATATTAAGAGTGGCATCAAAAAGTTCTTGATCATTACTCATACGCATATAGTGTCCGTTGATGGAATCGAGCTTTTTGAGATCAAAACGAGCAGCACCTTTGTTAATATCCTCAATATCAAACCAAGAAATCATATCTTTAAGTGACATCAGTTCGTCATCACCATGACTCCAACCTAAACGGACAAGGTAATTGCGCAAAGCAGCAGGAAGATATCCCATTGTTCGGTAGGCATCAACACCGAGCGCACCATGTCGCTTTGATAATTTTGCACCGTTTTCACCATGGATAAGAGGAATATGGGCCATAACAGGAATGTCCCATCCCATTGCTTTAAAGATAATCGTTTGTCGGGCTGCGTTGGTAAGATGATCGTCACCACGTATAATATGTGTGATGCCCATATCATGATCATCAACGACAACAGCATGCATATAGGTAGGCGAACCATCAGAACGCAAAATAATGAAGTCATCGAGATCTTTATTAGGAAAACGGACATCACCTTGAACACGATCATGTACAATCGTTTCTCCATCTTGAGGGGCTTTGATGCGAATAACAGGCTTAACACCTTTAGGAGCTTCAGAACTATCACGGTCGCGCCAACGTCCATCATAACGTGGTGGGCGCCCTTCTGCACGGGCTTTTTCACGCATTTCAGCTAACTCTTCAGGTGAAGCATAACAATAATATGCTTTACCATTCTTGACCAACTGTTCAGCGATTTGGCGGTGACGTTCTGCACGTTCGAATTGCGAAATAGGGGCGCCATCGTAACTAAGACCCATCCAGTGCAAGCCATCTATAATGGCTTTTACAGCTGCTTCTGTTGAACGCTCTCGGTCTGTATCTTCAATTCGTAAAAGCATTTTTCCACCGGTATGTTTTGCATAAAGCCAATTAAAAAGAGCAGTACGAGCACCACCAATATGAAGGAAGCCAGTGGGTGAAGGGGCAAAACGAGTAATAACAGACACGAATATTTTCCTTTAAACTAAGATATTACTTATGGAATTTTATAGAAAAGTCATGTTAGCATAAGTGATGGGGCGTGCAATAGCCGTATTGCGAGTTAAAGTGGGGGACTGATGTTTTATAAAAGTAAAGAGGGTTTATCCGAAAAATCTGTTACAGAAGGAAAAAAGCCATGTCAGATAGGGCAGAGTGTTTTTTCTAGATATGATGATGCAAAGAACGGTAGCTATAACCAACAAAAACTTTTTTTATTGACACTCTTAAAAGAAGTAATCATTTTTTTTCGCAAATGGTTAGAAGATTGTATCAATAAAGAAGTTTCTTTTGGTATCCTTTTTTCGCTGATTTTAGTCTTTTTTGCCCTAGGAATCATTTTCTATTTTCATTTAGAGTGGGAACCAAGTTGGGGACAATTGGGGGCGTTGGTCAGTATTTTTCTGGGAATATTCTATGTTGCACGTTTTTATCGAAAAATATGGATTCCCGTGGGGTTTCTGTTTTGTATTATATTGGGTGCTTTAGCGGCAAAAATAGAAACGTGGCGTATTGCAACACCCATGCTAAGCAGTGACATTGTCACTACATTGACGGGAAGAATTGTTTCTATTGAGTCAGGTGCCAAAGGAGGATTTCGTTTAGTTTTGGAGATTTTGAATACAGAAAATCCTGTATTACGACATAGTCTTCATCGTGTTCGTTTATCGGCAAGATATTTGCCATCTGGCTTAGCGATTGGTGATGGACTGCATGGAAAAGTTAAGATTCGTGCATTCTCTGGGCCTGTGCGTCCAGGAGGCTACGATTTTAGTTTTCATAATTATTTTAAAAGAATTGGAGCACAAGGCGTTTATTTAGAAAAACCAAGAAAAATATTCGTTTCGCAGCCTGATGGAATATTCGCTATCATTCTACAGAAAATTGAAAATTTACGCACGAAGATGACACAAAGAATCCATATAGCCCTTGAAGGAGAAAAGGGGAGTGTTGCAGCTGCCCTCATAACAGGGCAGCGTGCTGGTATTTCAAATGAGACAAATGAAGCATTACGTACAGCTGGATTAGCTCATATTTTATCAATATCAGGTTTACATATGGCGTTGTTAAGCGGCATAGTTCTTTTGAGTATCCGTAGTTTTTTAGCATTTTTTCCAGTTTTTTCTTCCTATTATTCCAGTAAAAAATTTGCTGCTATCGTTGCTTTTATGATAACAGCTTTTTATTTGTTATTGTCGGGCTTAGCAATATCAGCGCAAAGAAGTTTTGTGATGATTGCTGTTATGTTGGTTGCTATATTGTGTAATCGCTCTGCTATAACAATGCGTAATTTTTCCATTGCAGGGTTGATAACTCTAGCGATGACACCCCATGAAATATTAGGTCCTAGCTTTCAAATGTCCTTTTCTGCGACTGCTGCTTTGATCGCTTTTTTTGATTGGTGGAGTGGAAGGTCATTTTTTCGTAAAAGAAAAACAACTCCCTCTTATGTTGGAGGAGGAGTGATAAATTTTGTTTTCTCATCGATGCTTTCAACATGTGCTTCTTCCTTTGTTGCAGGGAGTGCAAGTGGAATTTATGCTGCTTATCATTTTTCTAATATGGCATCTTTGAGCATTATTAGTAATGCTTTTGCTTTGCCTGTCATCTCAATTTTTGTCATTCCCTTTGGATTAATCGCAGTTCTTGCAATGTTAGGAGAATTCGAATGGCTTCCTCTTCAAATTATGGGTTTTGGAGTTGATCTTGTAATAAAGATTGCACATGCTATCAAGGCTATTTCTCCTGATTTGAATCCTGGTTTTATGCCGTTATCAGCGTTAGTTTTATTGAGTATAGGCTTGGTTGGACTGACTTTTTGCAAAACACCCATCCGGCTCTTTTTTAGTTTGTTTATTTTGGCAGGTATTTCTATTTGTGTAATGCATTCACCTGTACAACTGATTATAGCAGATAATATGCGTCTCGTGGGCGTTATCCATGATAAAAAATTATATATTGATCGTTACCATATTTCTAAGTTCACGACATCCATATGGAAAAAGTCATTTCGTGTGAATGAAACGATTAAACCAACAAAATATGGTCCTTCGTTGCACGGACAATTTATTTGTGATTATCATGTATGTACATCTTTATTGGATAATGGATTAAAAGTGATCGTTTTACAGAGAGAAACAGATCAATGTGTAGAGGCAGATATTATCATTCAGACATTTGTGATGCATAATCCAACTTGTTACAAGAAGGCAAAAATAATATTTATGCCTCAACAATTGTTATCACGAGGAAGCGTTATGATGACCAAAGGTGGAGATATTATTTGGTCTTCTCTAGGGTTTCATAGACCATGGAATATGCACAGACAGCATTCATAAAAACATATAATCGGTCATATTTTGCTTCACATTTGGATAATGACAAAACAAAAAATAACAGAAGACTTTTCTCATAATATTTTACGGTATTTAGATTGGTAATTTTATCAACGTCATTGAAACGAGATAATAATCTACAGTTTTCTAGAAATAGATGATTTTTTATATCTGATCATTTTAATTTTTTCAAAAAAATTGATATGTGCATCTTTGTGCATCCTATTGATAGCACAAGATAAATCAAAAATTCTTATTGAATGAAAAAAATGCTAACAAATCTTCTCAAAGAAATAAAAAAGATAATTGTTGATTATTCTATTTTATTCTTATCATATATTTCTATAACGGGTAACATCTCTTCAAGCAAAAGATGATGGTAAATTTAAATAGATTGCGTCAAGAGGTTATCTTTTATTATCATTATTATCGGTGGTAATAGGGGTGATAAATGCTGCTTATGCGGATAGAAGGCAAAGTCATTCATGAATGTTCAGCAGTTAAAAAAAATGGCAGCTATTAAAGCGCTTGAGTTTGTTGAAGATGGTATGCGGCTTGGTATCGGATCTGGTTCGACAGTCAATGAATTTATTCGTCTTCTAGGTGAGCGTGTTGCGGATGGTTTGCGTGTGACTGGTGTTGCTACTTCAAGATATTCTGAACAACTCTGTCATAAGTTTGGAGTGCCTGTTAGCACTTTAGAACAAATATCTGAGCTGGACCTTGATATTGACGGAGCAGATGAAATTGGTCCTGAGATGATGCTCATTAAAGGGGGAGGGGGAGCATTGTTGTATGAAAAAATTGTAGCATCGGCATCTCGTGCAATGCTTGTCATTGCGGATGAAACAAAGGTGGTAAAAAGACTTGGTGCTTTTGCACTACCAATTGAAGTTAATCCATTTGGTATCCACACAACATGCAGAGCCATTGAAAAAGTCGCTGATGATTTAGGGCTTTCTGGGAAAATTTCATTGCGAATGAATGGAAAAGATCCTTTTGAAACAGATGGTGGCCATTTTATTCTTGATGCATTTTGGGGCTGCATTTTGCAACCAAAACCATTATCGGATGCACTTCTTGCTATTCCTGGTGTTGTTGAGCATGGCCTTTTTTTGGGGTTGGCTTCACGTGCAATTGTCGCTATGGCTGATGGTCAAATAAAAGTTTTAGAACCGTTTGATTTTTAGAAAAGGCATTTACATGATGATATGTTAGCACAGTAAATAAAGGGTCTTAAAGATTTTAGGTAGAATAACGAATTAAAATTATAATTAGCTATCGGGGTAATCATTAAATGAAAATAATATTTTCTTTTCAGCGTTTTGTCGTATATTTTGGTGTAATTGCTATTTTTTTTGTAAATGTTGGAACGGTTTATGCACAAGGTGTGAGTGATCAACATTTGGATTCAGCGCGAAAGGCAATCAGAGCTATTCATGCAACGGATCAATTTGATAGTTTTTTACCAAATGCGGTCCATGATTTCAAAAATGAACTGATCAGCGATGATCCGAATTTAGCAACAGCTATTTCTGATATTGTTGATAAGCAGGCGCTTGCTTTAATTAAAAGGCGCTCTGATCTAGAAAAAGAGATTGCTCATGTATATGCAAAATATTTTACTCAAAAAGAGCTTGATGCGATAACAACATTTTATAATTCTGATACCGGTAAAAAGTTTTTGACAGAAGTCCCCAATATTGCACGTGATTCTTATTCAGCATTTGATATATGGCGTACTGCTCTTATGCGGGATCTTGTAGAAAATGTGAAAAAAGAGATGTCTGAAACACTTAATTTGAATAATTCTACTATGCCTACAAATATGCCAATAAAATCAGAATCTTCAGAAAATAAAAAATAGCTTGATCGATATCATGACAACAATGGGCAATTTCTGATTTTTTTAATAGCGGCGGTTTTCCCGCCGTTTTTAATATTTTAATGAGAGTAGGTCTTTTTAGAATACTGCTTTATAAAAAATGCTTCTTCAAAAGAAAAAAAGACTTTCATTTGATAATAAAAGACCTTAGCCTACTCTTGCAGCTATATAAGAAGGAATAATTCGTGGGCTCTTTTGATTTTGATTTATTTGTTATTGGAAGTGGTTCTGGTGGAGTGCG
The DNA here is from genome assembly GCF_042195515.1 of Bartonella sp. CB10SXKL. Taxonomy (NCBI): domain Bacteria; kingdom Pseudomonadati; phylum Pseudomonadota; class Alphaproteobacteria; order Hyphomicrobiales; family Bartonellaceae; genus Bartonella; species Bartonella sp. CB10SXKL. The sequence goes on along the minus strand of NZ_JBHION010000011.1, from coordinate 27,882 downwards.
TGCAGCACGGCTTGCTGGAGGTCTTGGCAAGCGGGTCGCTATAGCAGAGGAATATCGTATAGGGGGCACTTGTGTTATTCGTGGTTGCGTTCCCAAAAAACTTTATGTTTATGCATCACAATATGTAAAAGAATTTAAGAAAAGTGTTGGTTTTGGGTGGGAATATGCGGATCCAATTTTTAGCTGGGAAAAGTTGGTTGCAGCTAAAAATAAAGAAATATCAAGGTTAGAAGGGCTGTATCGTAAGGGATTAGAAAATAACAATGTGCATATTTATGAAAGTCGTGCTACTTTTATAGATGATCACACATTAGAGCTTTCTGCCACGGGTGAGCGGGTAAGTGCAGAAAAAATTTTGATTGCAACGGGAGCAAAATTTGCACAAAATACTCCCATAGAAGGTGGTGAATTTTGCCTTACTTCTAATGAGATTTTTGACCTTGATCAACTCCCAAAATCAATAGTCATTGTTGGTGGAGGGTATATTGGTGTTGAATTTGCTAATATTTTTCATGAATTAGGTGTAAAAACAACACTCCTCCATCGGAGTGATTTAATCCTTCGTAATTTTGATCATGATTTGCGGCAATTGCTCAGCGATGCAATGATTGAAAAAGGGATTTCTATTCTCTACGGAATAACAATTTCTAAAGTGCAGGCTGCAGAAAATTGTTATGAAGTTGTTTTATCAAATGGGAAAATAATCAGTGCCGATCAGATTATGTTGGCTACGGGGCGTGTACCAAATACAACGGGTTTAAGACTTGATAGGGCAGGTGTTAAAGTGGATGAATTTGGTGCAGTTGTTGTTGATGAGAAAATGACAACAAATATCCCCCATATTTGGGCTGTTGGTGATGTAACAGGTCATATTCAATTAACACCTGTTGCGATTCATGATGCAATGTGTTTTGTTAAGACAGCATTTGAGAATATTCCCACAACACCTGATTATGATTTAATTACAACAGCAGTTTTTTCACAGCCAGAGATTGGAACGGTGGGTCTTTCAGAAGAAGAGGCGGTAAAGCGTTATAAGCGTCTTGAAATTTATCGTACAGTTTTTCGTCCTATGCGTAATGTTCTTTCTGGTAGTTCAGAGAAAATGCTTATGAAACTCATTGTTGATGGTGAAAGCCGTATTGTTGTGGGCGCTCATATTTTAGGGGAAAATGCTGGTGAGATGGCACAGCTTATAGGGATATCTCTCAAGGGTAAGCTGACGAAGGATATTTTTGACGAGACGATGGCAGTGCATCCAACGATGGCAGAAGAATTGGTAACAATGTATAAACCAAGTTATATATATGAAAATGGGAAGAAAATAGAAAGTTAAACAGCATATATTATGGTAAAAAGTTTTTGATATGCTAATCTTTAAGCTTAATCTTTAGAGAGAGTGTAATGATAAAAGAATGGGCGCCTGACACTTGGAGAACAAGGCCAATTAAACAAGTTCCGACTTATCCGGATAAGTCTATGTTAGAAGATGTTGAGCGAAAACTGAGAAGCTATCCTCCTTTAGTTTTTGCCGGTGAAGCACGTGATTTAAAAAATGAATTAGCAGCCGTTGCGAAAGGCCAAGCTTTTTTATTACAAGGTGGTGATTGTGCCGAAAGCTTTGCAGAACATGAAGCTGATAATATCCGTGATTTTTTTCGCGTATTTTTGCAAATGGCGATTGTTTTAACCTTTGGTAGTTCTAAACCGGTTGTTAAGATTGGTCGTATTGCTGGTCAATTTGCAAAGCCTCGCTCTTCTGATATAGAAAGAAAAGAAGGGGTTGAATTTCCTGCTTATCGTGGGGATATTATTAATGGCATTGAATTTGAAGCCGGTTCTCGTATTCCAGATCCGCAACGGATGTCTATGGCTTATCGCCAATCTGCGGCAACACTTAATCTATTGCGTGCTTTTTCACAAGGTGGCTATGCTAATTTAGAAAATGTTCACACATGGATGTTGAGTTTTGTTTCTAACAGTCCGCAGGGGGAACGTTATGAATTATTGGCAGAGCGTATTTCTGAAGCAATTGATTTTATGCGTTCTATAGGGATTACATCCAAAACACATTCTTCATTGCGTGAAACATCTTTTTATACCAGTCATGAAGCACTGTTGCTTGGTTATGAAGAGGCTTTGACTCGGATTGATTCAACTTCAGGAAATTGGTATGCAACATCTGGTCATATGCTATGGATTGGTGACCGTACGCGTCAGATTGACCATGCTCACGTTGAATATTGTCGCGGCATTAAAAATCCTATAGGATTAAAATGTGGTCCTTCCATTGAGTCTGATGAGCTTTTAAAATTAATTGATATTTTAAATCCTGAAAACGAGTTGGGGCGGCTTACTCTCATTACGCGCTTTGGTTATGATAAAGTTGAACGTTATCTGCCTAAACTCATCCGTGCCGTTGAACGCGAGAAGCGTGCGGTTATATGGTCATGTGATCCAATGCATGGCAATACAATTACTGCCAATGGTTATAAGACGCGTCCCTTTGATTATGTTTTAAAAGAAGTAGAGAATTTTTTTGCAGTGCATCGTGGAGAAGGAACTTATCCAGGGGGCATTCATATTGAGATGACAGGTCGTGATGTTACTGAATGTACAGGAGGGGCGCATGCCATTTCTGTGGACGATCTATCTGATCGTTATCATACGCAATGTGATCCTCGGCTAAATGCAGATCAAGCGTTAGAATTGGCTTTTCTTGTTGCTGAACTCCTTAAAAAAAATCGTGCGACTGACTCGTTAGCAATTGCTGCTGAGGGGTAGGCAAAAATTTACTTAATATTTTTTTTAGGTCATTATGGCAGAAGAGAATTTTTAAAAAAGTGATATTTCCGATGATGAGGAATAAAGTTGTGGTTGCTAAACTGATGAAATGATACAAAGGCTTATGAAAAATGATTTTCGGGTATCAATTGCCCAATTAAATCCTATTGTCGGTGATATTGAGGGGAATTTTTCTTTAGCTGTCATGGCGCATCAAAAGGCCAAAGAAGAGGGGGCTGATCTTGTTTTATTCACGGAACTTTTTATAAGCGCTTATCCGCCGGAAGATCTTGTTCTAAAACCTGCTTTTACAAAAACATGTGAAGAGACTGTTGAGAAATTAGCAAAGATAACCGTAGGCGGACCAGGAATTGTCATTGGTCTTCCATTAAGGCGCAATGGTAATATTTACAACGCTGTCATGGTTCTTGATGAAGGGAGAGTCATAGCCGAAAGTTTGAAGTTTGATTTACCTAATTATGCTGAATTTGATGAAAAGCGTTTATTTTCTTCAGGTCCACGTCCTCAGCCTATTGTCTATCATGGAAACAAATTAGGAATAGTCATTTGTGAGGATCTTTGGAATGATTCCTCTCTTAGTACAGAGCTTAAAGATAAAGGAGCGGAAATTATTCTTGTCCTTAACGGATCTCCCTACTATCGTAATAAAACTTTAAAACGTATAGATGTTATCCATACGCAAGCTCTACGATCTGGGATACCAATTATTTATGCTAATCAAGTTGGTGGTCAAGATGAGCTCGTTTTTGATGGCGGGTCTTTTGCCTTGAATGGACAAGGCAAAAAGATATTTCAAATGAAACACTTTGATAGCCATATTGCTTTAAGCCATTGGCAAAAAACAACGACGGGATGGCACTGTGTTTCAGGTCCTAATGAAAGTCTTCTCAATGGATTAGCGGCTGATTATCAAGCTTGTGTTTTGGGGTTGAAAGATTACGTTAATAAAAACGGCTTTAAGGATGTTATTCTTGGTCTTTCAGGAGGAATTGATTCAGCCCTGTGTACGGCAATGGCGGTGGATGCTCTTGGTGCTGAGAGGGTTCGCACCATTATGATGCCCTATCATTATACTTCGCAAGAATCATTAAAAGATGCTAAAGAATGTGCTGATCTTTTGGGATGTCGTTATGAAATCATACCGATTGAGCAAGCTGTTGAAGCTTTTCTTGAAACAATGGCACCTGTTTTTTCAGGGTTACCCTCTGACGTCACAGAGGAAAATCTTCAAAGTCGTATACGCGGTACAGTTTTAATGGCTCTTTCAAATAAATTCGGTTCAATGGTGGTAACGACAGGCAATAAGTCAGAAATGGCTGTGGGATATGCGACACTGTATGGTGATATGAATGGCGGGTTTAATCCTCTTAAAGATATTTATAAAATGCAGGTTTATGCATTAGCTGAGTGGCGCAATAAAAATCACTTGCACAATTTAAGAGGACCAGAAGGGATTGTCATTCCATCCAATATTATAGAAAAAGCGCCTTCTGCAGAGCTGCGAGAAAATCAAAAAGATGAAGATTCTCTTCCGCCTTATCCTATTCTAGATGATATCTTACAATCTCTTGTAGAAAATGACATGAGTATTTGTGATATTGTTAAACGTGGACATTCACGAGAAACTGTTGCGAAAGTTGAACAGCTTCTTTATGGTGCCGAATATAAAAGGCGTCAATCTGCGCCTGGTGTAAAAATCAGTTACAAAAATTTCGGACGCGATCGTCGCTATCCCATAGTCAATCATTTTCGCGATAAAAATTGAGTATTATTTTATGGTTAAAGTTCGTTTTGCTCCCTCTCCAACAGGTTATATTCATATTGGCAATATCCGTATTGCGCTTTTCAACTGGCTTTATGCGCAAGCGTATAAGGGAGAATTTATTTTACGCTATGATGATACAGATATTGAACGTTCTAAACAAGAATATATCGATGCTATTGCTGTTGACCTTGAATGGCTTGGTATTCAACCAGATGCAATTTATTACCAATCCAAGCGATTTAATCGATATGATGAAGTGGCAGAAATTCTCAAACAACGTGGTCTTCTTTATCCTTGTTATGAGACAACAGAGGAATTAGAGCGGCGTCGTAAAATCCAGCTTTCACGCAAATTGCCTCCTGTTTATGACCGTGCAGCATTGAAGTTGACAACAGAAGAGAGAAAAAACTTTGAATCACAAGGTCGTAAACCCCATTGGCGTTTTCTTCTTCCTAATTTTGAAAGTGATCCTTTACACACAAAGCGAACAGAAGTTTGCTGGAATGATGCAATAAAGGGAAAGCAGACGATTGATTTAGCTTCTCTTTCAGATCCTGTTCTTATTCGTGAAGATGGAACCTATCTTTATACATTGCCGTCTATTGTTGATGATGTAGATATGGCTATTACGCATATTATTCGTGGGGATGATCATATTACAAATACAGGCGCTCAAATTGCTCTTTTTAAAGCTCTTAATGCAGAATTACCGGTTTTTGCTCATACCAATTTATTGGCGACAGTTTTAGGAAAAGGATTTTCAAAACGTAATAATGATCTTTCTATTCGTTCTCTACGGGAAGAAGGATTTGAATCTATAGCTGTTCAATGCCTTGCAGTTTTGATTGGGACATCGCAAAATGTGCATCCCTATCCCAATCAAGCTGCGCTTTTAGAGCATTTTAATCTCCAAGATACGTCAAGATCCGTTGCAAAATTTGATATTGCTGATCTTCTTGCTTTGAATAGTCATCTTGTCCATGAGTTAACCTATGAGGAAGTAAAAATGCGCCTTAAAAAACTTTCTATTGAGGGAGATAAGGCGGAATATTTCTGGAACGCGATAAGAAGCAATATTAATAAAGTCAATGATGCTGTTTTTTGGTGGAAAATCATTCATGATGAACAGAATTTTGATACAGTAGCACTAGAGGATCGTGCTTTTGTGCACCAATCACTCGATTTCTTACCTGAAGGTGCTTTGAATGAGGAAAGTTGGAAAATTTGGACAACAGCATTAAAAGAAAAAACAGGTCGAAAAGGAAAAGCTTTATTTATGCCATTACGTCAGGCACTTACGGGCATGGATCATGGACCTGAAATGGGAAAAATTTTGCAGCTTTTAGGGCGTGAAAAGGTAACGGAAAGGCTCTCTAGGAAATAAGAGCGGATTTTTTAAAAGTATTTCGTTCATTTCACTCTTAAAGAGAGTAAAGAACGGGTTTATTTACACGTTTTTATAAGCATGAAAGCAGGAATATCATCACCAAATCCAATGGGTGTGTAATTCTTATTTTTTCGTGAGCGTTGTTGCTCAGATGGCTTCTCCTTATTATTTGCATTTTTGATATATTCTATTTTATTCTCTTCTACAGATTTTTTAGTGTGAACAACAGGCTCTTTTGGAGCAGTTTTCTTTGATGGTTTTGAAGATTTTTTCTTTACAACAATATCTTCTGTTTGATCATCAGCTATTAAAGTTGAGAGATCTCCATTGAGCCATTCAATTTTTTCATTACTCATTTCTTCGATGGCATTGATATATTTTTGATCAGCTTTTGTGACAATTGTAAAAGCTTTTCCGCTGCGATTTGCACGCCCTGTACGACCAATTCGATGGATATAGTCTTCAGCATGTGTAGGAACATCATAGTTAAATACATGACTTACAGCTGGAATATCGAGTCCACGGGCAGCAACATCAGAAGCAACAAGAAGTGTAAGTTTATTATTTTTAAAATCAGCTAGGGTGTTCATGCGCGAATATTGGTCCATATCTCCATGAAGTGCCCCTACATTAAAGTTATGTTTGATGAGCGATCTAAAAAGTTCAGAGATATCTCTCTTTCGATTACAGAAAATGATTGCATTTTGAAGCTCTGCACCTTCATTTTGGATAAGCTCTCGTAAAACCGCTCTTTTATCCCATGATTTATTTCCAGATTTGACAAGCCGCTGTGTAATTGTGGTTGCAGTTGAGGATGCTTTTGTAACTTCAACAGATACAGGAGAATGTAAAAATTGTTTCGTTAGTTTTGTAATTTCTGGCGCCATTGTTGCAGAAAAGAACAAAGTTTGACGCGTAAAAGGAGTTAGCTTACAGATGCGTTCAATATCAGGAATAAAGCCCATATCCAACATGCGATCAGCTTCATCAATCACAAGGATTTCAACGCCCATCAGGAGCAGTTTACCGCGCTCGCAATGATCAAGAAGGCGCCCTGGTGTTGCTATAAGAACATCAGCTCCCCGTTCAAGTTTGCGATCTTGGAGTTCAAAAGAAACTCCACCAATCAAAAGAGCAACATTTAAACGATGATTTATTCCGTATTTATCGAAATTTTCTTCAACTTGAGCTGCAATTTCTCTTGTTGGTTCTAAGATGAGCGTACGGGGCATTCGTGCTCTTGCACGACCTTTTTCAAGGAGAGTGAGCATAGGCAATACGAAAGAGGCAGTTTTACCTGTTCCCGTTTGGGCGATTCCTAAAACGTCTTTTCTTTGAAGGACATGCGGAATTGTTTCGCTTTGAATAGGTGTTGGAGCTGTATACCCCGCTGATTTCACCGCATTAATAACCTTTGCGGAAAGACCTAAATCATCAAAACTGTTTAAAGATGGTATCATTTTTTTATCAACTGCTCTGTGATTTTAACTGCGTTATCTAAATGATAATTATAACCAATATTCTACACTCTTTAAAAGTGTTAAGATGTTTTTACAAAAAATTAACTATAACAATCATATACACATAAAACGCATAATACAATCATTAATAGCGAAATTGTTCTGATAAAATGCGCTCATCCCATGAATGATTTGAGTCAAAAAGGATTGAAGCTGTTACTTCTGTTGCCATTGAAATAGTAACTGAATGGACAGATTTAACTTCAATATTATCTGCAGCAGCATTTACAGGGCGTTTGTCAGGTTCAAGCATATCAAAGCGCACTGTTACTGTATTGGGAAGCAAAGCTCCATGCCAACGCCGAGGGCGAAAAGGGCTAACAGGAGTGAGGGCCATAAGGGGAGCCATAAGAGGTAAGATAGGTCCTTGCGCTGATAAATTATAGGCGGTTGATCCAGCTGGTGTAGCGACGAGGACACCATCACAACTTAATTGTTCCATGCGTACGTTGTTATCAATGGTGATGCGAATTTTTGCGGCTTGATAAGATTGCCGAAAGAGGGATACTTCATTAATTGCAAGCGCCTCGATAGAATCTTGACATTCAGATTTTGCAATCATGCGCAGGGGATGGATTTCTTTTTTATGTGCGGCAGCAATACGATTGGGCAATTTTTTTTCATGAAATTCATTCATAAGAAATCCTACAGAACCTTGATTCATGCCATAAATAGGTTTGCCTGTGTTCATGACGTCTCGTACGGTTTGTAACATTGTCCCATCACCACCGATTGCAACAACAATATCAGTTTCTTCCAGAGAAGAATGACCATAAACGGAAATTAATTTATGGGTAGCTTTGATAGCCTCCTCAGTTTCTGCGGAAATAAAATGAAAGCGACTTGGTAATGTAGCCATTTAAAAATTATCCTGATACTTATAATTTATGTTGTAACTTATTTATGAGAGTTTTGAAGTTGTAATAAAAGCTCTTTTTATAATAAAAAGAGCATTGAATAAAGAGAAGTTATTTCAAGGTAAAGTATCATTAAAAAGTAAAAGGAGTGCGTCGTTAGATAAATCACAAACAAGTAATTTTTTTATTAGAATGATAATTTAGCATTGAAGCTAAGAGTATGATTAGTTAAAAGACCATAACTGATTTTAATAATCAGTGTGAAGCACCCGTAGCTCAGCTGGATAGAGCGCTGCCCTCCGAAGGCAGAGGTCACAGATTCGAATTCTGTCGGGTGCACCAAATTTTTCAACTTCATATTATCCTAAATAACAATATTACCTAAAAAGAAGCCAATTTCCTCTTTTATGAAAATGGTTATTTGAGTTGTTTATTAAGTTTTTTAGCGAATAAGCAAATGATTTTAAGAGAAGCAAAATTTACGGCTGCGTATATAAATTCTTCGGTTAGTCATTTTGAATATCGAGATAAAAAACAAGATTATCTAAATATGCTTTCAATTTAACTATAAACATTTATAACATAAAAATACATATTAATTCAATATGTTATTGTACAACTGATCTGGCGATGTTGATAGTAGATCGCTAAATATATTGTTTTGAGCATTAAAATAGATAGCTAAATTTTCTTTTATTCTATTTTTGGAGCTAAAGGCTGTTATGGTGAGATGGAACGCAGATGAGGAATATCACCAGTTAAAGGAACAATAAGGAGGAAAAACAACCTTCAAGATTTGAATTGTTTCAAAATGCTGTATTCGGTATGGTTTTGATATGGGTATCTGGTGATTTCTCTATACACCAATATTGCCAGTTATGTTGGATGAGGGATTGTTTACCTTTAATCAACGTTCTTATATACCAAGCGCTAATTATGATGGTTATTTAGTTGGGAGTATGTTCTTTACGTTTGGCAGAATTTGGAATATATCTCTTGCTCCTCGTATGCTATCTTATACAGTATAGTAATGAGTGCACTTAATTATTTCCATGGCGTTAATACTTAGTTCTTTTGATCCGTTTTGCTGCTGGTGTTGCGAGTGTAGCAATGATGGTTTTGGGTTCTATTATAGTCATACAGCATAGCCATATGGGCTGGGTTATTGCTTCGCTTTATGCAGGTGTAGGAGTTGGTATTCTACTACTAGGTAATGAATATGTTATTATTAGTTTGAACAGAGCACTTGATTCAACAAACATTTGGTTTGGAGTTGGCTTAATGTCTGTTCAAAACTTTTAAAAACATATAGGCTTAATTATAACAACTATATTAAGAAACACCTCCGTTATTTCTTCCATTACAAATGAAACCGCTCCTGTTAATAAGAAAAACCATCCAAAATATGAATTGACCAATCAAAAGGATTTCGTGACTGGCATTATATCGCATTCGTACTTTAAGAGATTTTGGTGATGTAAAAAAGGCGATCTAGATGCTTTTATTGAAATTGAAAGCAACCTCTCTCATGATGGCAATTGCTGGGTTGCTGATAATGCCTGTGTTGTAAAATCTGGTCGTGTTTATGAAAATACAAGGGGCTATGGCAATACTGCCATTGGGGGCTATGTCTATGGCAATACCCTTATATGTGATAAAACCTATGTGTATTTTGGTGCTCATGTTTATGACAATGCTCATCTTTTTTATAACGGTTGAGTTTATCATTATGCGTGGGTTTATGGGAATGAAAAATTATCCGGTATTGTACGTATTTATAGCAATGCCGCGGTTTATGATCATGCGGTTGTTTAGGCAAGGTTTAGGGCAATGCTAGTGTGGGGTGTCATACTAAGGTCTACGGCTCTGTTTATGGCAATGCCAAGATCTCCTGATTATATCGTGATTAGAGGTAATGTATATGGCAATGCAAGACTTGTTGTGATGATAGTATCTCCATAATGTCTGCCTATCATTTACTAACTTTTTAGTAAGTGGTGCTTTAAAATTGACTTGTCTTTAAATCCTTTTATGTGCCCTTAATGAATTAAAACCTATCTTATGATAGTTTCAAATGATTATTTTTTTAAGGTTTAGCTCAAAAAAAGAGTAAACCCCATACCATTCTTTAAACGTATGCAATTTATGTTTATCGATAATTTCAAACGATTACGTTTTTAACAATACGATTTGTGTGTGATAAAAACGTATCATAAAATTTATGAACTGTTATGAATGATAGCTGCTGTTCACTTCATTTGAATGTTTACATGCGTTATAACATTTGCATCATGATTTGCTTTTTGTGGTCTATTCATACATGGTAATTGTTTATAAAAAATGGTCAATTAAATCACGTATAAAAGTATAGATTTTAAATGGGATTTATATAAAATAATTGCACAAAACCTATTGACTTTATTGTGTTTTTTTATGAATAAGATTCCATCTCGTTTAGACGTTACAAAAGAAATCACCAAAGACCTTATTGATAAGATTCTTCTCTTACACGGCGTTATCACTTTTGTTTGCAAAAATCTGCTTCGCTTTTGACTTTTGATATGGATACAACCTCTTTTGAGGTAGAGCAAAGAATTTTTTAATCATGGAGAGTACAACAGTGCTCTTCAAAAATCTTGATTGGTCTGTTGAAAAATTAAAGAGGTAGATAATTATTCAGCACGTTACCAACTACCAGATTGTGAAGTACAAATTCTTTATAATGACGCAATTATCAAAGGTTATCCGCAATTTGATTTTGGAGTTTCGATTACGACTGGTATTTTAGCTGCTGCCTGCGTGGTAATTGATCCCTATCAATTCTCAGCACTTACAAGATCTACAGCTTGATTTTGATAAAAAGGGGTGGAGAGTTTGTGAAGAAGAAATATAATGCAGATTGGTTGGAATTAAGCTTGATTATGTCTTGAAATAGGCGATAGAAAAAATTGATCTTCATAAATGCTTTTATTCCAGATATGGAGCACCACCTTGGCGATAGAGTGAAGTTGGAGGCACATAAAGGTTATCAAGGTATATGATGCAGATTATAGCTTACTTCATATTGGTGCACTGTCTTTATTGGGTGATGTTGCAACCTTACAATCTTATTATCAAAGTTTCAGTGCAGAGGATCATTTAGGCTTTGATGAAAATACCCAACAGATTCATCTGAACGTGCATTGGCTTTAGTCAAAGAAGTGGTGAAATCTAAGCAGCTCAGCTACGCTTTAATTAAAAAGTAGCAAAAATATGAGCTATCTAGAAGAAAAACAAAGTTCTTAATAAGGGACTTTCCAGAGAGGTTGAGTCTCATTCTTGGAAGGAAAAAAATAGCTAAATTTATCGAAACAAAAGATAAGGAATAGCTCCTTAAGAAATATCAAGAAGATCTAAAAAGATTATAGGAGCCAGAGTCTGGTTTAAAGCTGCCATCATCAGTTGAGTGAACTCAACAATGGTGGAGTTTTATCCATTGGCGGAAATCTGATGTTTGAAAGAGGCTTTCTTGATATAAAGGTAATATTGTAATAAATAATTATTATAAATCAATATGTTGTATATATTCATTGTTTTTTAGATTAATGACCATTGACAAATAATTTTGCATCATTTTCTCTCTTCCAGCTTTTTGTCAATCATCAATGAAAATTTTTTGTAATGGAAAGTTCATTGATAACATAACTTTTGTATGTTCATTATTTTACGCTTAAAAAAATATAAAAATAATGAAATGCAATTGAGTTATCAACTTCTTATTTTTTTCAATTTTTAATCATAAAAAAATCTTTTTATTCGTTTTGCTTATAAAAAGAATTAGTTTTTTTCTGGTGATACAAGTGGAGAAATAAGGATTTTAGATATGTTTCGGCGTTCCATTTCAATCACTTTAAAGTGTAAACCATCAGTTTCAAAGCTTTCTCCCTCATTTGGTAAATGACCAAACTGCCAAAGCATAAAGCCTGCCAGAGTCGTATAACGATCTGCTTCATCCACAAGGTTACGCCCAAGATAACCACTTAAACGGCGGATATCAGCATATCCCTCAACAAGAAGACTGCCATTTTCAAGTTGTTCTGCGATCATGAGTTCTTCATCGTCATCAGGAAAGTCTCCTGCAATAGCTTCAAGAATATCGGTTGGTGTTGCAATTCCTTCAAAAGATCCATGCTCATCAACAATAATTGCAAGCTGAATCGAAGAATGACGTAATTGCTCCATCAATCGTAAAACACTTGTGTTTTCATGAACAACGAGGGGTTCTCGCATAGCTTTTTTCCAATTAATCTTTTTTCCCTCAGCCAAATTCAAAAGAAGATCTTTTGTCAACGCAACGCCAACAAATTCATCCACTTTTTCACGCGCAAGAATTAAGCGGCTATGTTTAACCTTTTGTAATTCTTCACGCATTTCATTTTCATCAGCATTTAAATCTAACCACTCAATTTCATTACGCGGCGACATGATAGAGCGAACAGGGCGATCAGCTAAATCGAGAACACCACGAATCATCTCCTTTTCTTCTGGTCTAAACAACTCAGATGCTGCGGCCTGTTCAGCAATAACATCTACAGTCTCAGCAAGGTGACTATCTTTGCTTCCTCCTCCTAAGAGCCTCAAAACAGCATCAGCTGTTCTACTGCGTAGATCATTCGTTTTAATCATTTTTTCACGGTTACGACGTCCAATTTGATTAAAAACTTCGATGAGAACAGAAAAACCAATAGCAGCATATAAATACCCTTTTGGAATATGAAAACCAAATCCTTCAACAATGAGAGTAAAACCAATCATCATCAAAAAACCAAGACAAAGGATTACAATAGTGGGATGACGATTAATAAAACGCATAAGAGCACCAGATCCGCACATCATTACTCCCATAGCAGCTATGACTGCGATATACATAACTGCTGCCTGCTCTTTTGCAATCATACCTGTTGCGGTAATAATACTGTCTAGTGAAAAAACGGCATCCAGCACTACGACTTGGACGATTACTTGCCAAAAAACAGCATAACCAAGGCCTGTTTTTCTTTCATGTGATACCCCTTCTAACCTTTCATGTAATTCTAGCGTTCCCTTTGCTAGCAAAAAGGCTCCACCACCGATTAAAATAAAGCTATGCCAACTAAATACAAAAGATGAAAGTGAAAGAATGACCCTATCGAGTCTCATAACCCATCCAATAACTGTAAGGAGGAAAAGCCGCATAATTAATGCTAAAGTAAGACCTATAAAGCGTGCGCGGTCACGCAAATGCAGTGGCAATTTTTCAGCTAAAATTGCAATAAAGATAAGGTTATCTATTCCTAAAACAATTTCGAGAAAAACCAGCGTGATCAAACCAAACCACGCATGGGGATCAGTGATCCATTCCATCATTCCTTACCTTTTATAAGCTTAAAAGCGCGCGATTGACAAAAAAAATTCATAGGCTTTTATTCGTATATTGGATCATGAACATTGTATGTAAGAAAACTTATATTCAAAGAAAAAAACAACACAATATTGCTTGAATGCATGTGATTGCTGATAAAACAAAATGATGCCCCATCCCGCTTACAACCACAAGAAGGTCCCTCTAAATTTTGCTCGGGCATTATGCTCGATAATCCTCTAATTATAGGTTCTGTGTAACAATCAGAACATTTATTTATAAAGCTTCTTATAATGGGTTTATTTTTATATAAGATCAAGTGGTGAATATCATATTTTTAACCTTACAGACAATGAGTTTATATAACAAACAACAAAATATCTGGACATCCATCCTTAGGAGCGTTATAGAAACGCTCATTCTCGTCTTTTGAGAAGCTTATGGGTGATTAGCTCAGTCGGTAGAGCAGCTGACTCTTAATCAGCGGGTCGTGGGTTCGATCCCCTCATCACCCACCATTCTATTTTATACCGTAAATAACTCATTGATTGCGTAAATTTTTTTAAGATACGAGTTTCTAAATAAAATTGGGCAGTAGGATTTCCCCATATCTGTTTGTTTAAAAGTGAAGATTGTTGATATAGCTTAGTCATCGGTTTTTGTACTTTTTAGGGGACTCAAAAAACTTCCAAAGGACATTTAAAGATCTTTTAATGCGTATTGTTTTTTTTTAAAGTCGCAATTGGTAAGGAGAAGCTTCTTACCGACAATTATCTTATTTAAAGGGGTATAAAAATCAACAGTTTTCACTTCTTTTAATATAAATTGATTAAATTTTTTTTGGATTTTTAGCATATTGTTTAAAGACAGAAGAAACTTTGCACTTTAGTTGTATTAGCAGCGTGGATATTTTTTGATAACTCTCCCGCTTAAACAAAAAACTTCTGTAATAATCATCAGTATTCCAAGAGGGTAAATCAAGATAAAATAAAGTATTTAGCGGACATAACAGGAATAAAATTAGATCAGTTTAATTGTTTAAAACTAGTACCTGTTAAACGAAAGACAATAGGCTTTAATGAGGCTTCAAGTTTAAAAATATTAAACTATGAAGTTATGCTATGCTGTCTTTCCGTTAGCTTAACCTCTAAAAATATAAATATTAAGAAAGCCGCTCAGAATCATTATAATATATTGATTTATAATGATTAATTATTCTTTTTTTAAACTTTACTATCATAAACTTCTTTTGTTTCAATCCCTCTTATAATGAATCAATTAAAATTATTATTTTTGCATTATAAATGGGATTAACGTGCGGATAAAGACCATTGAAGAAAAGCATAAAAATGATTCTTATTAACGTTCTTAGGCGCCAAAAGTTATCACAACATTGGGAAAATAGTATAATGGTGCAGGCTTACTCTTATTAAGTATAAAGATGATGTTGCAACAATGACTTTATTATTATACCATTCACGGGTATTGTTGTGTAATGGGGAAGAGCACTGAGAGAGTTTTCTTAAAAAAAATATGTAAATTGGTAACACGATGGTATCCTGTTCTTATATAGGCACACAAAAAGAAGTAATTGATAACCTTTTATTTATTCAGGTGGTGTTTTGGGGGCTCTTTTCCAATATTGTTGCGCTTCAAAAATGGCGACCACAAATAATGAAATGATGAGCGGTATAATCAAATAAAACATTCTAAAGACAATAAGTGCTGCAATAACATCGGTTGGATTTATATTGGGCATGCCTGTGATGAAGAGAGCTTCAAGAACTCCTACTCCTCCTGCTGGAGCATTAGAGAGAAGAGTTATCGTAAAAGATGCTAGGAAAACACCAAGAACAGAGATAAAATGAATATCTGCGTTGTGTGGGAGAACAGCATATATAATTCCTGCTGCTCCTAAAAGTTCTAGAGGGCTAATGAGAAGCTGTTGAATAACAATTTTCAGCCGTGGATAGGAAAGTTGAATTTTCTTACCCAAGCGTAAGGGTTTTAACTGAAGCCAGCTGCCAAACGTATAAAGTGCTATACAGCTGAGTAAAATTGCTCCAGCTGCTGTTCCTAGCCATTCAGGAAGTTCTTTATGAATGAGGGTGATAATTTCGGGTTGCAGCACCAAAACGATTCCCAAAAGTAAGATTGTACCGATTACAAAAGTAAAAGAGCAAAAACCTACTAATATTGCGATTTCTGTTCCGTTTAATCCTTTCATTTTATAGGCGCGATAGCGTACAACGGCACCAGAAAAAACTGAAGCACCGATATTGTGTGAAAGAGCATAGGTTGTAAATGAACATATAGCGATAAAAATCCAAGAAATTTTATGGCCTAGATGTTGCAAGGCAATTCGATCATATCCAGCAAGAGCAGCATAAGCTAGGAGAGAACATAAACAGGCTAATAACCAGTGCTGTGCATTTAAATTGCTCAAGCGCTCCAATACATCCCCAAATGAAATGGCAGAGAGCTTCATGTAAAGAATTCGAATAGATACCAGCATTGCTAAGATACCAATCAATGGCCATATAAATTGCTTTATTTTCACGATTCTGTATCCATTTTATGTTTTCTGTAAATTTTCATGATTGAGCATATTCCTTACAGATCTTCGTTCTGTTATATACTCTATAATGCCATTGGCAATTTCTTCATCATCTGTTACTACAACATCAGCACCTAAATCAATGAGATATGTTGTTTCTGTGTCGGATAATGCATGTGTGATTATTTGGATATCTTTCTTCATATCACGGATATTCACGATACATTCTCCTACTTCAATGGTACTTCGCATTGTAATAACAACTTTATGTGCATTATTTATATTTGCTGCGTTCATTATTTCTTGTTGAATGATATTGCCGCAAATAGCCTCAAAGCCATCTGCAATCGCTTTATCAGAGAGGCGTTTTGATTCTTCTACGATCACTATAGGTTCACCTCTATTTATTAAAGATAATGCAACACACTTACCGATACGACCATAGCCAATAATTACGATATGGTTATTTTTTAAGGTCATTGGTAAAAAATCTTGGTCAGGATCTTGTGGATCAATATCAATAATTGTTTGGGTATTTTGTGAAGATGCAGAATTTTTTTCTAAACGTTTTTTAATTTTATTACAGGCAATGAAAACAAGAGGATTAAGCAAAATAGAAAAAATTGCTCCTCCAAGAATTAAATCATGAGCGTCATTGTTTAAAAGTCCTAAGCTTAAACTTAAACCAGCAAGGATAAAGGAAAATTCTCCGATTTGGGCAAGGCTTGCAGAAATAGTCAAAGCTGTTGCATTAGAATAGCGAAAAGCCTTAACGATGAAAAAGGCAACAGCAGATTTTCCGATTACGATAATGAATAAGGTTGCTAAGAGAGGGAAAAAATGAGTTAAGAGTTTCTCGGGGTCAAATAACATGCCTACAGAAACAAAAAAGAGAACAGAAAAAGCATCGCGCAGTGGTAAAGATTCTTCCGCGGCACGGTGGCTTAATTCTGATTCGCTCATGACCATACCAGCAAAAAAAGCACCAAGAGAAAGGGAAACACCAAATAAATGAGCAGCTCCGAAAGCTACTCCTAATGCAATAGCAAAGACGCTAAGACGAAATAATTCACGTGATCCCGATTGTGCGCTCATTTTTAAAAGCCATGGGATAACGCGTCGCCCAATGACGAGCATAAGTGCAATAAATACAATTACTTTCAGGATGGTGAGACCAAAAATACCCCAAATACTTAAATCCAACCATTGAACAAGAGGATCCAACGCTTCTTTTTTGGTATTGCTGAGAGCACTTGCCAAGGAAGGGATGAGGACAAGTATAAGGACCATTGCTAAATCCTCAATAATCAACCATCCAACGGCAATGCGTCCTTTTTCTGTTTCAATAAGATGACGCTCTTGCAAAGCACGTAGCAGGATAACAGTACTTGCTATGGATAAAGCAAGACCGAAGATCAAACTACCACTGAAGCCCCATCCCATAATCAGACCAAGGCACAAACCTAGAAAAGTAGAAAATGCCATTTGTGCAATAGCAGCAGGGACAGCAATAGCTTTGACAGATAAAAGGTCTTTTAATGAAAAGTGGAGCCCAACACCAAACATCAGCAAAATAATACCAATTTCAGCAAGTTGATTAATGATGACGGAATCTATTTTAAATCCGCCTGTATTGGGTCCCACAATAACACCAGCTAACAAATAGCCTACAAGTGGTGAAATACGTAAACGGCTAGCAATCATTCCCAAGAGAAATGCTAAACATAAGCCTGCAACAATAGTTGTGATAAGTGGTGTGTCGTGGAGCATGGATTATTTACTATTCTTGATCAAAAAGCGAATGAATGAAAACGACTATATTTCTATGAGAAGAGAGGCGAGATGTACCATACGCATTAAAGGGCATTTTTATTTCACTTTGATATTTGCACGATTATTTCGCTCACGCCACCAATTTCCTAGCAGGAGTAAAATAGGAGCAGCAATAAAGATAGAGGATGATGTTGCAATAATAATCCCAAAGACCATGGGTAATGCAAAATTATGAACAGCACTTCCACCCCATATCGCCATGGGGAGCATCGCAAGAATTGTTGTAGCTGATGTAAAAAAACAACGTACAAGAACCTGATTAATTGACAGATCAATCAGCTCGCGCAACGGCATTTTTTTATAAAGACGCATATTTTCGCGCATCCTATCATAGACGACAACTTTATCATTTATAGAATATCCAACAATTGTTAAGAGCGCAGCGATAGCTGTTAAATTAAAATCAAATTGAAATAAAGCAAAAAAGCCAATCATTTTTGTGGTGTCTAGAATGAGAGTGATAATTGCTCCAACGGCAAAGAACCACTCGAAGCGTAACCATATATAGAGAGACATGGCAATAGCCGCAAGAATAACAGCAGTAAAAGCAGCTGTGGCAAGCTCGCCTGAAATTTTGGGACCAACAACTTCTATTTGATCGAATGTGGTATCGGGATAGATATTTTGTACAGCTGTTTTAACCTTATCAATGGCGATGGTTTGTTGTGCTTCGCTACCGCTTTGTTTCTGCATGCGAATTAATACGGTGTTTTCGTTATCAATATTTTGCAAGGAAACTTCACCAACATTAAGAGTAGAAAGCTTGGAACGCAGAGTTGCTAGATCTGCTGGTGCTTTGGTGGTAATACTCATTTGGCTTCCGCCAATGAAATCAATACCAAAATTCAATCCAGGCTTAAAAAAGAGAAAAACTGAAGCCATTGATAAAACAATTGAGACGCCAATACCAATGAAGCGTGCTTTCATAAAGTGGAAAGTTGTGTTTTGTGGCATGATGTTGAAAGCAGAGTGAATATGCAACTTTTTAATTTTCCATTTACGAACGATCCAAATCATGATGATGCGTACAATGGTGATATTTGTAAACATGGAGATGATAATACCAAGCAACATTGTTACGGCAAAACCACGAACGGGACCGGTGCCGAACCAAAATAGTAAGACAGTCGCTATAATTGCCGTAACATTTGCATCAACAATGGTTGCAAAAGCGTGTTTAAATCCACGATCTAGGGCTGCAAAAGCACCCACACCTTTTCGACTTTCTTCACGGATACGTTCATTGATAAGGATATTAGCATCAACGGCAATACCGATGCCTAAAATAATACCAGCAATACCAGGCAGCGTAAGCGTAGCTCCCAAAAGACTCAGTGCAGCAAATGTTAAAATCGTGTGCAGAGCTAGTGCTATATTGGCAATTAATCCCCAAATACGGTAGAGAAGAAAAATAAAAATTGCAACAAGAATAAAGCCAATTATGCCGGTGTAAAGTCCCATTTGGATGGCATCAGCACCAAGATTTGGGCCTACGGTTCTCTCTTCAATGACCGTGAGTGGTGCGGGGAGGGAACCAGCACGAAGCAGAGCAGCCAGAGTTGAGGCTTCTTTGGGGTCAAAGTTTCCTGTAATTTGACCTTGTCCATTGGGAATGACACTATTGATGGTCGGAGCGGTTAAAACCTTATTATCCAGAACAATGGCAAAAGGACGGTTAATATTTTGTCGTGTTATATCGGCAAATATTTTTGCGCCAGCGGAATCTAGAGTAAATGAAATAATGGAACGTCCTGGTATTTGGGGGTCAAAACCTGCACGGGCATCTTTCAGGACATTTCCATCTAAAGCAATTTGATCATAAATTGCATAATGTTGTGTTGCATCAGTGTATCCAGGGAGAATAGAAACACCTATAGGGGGATTATTGGGATCCACATTAGAAGGAACAAGATGAAAACTCATCTTAGCGGTTGTTCCTAAAAGATCACGCAGTTGTTTTGGATCTTGTAGGCCAGGCAATTGGACCATAATACGATCATTTCCAACCTTTTGGATGGCTGGTTCTGAAACACCAACTTGATCTATACGACGACGGATGATTTCTAAGCTTTGTTCAATAGCATTGCTTACACGGTCTTTTATACCAGCTTCCGTTAATGTGACGCGGAGAGTTTCATTTTGAGCACTGATCGTGATGTTATGTTCTGTTGTGCCAAAGCTACTGTGTATGGGGGTTATTAATGTTTTCAAAGCAGAGAGTGCTTTTTCAGTTTGCGATGGGTCAGAAATAAGGGCAATAACGCTATCTTCAACGATACGCACACTTGAGGTGCGGATTTGTTTTTCACGCAATACATTGCGCACATTGCTTAAAACTATATGTAACTGATCGCGTTTTAACGTTTTGCTATCAACCTCGAGCAGGAGAGAAGAGCCTCCTTGAAGGTCAAGACCAAGTGCTACACGGGTGTCGGGTAAGAATTTCGAGTTTTTAACTTGTTCTTGTGAAAATAAATTGGGTAAGGCAACATAAATGCTGCTTAAAAGAATAAAACAATAAAGGGTAGTTAACCAACCAGGTGTACGCATGATATATTCCGCTAATAGGCAATCTAACAGTTATTCAAAGTTAAAAGCACAAGTAAAATAAGATGATCGTTTTTATAATTCAAGGAAGAGAATTAAGTATGTTCATTGGGAGGAGCGCGTTTATTTGAGAAATATTGCGTTTTAACGTTACGAAATCGTGTATCAACAGCTGGAACCTTTATTAAAAAGAAATCCAATGTTAGGATTCTTTGAACGGTTCTCATAAAAATAGATTCTGCATGGGGTGTTACAAGTTTTTTGTTTTCAGTTGTGGTAGCATTCAACTGATCACACTTATTTTGTAAATCAAATCTATTCGTTTTAATGATATTATTGGTGTGTGATTGTTTGATTAAGTAAGCACGCGTTCCTAAGGTACTCGTCAAGAATACACCTAAACTGGATAGAAAAATCCAGGTTGTCAAAGGAAGAAAATCTTCTTTTTTGCAATAAAGGTGCAAAAAAAACATGCTAGAGTGCCTTCGTTAATCTTATTGAGTTCATATTATTTATCATTCTTTTATCTTATTATCAGTATTATAGGATAAGGGAAAGCTTTTATAAGATTATTCTATAAAAGTTGAAAATAGCTGCTTTATACCATATTTAAAAGAGAGGAATAAAATCCTTTTTGTGCTTGTAAGGTAGATATGTATTCATTTTGTAGAAAAAACATCCACATACTTTTCCTTCTTTTGGGGATTATCTTTGTATTTAATTCTGGTGCATGGGGGAATCGGGGGGCACAAAATACAATTGTGGAACAAACGATAGCTTCTTATTCAGTTGATGAAATTATTCAACAACAACTGTTGATTATTGAGACTCTTGAAGAAAATACTGAAACTTTAAAAAGAGATTTTGACAGAAAGCCAGAAGATGAGCGTGCTTTAGAAGAATTGCGGTTACGTGCACAAGATATCAGTGAACGTGCTATTGAGGCAGCATTTGTTTTGCGTCCTCCTCTTAATGAGATTAATACACTTCTTGATCAATTAACGGAGCTCCATCGTGACGTGAAAAAACTGAAAAGCTCAGTGAAGGAATATTCTTACTTGATAGAGCAAAAAGCTAAAATTAACAGTATCATGCTTCGTTTTGAAGCAATTTTCTTAGCAGCAAATAGAATAGCTGAACTTTCTATTTCTCAATCTCGGGAGCTTTTTAAACGCACGCTTACGTATAGGCTTGAGTTTTCGATTCCGATGGTTAAAAATCTCGCCCAAAAAACAAAAGAGGCTTCATCAGATTTTCTTTTGTTGTTAGATTCTTGGTGGAATTTTATATTTTATTTCAAGTTTTTACAACTATTCCTTTGCTTTTTAATTCCACTTTTTATTACTTTGGGTCTTTCGTATTTTTCTCAAAAAGTTCTTGTTCATGTGTATTGCCACTTTACGAAGTCTAATGAGGAAATATCTTATTTACAACGCTTATTGATTGCCTTTATTTCAGTTCTCTTACCTTCACTTGTATGTATTCTTTGCGTTTATCTTGTGTTGTTTTTGTTTCGTAGTTTTAACTTAGATCTAGGTAAGCTTACAACAGTTTTTGATATGATAGGTTGTCAAATTATTTTAGTATTTTTAATCAATCGCTTAGCGATTGTTCTTTTATCATCGAATATGCCCCATGTGCGTCTTCTCAGTATTGCACCATCATCTGCTTATCAATTAGTGATTTTACTCACTTCTTTAGGGGGTGTTTTGGCATTTGACGCTGTTCTTGATAGTATTTATGAAATCATTTCAGCGCCTCTATCTTTGACAATTGCTAAAAGTTTTATTGCTGTTTTTCTTGTAGCAATATTGCTGTTTATAATATCATTTGTACCTTTGCGGTTTAGACGTAGGCGTTTTCAAGGAGAAAAAAAAGAGCCATACTTTTGTCCATTTTACATACGCATTCCTCTTATTGGCTTGGGATTACTGCTCTTTGTATTGAATTTTTTAGGTTATGTTGGTCTTGCGCGTTTTATTATGCAGCAAATTATGATTGATGGAGCATTTTTAGTTCTCATGTATTTAGGAATACAAAGCGCTCAAGCACTTGGAACTAAAGACCAATTTATGAAAACAACGGTTGGTCATCTTTTGATGCAGAGGTTTCATTTAGAAGAAAAAACGATGAATCAATTGGGAGTTTTTGTGAGCGTTTTTCTCAATTTATTTATTGTTATATTTTGTGCAATACCAATTGCTGTACAGTTTGGATTTTCCTATTCTGATTTAAAAGCAGTTTTGTGGCAATCGGTGACCGGTTTTCAGATTGGAAATATTACTCTTTCTTTGATTTCTCTTGTAACAGGAATGATTTCTTTTTGTGTTTGCTGGTTTCTTATTCGCCGATTTATTGGTTGGTTAGATAGTGTGGTGTTGGTTCATGGAGAGTTCGATTCTGGTATACGTAATTCTATCAAAACAGTGATAAGTTATGGAGGCATTGTTGTATCTGCTTTGACGGGATTATCAATGGCAGGTTTGGATCTTAGAAATTTCGCTCTTATTGCTGGAGGACTTTCACTGGGTATAGGTTTTGGTTTACAGAATATTGTCCAAAACTTTGTCTCTGGACTTATTATTTTAGTTGGAAGACCATTTAAAATAGGAGACTATATAGAATCTGGATCAGTAGCTGGTATTGTTAAGCGTATTAGTGTGCGTGCAACGGAACTTGAGACTATTCAGCGTAAGACGATTATTATTCCCAATTCAAGCCTTATTAATAATAATGTTAGTAATTGGACACGACGCAATAAAGTAGGACGAATTGATATACCAGTTATTGTATCATCTAAGGTTACTCCAGAGCATGTTGTTGAAATTTTGTTAGAGATTGCTTCTTCGACAGAAGGCGTTTTAAAAAATCCTATCCCACAGGTGAGTTTTACGGCATTTGATCGTAAGAGTTTTTCCTTTAATTTGGCTATTTATGTGCCTAATATTACTTCACCTTCTCATATAACCAACGCTCTTCGATTTAGCCTATATAAGCGTTTTGCTGAGGAAGGAATCTTAGAATGCTGAAATATACTTATGTTTTGATTACAGTTATTCTGTTAAGTATTTTTACCATAACAGCTTTTGCTGCAACAGTGAAGAATACTGATTTAAAGATACAATCTCTCATTGTTGTTGAAGGAAGTATACCTTCAAAAATTTCTTTAAATACTCATCAAACAATTACAATTTGTATGAAGGGATGTTTTATAACTTTTCCTAATAAAGACCGTTTTGCAATAAAGGCAGATGATAATATAGAAATCAATAGGGGAAGAGCAATTTTTAAATAAAATAATTGAGAATTTTTGTTTGGGGACAAGATTTAGAAGGATAATGATATTGTGCGTAATTAATAATCTCATCCTTTAGAAAATGGTAGAAAAAAGGTATGATTTTAGTATAAAATAGGTGTGATTTTTTATACTATGTAGAATCTACAGTTATGCATTTTTGATGTAAGATTATTGAGGTATTTATAATATTTTTAATGAATATCAATTTTCTAAAAATTATTACATCATTTTTAGAATTTTTTCTCATAAAAAATGCATAAAATGTACTATTTTGTGATTTTTTTGCAGTATTATTGGTACAAAATGTTTTATATTTTTTCCTTTTAAAAATATAATAGGTTTTTTTATTAAATATTTATTATTTGAAGTATTGATTATTATAATATTTTAAAATTTATTTGATAATATTAAATTTTGATGTAATGATATATTAGTATAGTGATAGATTTAAATGTAACTATAAAGGAGTACATGCGATTTTGCGGCATAAGATTTTATAAAACTTTGTTTTTCTAAATGTGATTTTTGATTATATTTAAATTTAGCAATGGGGTATAATTTTATGAATACAAAATTTATAACAGCATCTGTTTTTTCGTTAATTTCACCTTCTATAGTACAGGCTGCAGATGTGGTGGCTCATGAAGAGCCAGTACATGTTGCCTCAGAAGTTGTTGCTTCTTCACCTTTTTCTTGGGCAGGTTTTTATTTTGGGGGGCAAGTTGGGGGCTTTTCAAGTAAAATTTCTGCAATAACGCCTCATGTTGATATTCCTCTCCATCATACTGAGGAGAGTAAAAGTAAACCATGGATCCCCATCGAGAAACAGTATCTGCCCGATCTTTCTGGATTTATAGGTGGTTTTTATGCGGGTGTTAATTTTGATCTCGGTAATAATTTTATTATGGGGATTGATACGGATATCGTTTTAACGGAAAAAAAGGATACAAAAACAAAATTTCAGGCTGATGAATCGAGTGCTGGTGGGACTGATACTGATGGAAAGGACACTGAAGGATTGGGTACTAAAGAATCGGGTAGTGATACTGATGCAAGTACAGAAAAAAAAAGTCAAAAAAGGGCAAAACTTGTCAGGAGACAGGGTAGAGGCTTTTCTCGTTCTGCTACAGAGGCTAAAGAAGAGAAAGACAGTTTAACTTTTAATCATACGTTAAAACAAAAATGGACAGGTGCTACACGGGTGCGTGTTGGGTTTTCTGCAGGGCGTGTGATGCCTTATATTGCTGGTGGTGTTTCTTATGGACAGTTTCAAGATATTTTGTCGACAGTAATTACGGGAAGTGAGCCATTTAATAGGACATCGGATGTAACAAAAACGATGATGGGTTATACTCTCGGTGGTGGTGTTGATTTTGCAATGACAGACCATTTTGTTGTGCGTGCGGAATACCGTTACTCAGATTTTGGTAAAAAGAAATTTAAAGACGAGATTGAAGTTAAGTATAAGACGAATGATTTTCGCGCAGGAATAGCTTACAAATTCTAGTTTTGTAGGATAAAGGAGCTTAAATTTAAGAGGTCCTATTTCTTTGATAGGGCCTTTATTTTTTAATCTTATGCATTGCAAATACTATTTTATGGTGAAAAAAGGGAGCTTTGACTTTGAGTGAGAATGAGGAGGTAAGGAAGAGTTACTCAGATTCTTAATTGTTAAGAATGAAAAATTTTTAGTTCACGAGGTGTGGTTGAAATATTTGTTAGCAAAGAAGGATTAATTCGTCTTTCATATTATTACAGTTATCATTTTATAATATCGTTATAGAGTTACAAACAGTAAATTTAAAGAGAGTTTTTACTATCTAAGTAATGAGAAAATAAAGAAAATTCACATAGAGCGATGCGGGCGGCGTGCACGTTTGTGCACCAATTTTTTCTTCCCTTAGAACTCTCTACAATATCATCTGATAGCGCGGTTTATCTTTGTTCTATTTAATAACTAATTGTTTTTATTTATTTATTAAATTGCCTTTTATATATAATCTTTGTACCAGATGAAAGTGCTCTAAGTGCGATTCAAAGGATGTTTTTTAAAAGGTGGTTCGAAGAACAAGAACACGTGATAGACTGTCTGTCTTATCTGTATCTATCTAAAGGCATATTCGATATAATATCAAAAAACGCAATAAAGTCAATATGTTGTGTGCAATTATTTTATATGAATCCACTTAAGAACCCACACTTTTATGCATGATTCATTTGACCATTTTTTATATAAGATTGCCATGCATGAATAGACCATAAAAAGCAAATCATGATGTAAATATTATAACGCATGTGTGTATTCAAATAAAATGAAAAGCAGCTATCATTTATAACAGTTCATAAATTTTATGATACGTTTTTATCACTCAAAATCGCATTGTTTAAAAATTTAGTTGTTTGGAATTATCGATAACATACGTTTAAAGATCACATCTTGTTTTAATGATTGGATTGTTAATCGCATGATAAAAACACAAGATTTGCAGTCCTCAAAATTGGGGAGCGCAAAATCTAAAGTTGTTATAGTATCCTATAAGAAGGTAATCATTTAAAACTTTTATAAGCTTATAGGTTTAGTTTATAAAGATTGCATAAAAGGATTTAAAGACAAGATCGATTTTATAACCACGGTATTTTTTACCGAGGTAGGAAATAAAGGTCATGAAATTCAAAATGCTATATCTTATGAAATGAAAAGCCTTTTAATGAATAGATTGCAGGCTAGTCTTTAAGAATGGAACTATTCGCTTCCACAAAAAAATGGAGGCAAATAATGCCATGGCAGTAGAATAACTATCTACTTTAGATTTGGTACTAAAAACGTTTTAAAAGTTATAGTTTAAAAATACGAAACCAAAAGAGCTCTTTCCAAATTTGGGGGCAGCTATTAAGACAAAGATAAGCAAACAAACTTCAAAACCATTGTAACATCATAAGGTATGGGTTTTTACTTAATTTTGAGTCAAAAGCTGTAATGTTTAAAGAATGCTCTATTCTAAGATAACATCCCCAAAAATGAACCGGCTAATATTTAAAGAAATTAGGTTTTAATGAAAAGTACAAATACGCTTATGAGAACCTCTTTAAATGCACGTTTAAACGTTTGAAACATAAAATGAGATCTTTATAAGAAACGTTAAAACTTTTTTTATAACAGTTATAACTTAGTTATCATTTGCTCTTAAAAACGTTTCATTTATGAGAAAATTAAGATTTAGCTTTCACAGCAGAGCAAAATCTTGAAAACCTTACATTTTATAAAAGCGTTTGTTTATTTTTCTTATAAAAATCTGCTTTTAAAAACCAATGCTCGTAAATGTAAAAAACCGTTTTGTTATAAGATATTCACTTAATATGCATTTGCTTTTGATTGGATTGTTAAAGCTACCGAGCATTTTGATTTGTTTGATATGTTTAATAGCCATAACAAGCGTTATAGGTTCTCTCATTCAAATGAGTGATTAAAGATCATACGCACATTTACATTCCTTTTGATAAGTTTTCATATCTCTAATAGAGAACTTGCAATATGATACGTTTTGTATATATGCATTCATTACTCCATTGTGGATGATTATTTTTTATCATTATAATCGTTATTTGAAAGCCGCGTCATATCATTTGGCACGGCTTTTTTTTTATTTTACTCTCTCTTTTATGATATGTTTATAGCAATGCATTTTATATGCGTTTATAACCATAAAGAATGCACGCCCCCCATACCTGTTTTTATTCTGTTTTATCAGTTATATTGACAAGCTTATCCCTTTCATAAACCTCACAATTTTTTGGAACTAACCTTACTTTGCTTTTTTTATTGATTTTTGCATTGCCATAAGCACGCCCCCAGATTGTTGCACAATATGAGATTTTAGCATTGCCATAAACAGAGCCATAAATCTCACAAGAGCCACTCACACAAGCATTCCC